>PWGT01000082.1 GCA_003554535.1 Syntrophomonadaceae bacterium | reverse complement strand
TAAATAAGAAGCTTTAACTTTAAAACCTTTTTTCTCCACTGGTTTGCTCCGCAATGCATCCCAGGCAGTAAAGAAAGTAGTACCCTTCCCACAACCAGTAGTTATGGTACGACTTCCATATAGCTTTTCCACCAGAGGTGAAGTATCATTATATGTCTCTACAAATACCAAACCTTTCTCTTCATCCACCCGAATATCTTTAATATCCGCTTTTCTCTCCAAAAAACCTTCCGAAAATAAAAAACCCACGGCCATATAATCTATTTTTTCAGGCGTACACATTAAAGTAACCAGCTCAGTATCATTCAAATATATTGTAACTGGCTCTTCCCTGGCTATCTTGTCCTCCATATTTTGTTTTTCCCCTGTTTTAATCCGCATAATTTCTCTAATAACGTACCTATTATCCACAACCTTGCCTCCTTAATTCTTTAATTACCATTAAGCATACTTCCCCAAAATTTTATTTGTTGCTTTTTCTATACGGAAAAAGTCAAATGATTATATCTTTACAATTCTCACCGAATATGATTTATTAGGTATAGTAATAAGTTAATTTTAACACTTATAACCATAACCATAAAAATGATTGCACAATTACTGCTATTTTACTAAATGTTTTAGGGAGAGGTAAACAATTATTAAAATCTGAGGAAGCAGGTTTTTAAAGTTGAAAGAAATCCTAAGCGTTAACAACCTTACCAAAAGTTTTGCTGGCAAAACAGTAGTCAATAACATCTCCTTTGATCTGCAAAGAGGAAATATCATGGGCTTATTGGGTCCTAACGGAGCCGGCAAAACTACTGCTATACGAATAATAATGGGAATCCTTCACGCAGATAAAGGAAAAGTTAATTTCTATTTTAACGGCACCAACTCTTCAATGGATAAAACAAAAATAGGTTATCTTCCAGAAGAACGAGGGCTTTATGACGATGCAAAGGTACTGGAAACCCTGGTGTACCTTGCCAGTTTAAAGGGAATGCCCCGGGAAAAAGCCCAAAAGGAAGGCACCCAATGGCTGGAAAGAGTAGGGCTTTCCGAGTACGCGAATCAAAAGCTGGAGAAATTATCGAAAGGAATGCAGCAAAAAGTACAATTCATTGCTGCTATTCTTCACCACCCTGAATTAGTCATGCTAGATGAACCTTTCTCAGGCCTTGATCCCCTCAACCAAGAATTTATTAAAGATACCATCCGCGAATTACAAAGGGAAGGCTTAACCATAATTATTTCCGCTCATCAAATGAACCTGGTAGAAGAACTATGCGACTCCCTGGTTATGATCAATAAAGGCAGACAAGTCCTTTCTGGAAAATTGGCTGAAATAAAAGGTGGCTACCGGGAACATAAAGTAAAAGTTTACCATTCAGAAATAGAAAATACTTCATTTTTACAAAATATGCCAGACATTGTTATAGAAAAAAGAGAACAACATAGAACCATTTTCCGATATTCAGGTGCTAATAATATAAATGAATTATTGCAAAATATTTGCGGCAAGATAACGGTAGAAGAAATTATAGTAGAAAAACCTCCGTTGCATGATATATTCATCCAAACCGCTAAAGAGAGAGGGGAAGATGTTGAAGAATTGGAAATGGAGCAATATTAGAAAAGTAGCTCACTGGGAATTTTTCAAAACTTTGCGCAGTAATACTTTTCTTATCCTAACTTTTGTGATTCCCCTGCTTATTATAGGAGCAGGTGTTATCGGCTTTTTCACCCAAAATGGAGGTGATAGGGAAATCGTGCCAGAAGGGCATGAACTCAAGATTGTGGTAGTAGATAATACAGACTCTTTTTACCCATTTCTAGAAGATCACCTTAAAGAAACCTCGCTAGATATTAGCCAATTTGAAGGAACTGAGGCAGAAGCAAAAGAAGAAGTGAAAAATGAAAATTACGAGGGTCTTTTATTATTTGACCAGCAATCCCTTATGGAAACTGGGGAAATAAGTTATTTCTCAGAAGAGTTTCAAAACATAAATACCCATGTTTTAAAAGAAACTCTACAACAACCAATCTTAGAATATCGCCTCCAGGAAATTGGCTTGAGCAAATATGAATCCAGGGAAGCTGCTAAACCTTTGCAAATTAAAACCCAAACCGTTGAAGGTCATGAACCAGATTTAATGGCAAACATTGCTGAATTAGTTACTCCTCTGGCCCTGGCCATGATCCTTATATTTGCAGTAATTTTTACAGGACAAGTATTAATGTACGGGGTTATCAGGGAAAAGAAAAACCGCATTGTAGAAATACTTCTATCCTCGGTATCTTCTCGGGAATTAATGTTGGGCAAAGTGATAGGATTTGGCACCCTGGGGCTATTTCAAGTAGTGATTTGGGCAACAGTGGGATTACTTGTAGCTAACTTTTTCTGGGATATTATGCAATTTATTAACTTAAGAGAAGCCTTGCCTTCTTTGCTGATTTTTATCTTCGGCTATCTCCTGTTAGCTTCTCTTTTTGCGACTGTAGGGGCTACCATGAAAGAAGCCGAGGGAGGCAGTCAAACTCAAGGATTGGTAATAATGATCCCCATGATTCCCTTGTTTATTAGCGGTCCCATAATAATGACACCAGATGCACCCTGGGTTAGGATTTTAAGCTTTTTGCCACCTTTTAACCCTGTAGCCTCCTTACTTCGTATTGGAGCCACAGATCTCCCTGCATGGGAAATAGGTTTAATTATCTTAGTACTCATCATTTCAGCACTGCTGGTTATTTACCTTGGCGCAAAAATATTTGAAGGAGCCATACTGCAGTATGACCGAACTCTCTCTTTTGGGGAAATTCGTAAAATGTTTAAATAATAAGATCAAGATTCAAAGAAGAACATTTACCAGAAATACAGAAATAGAATAGCCACAGGGGTATGGTTTAAAAAGTCCCCCTGTGGCTTAATCCTGATAATAAACAATTAGCTATGTTTTTTTAACATTTACCGCACTTACTTTAAGCTCCGGGGTTTTAGATACAGGGTCAATTGCATCGTTGGTAAGCATGTTAGTCAAAGTATCTCTATAATGGAAAGTCATGAAAATCACGCCCGGTGCTACTATTTCTGAAACGTTTGCTTTTGCCTTTACTCTGCCACGACGAGAAGTTACTTCCACTTCATCTCCTGATTCCACTCCAATATTTTGGGCATCAACGGAGTTAATCATGGCGTCTTCTTCAGGCTTAAAATCTACCAATCCCTGGGAACGGTAAGTCATGGTTCCGGTGTGATAATGGAACAAATTCCTACCAGTAGTTAATATAAACGGGTACTCTTTATCTGGTTCTTCTGCAGGAGGAGTAAATTCAACAGCATTGAACAAGCCTTTTCCACGTTTGAACTCTTCCCCGTGCAAGTACATTGTTCCTGGATGACTTTCATCAGGGCAAGGCCACTGCAAACCTCCCTGCTCCAAACGCCCATAATTTATCCCTGCATAACTGGGAGTAAGGGAAGTAATCTCGGTAAATATATCTTCGGCAGAATCATATCTCCAGTTGAATCCTATTCGGTTAGCAAGCAAAGTAAGGATCTCGTAATCGGGAAGAGCTTCTCCGGGAGGATTAACTGCCGGATAAGCTATTTGCACACGCCGTTCGGTATTGGTGTAAGTTCCCATTTTTTCGGCAAAAGATGCTGCCGGGAAAACCACATCTGCGTACTGTGCAGTTTCCGTTAAGAAAATATCCTGAACCACTAACATTTCCAGATTTTCCAGAGCTTCTATTACATGAGAGGCGTTTGCATCGCTCATTACCGGATTTTCACCCATGATATACATGGCTTTTAGCTCACCTTTTGCTGCCTGATCAAACATTTCCGGCACAGCTAACCCCGGCTTGCTATCCAACTGGACATTCCAGTTTTGAGCAAATTTATTTTCCGAGTTTTCATCCCCCACTTTTTGGTAACCGGTAAAGACATTGGGCAAGGCACCCATATCGCAAGCACCCTGAACATTGTTTTGACCGCGTAAGGGGTTTACCCCTGCAGAAGGTTTGCCCAAGTTCCCGGTAGCCATGGCCAGATTGGCAATAGCCAGCACATTGTCCGTTCCAGAAGTATGCTGGGTAATTCCCATGGTATAAAGGATAGCTGCTTTATCCGCGTTGCCATATATGCGAGCTGCTTCTTTAATATCCTCTGCCGGAACACCAGTAATCTCAGAAGCATATTCCGGAGTGTACTGTGACACTACTTTTTCTACATCTGCAAACCCTTCAGTCCGGCTATTAATAAACGTCTTATCCACAAGGTTTTCACTAATAATCACATTGAGCATCCCATTAAGCAATGCTACATCGGTGCCTGGTTTTTGCTGCAGATGTAAAACTGCAGAGCGCTTGGCCAGATCTATGCGGCGTGGATCAGCTACCACTACTTTTGTCCCATTACGGGCTGCTTTTCTCACCCTATAACCGATTACCGGATGCGTTTCGGTGGTATTAGAACCGATTATAAACAGAGCATCTGCCCCCGTCACTTCACCAATACTGTTGGTCATTGCCCCACTACCAAATGCTGTAGCCAGACCGGCTACTGTGGGAGCATGTCAAAGACGGGCGCAGTGATCAATATTGTTTGTTCCCAAACTGCGGAATAATTTTTGGAAGAGGTAATTCTCTTCGTTGGAACAACGAGCCGAACTTAAAGTGCCAATTGAATCAGCCCCATTTTGATCACAAATTTCTTTTAATTTTTGACTCACTTTATCCAGAGCTTCATCCCAGCTAGCCTCTTCCAACTTTCCATTCTTTTTAACCAGAGGCTTACTTAAGCGTTCAGGATGATTAATAAACTCAAAACCAAAACGGCCTTTAACACAAAGTTCTCCCTCGTTAACCGGGTTATCATGGTCACCTCTGACCTGGACCACTTTACGCCCACGTGTGCCCAGTTTTATATTACATCCTACCCCACAATAAGGACAAACACTTTTAATTTCTCTCTCCGGCTTTTGTTGGCCACTTCGAGCAAGAGCACCGGTAGGACATCTTTCCATGCATTCCCCGCAAGATTCACACGAAGACTCCCGCAAGGGTTTATTGCCGGGCACGCTAACCAGGGTATTATAACCACGAAAAGCAAAATCCAAAGCAGTTACACCATTGATCTCATCACAAGCCCTAATACAAATTCCACAAAGGATACATTTGCTGTGATCCCTGAAGAAAAAAGGATTGCTATCATCTATGGGTGTATCCAGTTGATTGCGCCTAATTTTCTGCATACCATCGGGTTCAACCCCTATAAAGGAAGATACTTCTTGTAATTTGCAGTCGTTATTACGAGAACAGGTCTGACAATCTTGATTGTGACTTGCCAATATTAGCTCCACGTTAAACTTTCTGATCATTTCCACATCTTCGGTATCCGTTTGGACAATCATGCCTTCTTCCACGATAGCCCTACAGGCAGTAACCACCCGCCCGTTAGCTTCCACCATACAAACCCGGCAGGCACCAAAAGTAGAAAGGTCCGGGTGATAACAGAGGACAGGTATATATATGCCGGCTTTTTGTGCAGCCTGATATATTGTCATATCCTCTTCAGCCTCTATTTTAATCCCGTTAATATATAAAGTTATCATTGGTTGACCTCCTCTCCACTCAAGGCCGGTATGTTTTCTTTGCCAGTAATTATCTCTACTGCATCAAACTTGTCGGGACAACTTTCATAACAGATTCCACACTTGGTGCATTTAGATTGATCAATTTCATGCGGAACTTTTTTCTCGCCAATGACAGCTCCGGCAGGACATTCTTTGCGGCAACGACCACAAGCATTGCATTTCTCTTGATCTATGCGATATAAAATAAGTTCCTTGCATGCAAGGGCAACACAACGCTTTTCCCTGATATGCTGTTCATATTCTTCCCGGAAATACTTTATGGTACTTAAAACCGGGTTGGGAGCAGTTTTACCCAATCCACATACTGACCCTTTAATAATATAGTCACCTAATTCCAGGAGAAGTTCTATATCTCCTTCACGCCCATTTCCCTCGCAAATATCGTTAAGAATCTGCAACATTTGTTGTGTTCCCAAGCGGCAAGGTACGCACTGGCCACAAGATTCTGCAAAAGTAAAATCAAGAAAATACCTGGCCACATCAACCATACAGGTTGAATCATCTAAAACCACCATACCGCCAGAACCCATCATAGAGCCCGCTTCAATAAGTGTATCGAAATCAACCGGCAAATCTAACTTATCTTCAGGCAAGCAACCCCCAGAAGGCCCACCGGTCTGCACCGCTTTAAAATTCCTTCCTCCAGGTATGCCGCCTCCTATTTCGTGGATAATTTTGCCCAGTTTCATCCCCATAGGAACTTCAATAAGTCCACTCCTATTAGTTTTCCCGGTAAGAGCAAATACCGCAGTCCCTTTGCAGTTTTCAGTACCTATACTGGTAAACCATTCTACCCCTTTATTGATAATCTGGGGAACCACCGAGAGTGTTTTTACATTATTTAGCAATGTGGGCTTATCCCACAACCCGGCAGTTGTTGTACGGGGGCGAGGCAATGGTTTGGGCATACCTCTTTTGCCTTCTATAGACATTACCAGGGCAGTAGATTCGCCACAAACGAACGCCCCTGCTCCTTCTTTAACATTGACTTTGAAATTGAAACCGGAATTAAGAATATTTTCCCCAATAAGGCCGTACTCCTCAGCCTGGGCTATTGCTTTACGCAAACGCCGCACCGCTAGAGGATACTCCGCCCGCACATATACATAAGCTTCATCACTACCAATTGCCTTTCCAGCGATTGCCATGCCTTCTATAACCGAATGGGGATCCCCTTCCAGGATACTCCGGTCCATAAATGCTCCGGGATCGCCTTCATCAGCATTGCAAACTACATATTTTTTATCGCTATCTACACTATAAGCTGTTTCCCACTTTTTCCCAGCCGGAAAACCCGCTCCTCCTAATCCCCGAAGCCCAGAATCTTTAATTTGAGATACTATTTCCTGAGGCTCCGTATTTAAGGCTTTACGTAGTCCTAAATACCCACCTCGGATAATATATTCATCAATATTTTCGGGATCTATGATTCCACAATTACGAAGAACGACCCTTTTCTGATGCTTGTAAAAGGGAATATCTACATAAGAAGTCAAAAATTCTTCCGAAACCGGGTCTTGATATAAGAGTCTTTCCACTTTATTGCCCTTAACAAGATGCTCTTCTACCAGCTCCGGCATATCTTCTGCTGTAACTCCACAATAAAAAATATCTTCCGGGTAAACTATGAAAATAGGACCCATCTCACAAAAACCATGACATCCCGAAAGAATTATCCTAACTTTATCTTGCAAACCATGCTTTTTAAGTTCCTCCTGTAAAGCATCGTTAACGTCTAAAGTACCGGAAGAAATACAGCCGGTACCGGCGCAGATCAAGATCTGTTTGTCGTACAATTAACTCCCTCCTTTCTTGTAAAAATCTTAATATTGCTGAAACCCATCACTGTGACTATACTTTTCAATTATAGCCTTGCGCTTTTCAGCACATGTAGAGTTTTCATGGCACAAAGGCCCCGTAAGCCGACATTCTACAAATTGTGCACAAGGATTTTCTACACTGTGTTCACACTTCTCACAGCAATGCTCAATAAACCTCTCCATAAGATAGCTACTCCTTTCATGCCTCTACAGGTTCTTTATAACTTTCAATAATTTCCTCTACCTTGTCGGGGGTTAACTTACCATAAGTGCGATCGTTAATCATCATTACCGGTGCAAGACCACACGCACCTATACAAGCTACTTCCTCGTAAGTAAACTTATAATCGGAAGTAGTTTCACCCACATCGATACCCAACAATTCGCGCATCTTATCAGCGGCCTTAGACACTCCCTTAACGTGACAGGCAGTACCACGGCACATTCTAATAATATATTTACCACGGGGGCTAAAGTGAAACTGCGCATAAAAAGTAGCCACTCCATAAACACTGCTATCCGGAATACCAATATACTCAGCTATTTTCTCAAAGCAATCTTCCGGGAGGTAGCCGAACTCTTCTTGCACACTTTGCAAAATTGGTATAAGTTCTTTCTGCTCTCCCTGAAATTTTTCCAAGACGGCCTGGTAATCTCTAGACAAATCTCTCCCTCCCTTCATTAATCGTAAAAACCCAAATTCCCATAAGTTTCTGGCCTCCAGAAAGCTTATAAGGAATTTGGGTTTAGTTTTTTTAAACCTGCTGCTTTTTCATTTCAGCCAGGCATGAAGTCATAGAACCTTTTGCATGTAGATAGGTCAAATCTGCTGCTTCCACTGTTTCCATCTGAGGTTCGTCTTGGCCGGCCAACTCATCCAAATCATTTAATATTGCCTGCCAGGAATCTGCAGAAGGATCTTGCTTGATTTTGTCAAGGCTTACATAGCTCATGCCTTCAAAAGCAGGAGCCAGCGAAGCAATCTCTCCAAATACGTCTCCCACAAAGAGAGCTGGCCAATCAAGGCCCAGGTAGAATGCCAGATGAGCAACTATTTCAAAGTCTGTCATTGCATCTCCTGGGAGATCCAACGCCGGTGTACCAAGCTGGACTCTTCCTTCCTGGTTTATATATGTGCCCAACTTTTCCGCAAAAGCAGCTGAAGGAAGAACTATATCCGCATAACGTGCCGTTTCACTCAAGAAAATATCCTGAACTACTAAAAAGTCCAGATTTTCCAGAGCATCTTTTACTCCTTCCGGATCTTCACTGCCGGAAATGGGGTCTTCGCCCATTATATACATACACTGGATATTGCCATCTTTGGCTTCCTCTATCATCTGTTTCAAGCTCAAACCAGGTTGGGCATTGATTTCCGTCTCCCATGCTTTGCCAAACTTATCCCTTGCAGACTGTTCACTAACATCCTGGAAGTTAGGCAAGTAATTAGGAACAGCACCCAGAATTGTTGCTCCCAGAGAGTTGTTATAATCCTGCAGGAAACTAACCCCACCAGCAGGCACACCCTTCATTCCGGCTACTGCAGCCAGGCCAAGCATTGCTTTTACACTCTTAAGTCCTGCCCCAATGCGGAAGGTATCTGTATTAAACAGAATCATAGGCTGTTCCGCATTGGCATAACCATGGGCTACTTCCTTAATATCTGTAGCCGGAACGCCAGTTACATCTTCAACATATTTAGGAGTAAACCCATCTACTGCTTTTTTAATTTCCTCAAGGGTAGCTTTGTCATTCGCTGCATCTCCATTAATCAAGTTCTCTTCCAAGATTACATTAATTATCCCGTTGAGAACAGCTTGGTCTTTGCCTGCTTCCGACACTAAGCACCTTTCAGCAGGAACAGAAACATCCGGCTCTTCAACTCCTACGCTGAATACCCTAGTGCCATTGCTGGCAGCACTCCGCAACTGGTAATTGAGCACAGGGTGTGATTGAGAAATATCAGCGTTAACCAGAAGTACAGCATCCGCTTCATTTATCTTTTGCAAATCCCCGGTCATGACTCCACTCTTGAACAAAACTGAAGAAGTTTGAGGGGAAGTGCTATAGCGGTAACGGCCCAGATGATCTATATTGTTGCTCCCCAATGAACGTAAAAGCTTTTGGAAAAGGTATATCTCTTCATTGGTAACCCTACTAGAAGCAAGTCCACCGATGGCTTCCGCCCCAAAATTAGACTCCACTTCTTGTATTCTTTCTGCCACCATTTCCAAAGCTTCTTCCCATTCGATTTCTACGTATACTCCATCTTCTTTAACCATGGGCTTTGTAATCCGATGCTCATGGCGAGTAAAATCCCAACCAAAGCGTCCTCGGGCACACAATTTGCCCTGATTAATCCCTACTTCTTCATCAGCCGAGGCATCAACTATCTCGTCATCTTCATTCACATGAAGATCCACCTTGCAACCGGTAGCACAATAAGGACAAACAGTCTCTACTTGCTCCACTTCCCAGGCACGCCCTTTACCCAGACGAGCCTTGGCTGAAAGAGCACCTACAGGACAAACATCCACGCATACTCCACAAAATACACAACTGGAATCTTCCAGGGGATCGCCAAAAGCAGTGCCCACATTAGAAGTAAATCCACGGTTAATAAAATCAATAGCTCCAGCGCCAACAATATTCTGGCACCTTCCTACACAACGCCCGCAAAGAATACATTTATTCATGTCCCTTACTATAAAGGGGTTGGTATCATCCAATGGTACTTCCTTTACGGCTCCTACAAAATCACTGGATTCCACTCCGTATTGATAGCAATAATCCTGCAATTTGCAATCGCCGTTTTTCTCGCAAGTAATGCATTCCAGGGAGTGGTTGGCCAAGATCAGCCGTAAAATAATGTTACGGGCCTTCCGGACCCTATCCGTATCAGTATGCACTACCATGTCTGGTCCTGCAGGTGCACTGCAGGCAGCTACCAGTGCTCTCGCTTTTTCTACTTCCACCACACAGATACGACAGGCTCCTAATCGAGCCAGTTCCGGATCATGGCAAAACGTAGGGATTTCAACCCCCACCTTTTGTGCCGCATCCAAGATGGTGCTGCCCTGTTCTACTTCCACTTGCTGGCCGTCTATGGTTAAATTAATTGCTGACATCGGCTTCCCTCCCTACACGCTTTATCTTAATTGCATTCTGGCGACATTTGTTTAGGCAACTGCCGCACTTAGTGCACACATCTACATCCAACTGATGGGCTTCTTTCTTATCACCAGTAATAGCTTCTACAGGGCAAGCTTTTGAACAACGGGTGCAACCGTTGCAAAGTTCGTCATCAATATAGTAGTTGAAAAGCTCGTTACAAATTCCTGCCCGGCAGAACTTTTCGTAAATATGCTCTTCATATTCATGGCGGAAATAACGGATTGTACTCAACACCGGATTGGGGCAAGTTTGTCCCAGTCCGCAGAGAGCGCTATCTTTAATGGCACCGGCCAGTTCATCCAATCTTTCCAGGTCACCTTCTTCTCCTTCACCCTCACAAATCCGATCCAGTATTTCCAGCATCCGCTTGGTTCCCTCACGACAAGGAGTACACTTACCACAAGACTCCTTCTGGGTAAAGCTAAGGAAATAGCGAGCCAGGTCCACCATACAAGTGCCATCATCCATAACCACCAGTCCGCCGGAACCCATAATTGCTCCGGCCTGGGTTAGAGAATCATAATCAATAGGCAAATCCAACAGATCTTCAGGAATACATCCTCCGGAAGGGCCACCAGCCTGAACTGCTTTAAAAGCCCGATCGTTCATTATACCGCCACCCACATCGTAGACCACTTCATGAATGGTGATACCCATGGGCACTTCACACAAGCCAGTGTTTCTTATTTTCCCGGCCAGTGCGAACACCTTGGTTCCTGTACTTCCCTCTGTTCCTATCTTCTTGTACTCTTCGGCTCCACCCTCTCTTAAAATAAGAGGCACATTACCGAAAGTCTCCACATTGTTAATACAAGTAGGCTTGCCAAAAAGACCGTATTGAGCCGGAAACGGTGGACGAGGACGAGGCATGCCCCTCTCCCCTTCAATAGAAGCCAGCAGGGCTGTTTCCTCACCACATACAAACGCTCCGGCGCCTTCCTTAATGTTTAATTTAAAATTAAAACCGGAACCCAGAACATTTTCACCTAGCAGACCGTATTCTTCCGCCTGCTCGATAGCGATTTTTAGCCTTTCAATAGCTAGTGGATACTCAGCCCGGCAATAAATATAACCTTCATCGGCGCCAATAGCCTTGCCGGCAATGAGCATCCCCTCAATCAAAACATGAGGATCGCCTTCCAGAATACTGCGATCCATAAAAGCTCCGGGGTCACCTTCGTCAGCGTTACAGACAATGTATTTTTTCTCGCCAGGGGCTTTATAGGTGAACTCCCACTTCTTTCCACTGGGGAAACCAGCGCCACCACGACCGCGGAGCCCAGAATCAAGGACTTCCTGAATTACATCCATTTGTTCCATGTTCAATACGCGGGAAAGAGCGCGATAGCCTCCGCGCATAATATACTCGTCGATATTCTCGGGGTCTATAATTCCACTATTGCGCAATACATTGAAAACCTGCTTGGAATAAAATGGTATAGTATCGTAAAAACGTGCCGGTGCCTCCACATCCGGCCCTTTGTAGAGACGTTTTTCGTAAACCTCTCCTCCTACAAAATGACTTTCCACTATTTGGGGGATGTCATCTTCTTCCAACCGACAGTAAAATACTTCGTCGGGGTAAACAACCATAATGGGGCCAACTTCACAAAAACCAGGACACCCGGACATTACAATGCGGTACTTATCTTCTAGTCCATGCTTAGACAACTCTTCGCGTACCTTCTTCTCAATGTTTCCAGCACCTGAAGAAAGACAACCTGTTGCCCCGCACAGCATTAAATGCTTTTCATACAAAGTACTCTTACCTCCCTTGCTCTCTTTGTTGATAAAAATTATTAGCCAAAATAATTAAATTATTAGGCAAATTTTCGTCCATCACTAGCAAATCGCAAATTTTTCGTTCAACGCCACTTTATTCACTACGGCTTTTCTCTTTTCCGCACAGGAATCATTATCATGGCAGATAGGGCCTTCCATGCAACACTTAACAAAATCTTTGCAGGGAGATTCCTTAGTATGCGTACATTTTTCACAGCAGGGATCAATGAATTTTTCCACTGGTACACCTCCTCAAAGTAAAGTAATAATAAAAAAATTAGTAAAAATTACTAATTATCCTAATTACTCGTAACTATCCAAAATTTCCTTGATAATATCCGGGGAAAGCCGCCCGTGAGGATTATCATTAACCATCATAACCGGTGCCAGAGCACAAGCCCCGATACAGGCTACTTCTTCCAGGGTAAACTTCAGATCTGGTGTGGTTTCCCCGCTTTCTACCTCGAGAATCTCCTGAATTCTCTCGGCAATTTTGGGACTACCTTGAATGTGACAAGCTGTTCCCTTACAAACCCTGATAATATACTTACCACGGGGGCTCAGCTTAAATTGGGCATAAAAGGTGATCACACCGTACACCTTGCTCAAAGGAATCCTCATTCTCTGGGCCATACGCTCCACAGCAGGGCGGGGCAGATACCCGTATTCCTCCTGCAACGTCTGGAGAGCAGGAATAATCATTCCTTTTTTACCCAAAAACGGTTCAATTAACTCATCAGCCTTTTGATAATCAAATTCTTGCTCTTGTTCAATTACGGCAGCCAAAAGCACTTACCTCCCTTGCATATATTTTCTTAAATTCCTGCAGCGACAAACAAACTTAAACTAATTAAGTTTTTTCCATTAAGTAATATTCTATTTCTATCGCTTATAATCCTTCAACTGTTAAGCAAAATATGTGAAAAAAATATCATTGTCCTTGAGGAAGGGAGATGGGGGCACTTCCGCCGCCAATAGGATAATTATGCGCTCTCTCTATCTGCCGGTAAACATAATCTTTGGCTGTTTGCAGCGCTTCTGCAGGAAGAGCCTCCTTAGCAAGGCAGGCAGCAATTACGGAAGATAGCGTGCATCCAGTTCCGTGAGTATGGGAAGTTTTTACTTTTGGTGCAGTATAATGATAAAAATCTTTGCCATCATAATAAATATCAGTAAACAGATCTTCTGCAAACTCACCACCTTTTACCAGCACTCCGCCTGCACCGAGCTCATAGATCAGCCTGGCAGCTTTACGGAAATCTTCTTCACAATTTAAACTAATTCCACTCAATATTTCAGCTTCATTTCGGTTGGGAGTTACTATAAAAGAAACAGGAATAAGTTTGCTTTTTATTACCTCTATTGCTTCCTCCGCTAAAAGGCGATCACCACTGGTAGCCACAATAACAGGATCCAAAACAACTCGCTTCAAATTATACTGATTGATTTTATGAGCTACTACCTCAACTACTTCAGAAGTCCCCAGCATCCCTATTTTTACTGCATCAGCACCCAGATCAGTGATCACTGCATCTATTTGCCGGCCTACGAATTCTGCAGGTAATTGATGCACGCCAGTAACTCCTATCGTATTTTGGGCAGTCACTGCTGTTATCACGCTCATGCCAAAAACACCCAAATTCTCCATGGCCTTGATATCAGCCTGAATTCCAGCTCCTCCACCTGAATCGGAACCGGCAATAGTTAATGCCTTTTTAAACATTATTAAGTTTATCCCCCTTTTAAATACTATTCATGAAAATGATCGTAACCTTTTACGGATAATGGTACAACCTCTCCCTCTTTCTCCAGATGCAATCCAGATTCGGAAGAGAGGGTTTTTCCAATTATATGCAACTCAGTCCCTGTTTCAGATAAAGCCTTGCGAGCCTGGGAAACTTTGCTCTCCGGTAAAGTAAAAATTAATTCATAATCTTCTCCGCCATACAAAGCCCAATCCAAATGATCTTCTTTCAAGTAAGCAGCAGCTTCTATAGTGTTATTATCCACAGGGAGGTTTTCAGCATATATTACCCCTCCCACTCCGCTACTGGAGCAGATATGATTTATTTCACTTACCACTCCATCGCTAACATCTATCATGGAAGTAGGTATATTCTTTTTCACCAGAAGTGAAGCTTCTTTTACCCTGGGAATAGGGGTTAAATGAGCCTGATGAAGCGCATCAACCGTTTTAGAAGATAAAGTTTTATTATTTTGCTCATTAATCAACAGATTTAACCCGGCAGCAGATGCTCCCACTCGCCCGGTAACTGCAATTAATTCTCCTGGTTGAGCTCCACTTCGGGTAATAGGTTCTTTTCTTATTTCGCCCAACACCGTAACATCAACCACCAGCTGAGGAGCCTTAACGGTATCTCCTCCAATGATATTAACCTCAAATTTACGGGCCAGCCCCCTTAATCCCGCATAAACTCGTTCGGTATAATTTAAATCAACATAAGCCGGCCAGCCAACCGAAATGACTGCATAGCGGGGAGAGCCCCCCATAGCAGCTATATCACTCAAACTCGCAGCCAGGGATTTGTGCCCCAGTTGCTCAGGTTGAATTTTATCTATCAAAAAGTGACGACCTTCTACCAGCATATCCACTGTTAGCAGCAAATAATGATCATCGGAGAACTTGATTGCCGCAGCATCATCTCCTACTCCTAATTTCACAGAGGAATCATATTCTTGATTTAAATTGGTAGTGAGGTGCTTGATCAGATTAATTTCGCCAATTTCTTCAATTTTCATTTTTTCTCTCCTTGCCTGGCCCTATTTACTTGTTCCAAAAGATTTTTCACAGCACTGGCAGGCTCCGAAGCACACATAACCTCGGAAACCACAGCCACGCCTTCCGCTCCATGTTTAATTACTTCCGCTACATTTTCAACCTTAATTCCTCCAATAGCAACCATCGGAAGATCTATTGCCATTGAAATTTGTTCCAAACCTTCCAACCCTATGGGAGCGGCATCCTCCTTGGTGGGGGTTTGGAATACTGCAATGGTTCCCAGATAATCTGCTCCATTTTCCTTCGCCCTATGAGCTTCATCCACAGAAGAAACGGTAGCCCCGATAATGGCTTCAGGCCCCATAATTTTGCGAGCAACAGTAACTGGGATATCTTCCTGCCCCAAATGCACGCCGTCTGCTTTTGCAGCAAGAGCTATATCTATCCGATCATTTATAATAAGCGAACTGTCAGGGTATTCTTCCATAATTGCTTTGATTTTCACAGCCAGGTTGTAAAATTCGCGGCTAGTAGCATCTTTTTCCCTTAACTGAATAACTCCGGCCCCGCCTTTCAGGCTTTCTTCTACTATCTCTGTCAAACTCCTGTTGTTTGTCAAGCTTCTGTCGGTAACTACGTATACATCCAGATTAATAGCCTGCAACCTCCTCTCGGTACTTTTGAACAATTAGTTATTATTGATGTAGTTTTTCAATCTTTGCCCGTTTTTCAATCTTATCCCCGTTTATGTTATATATTTCATCAAATAAAGACTTCTTAAATGAAGCCGGCCCTTTAACCTCAGGGTTCAGAGCTGCTAATTCAGCAGATATCCCAAAAACAGCCAGAGCTGCCACTGAAGCCATACTCCGGTCCTCCATTGCTGAAGCAAAAGCAGTGGTAATGGAATCAAGCATGCATCCTGTCCCTACCAGAGCAGATAAATATTTGTGCCCATTTTTAACTTTGTAAGTATCTTCCCCGTTAGAGACCCAATCTGTTTCTCCAGTAATTACAGCCACAATTTTATAATCAGCAGCCATTTTTTGAACAACCGATGAAGGTTCCATGGAAGTTCCCATAGAGTCAACTCCCCTTACAGTGGCATCTATGCCGGCTAGCACTGATATTTCCCCAGCATTGCCTTTTATTATATCTACCCCTACTTCATCGAGAATTCGCTTCGCCGCACTGGTACGCATGGATGTAGCGCCTGCACCCACTGGATCCAACAAAACTGGCACTCCTTTTTGGCGGGCAACTTTGCCGGCTGTTATCATTTCTTCTACGTATTCTTCAGTTAAAGTACCAATGTTTAAAACTACCCCACTGGCCAGGGAAGCCATTTCCTCTGTTTCCTGAGGAGCAAATGTCATAACTGGAGCCCCTCCAATATGCAGGGTTATATTGGCACAATCATTCATTACTACATGATTAGTAAGATGGTGGATTAAAGGCCCTTCCTGCCTGAGCTTTTCCAAGCCTTCATTTATTTGCTTAGTTATTTCTTTCATTAATCAATTACCTCCCGTTGAAATTTTTCCCTTATGGCATTCATTAACAATTTTTACAGCACAATACTCTCCGCACATGCTGCATTCGTCTCCAACTCCCAGTCCCTCTTTCTTCATGGCATTCTCCATTGCCTGTGGATCCAGGGCGCATTTGCGCATTTCTTCCCAATTCAACTCTTTTCTGGCCAGGGAAATCTGCCTATCGCGTTCTAAAGCAGCAGGCAACCCCCTGGCAATATCTCCCGCATGAGCGGCTATTTTAGAGGCCACCACACCTTCTTTAACTTGCTCGGCATCCGGTAAAGAAATATGCTCAGCGGGAGTCACATAACATAAAAAATCAGCACCCGCTGAAGCTCCTACAGCCCCTCCTATGGCAGCAGAGATGTGATCGTACCCGGCTGCAGAATCAGTGACCAGCGGTCCCAAAATGTAGAAAGGAACCTCCTGGCAAATTCTTTTCTGCAATAATATATTGGATGCTACCTGATCCAGCGGTACATGCCCAGGACCTTCTACTATAACCTGAACTCCTGCTTCCCGGGCTCTTTTCACCAGTTCTCCCAAAATCACCAGTTCCTGAACCTGAGGACCATCAGTAGCATCAACAATGCTTCCAGGCCTCATACCATCTCCCAGACTCAAAGTAACGTCATAAGCAAGAGCAATATCCAACAATCGGTCAAATTCAGCGTACAAAGGATTTTCTTTCTCATTCTTCATAATCCAAGCCCAAAGGAATGATCCCCCTCTGCTCGCTACATCAATAATGCGCTGGTTTTGATTTATACGAGACACAATATCCATGTTCACGCCACAGTGGACAGTAATAAAATCAATTCCTTCTTCTACCTGCTCTTCTATAGCTTGAAACATGTCCTCGCCAGTCATCTCCACTACTGCTCCCCGTTCATGCAGAGCTTTTAAACCAGCCTGGTAAATTGGAACAGTTCCCAATGGCACTTTAATTTCCGATAATAACTCCCGGCGCATCCTACGGATATCACCACCACTGCTTAAATCCATTAATGTATCTGCGCCAGCCTTTACTGCAACGTTTGCTTTTTCCATTTCCCCACCGATATCTAGTTTTCGAGGGGAAGTTCCGATATTAGCATTAACTTTAGTAGAAAGCCCTGTGCCAATACCTGCTGGATCTATATTATTTCTTAATATGTTAGCGGGGATTACTACTTTACCTTCGGCAACACGCTCAGCAAGAAACTCTTCATTTACTCCTTCTTTTTTGGACACTTCTTGCAAATGCGCAGTTATATTTCCTGCTCTAGCTTCCTTAACCAGGTTCATTTGCTCCATTACCTCTCTCCTTTTATTAACTCTTTTCCTTTCTTAAATTACAAATTCCTCAATACAAATAAAAACCGCACCTCCAGTGGAAATGCGGTAGTTCGCATACATATACCTTGAACTATCACCTTCCCTTCGCTGGAATTACCCAGACAAGGCCTCTTGCCCTGTTAACAGGTTCAAAGGGTTGGAAAAGCTTCATAGCGCTTTTCCTCTCAGCCCCCGCTCGGGAGCACCCCCAGTTATTCTATTTCACAGACATTATATTACTTTTATAAAAAAAATACAAGCATACCTGAAGAATAAAACAAAAAACTTTCAATTCCAATTGAATAACATCATTGAGTAACATCCTAAGCTTTTCCATCTATAACTATAAAAAAAACTGCTTAACTGTTATAATTTCAATTAATCACACAAAAATAATAACAAATTAATTAGTAAGCAATAACAAACAAGCAAAGATGACAATATTAAAATAAATAAAATAAGTTTATCTGGTAAAGGGAGGACAAAACCTCGCCATGATCCCTTTAAGCGCATCAGTTAAAAGTCGCCGTTTTCCTATTATGAATACTACCATCATTCTCATAAATTTTTTGATTTTCCTCCATCAGGTACAATTAAGCCCCGAGGAAACTCTTCAACTGGTAAATAATTACGGGGCAATCCCTGCTGAGTTTGTTGGGGGATTGACTCTTTTCCTGGAAGGAGACCCTCAGTTCGCTCTAATGATGCCTGAAGCCACCCTTTCATTGTTTACCTCTATTTTTTTGCACGGTGGATGGCTACACTTGCTGGGCAATATGATTTATTTGTGGGTATTCGGAGACAGTATAGAAGATCGCTTGGGTCCCTTGCGCTATCTGGGAGTTTACTTGTTCATGGGAGCAGGGGGTAGCCTTTTTCACATTTTATTTAATCCTCTCTCTGATACTCCTCTTGTAGGAGCTAGCGGTGCAATTGCTGGAGTGCTGGGCATATATTTCTTAACCTTTCCTCAAGCCAGAGTGCTAACACTTCTTCCTTTGGGTTTTTTTATTACATTTATATACATTCCTGCCATATTATTTTTAGGACTCTGGTTCCTCTTGCAACTTCTTAATGCATTTGGCGCCCAAGCTTTAGACGGCAGCGCACAGGCAGTTGCATGGTGGGCGCACGTGGGAGGATTCTTATTAGGAGTTTTAATTGCAATTCATGGCCGAATTGCTGTGAAAAAAAGATAATTTTTATACAGGAGGAATAAAAGTGAACATCATAATCGCCCCAGATTCGTTTAAAGGAAATATTTCGGCAGTGCAAGCTGCCGAAGCAATGGAAAAGGGAGTTAAAAATGCAAGCGAAGCAATCAAAGTAATAAAAATCCCTATTGCAGATGGTGGCGAAGGTACTGTAGATGCTTTTCTAGCTGCTAAGGGGGGAACAAAGAAACATACCAGGGTTACCGGCCCTACCGGTAATATTGTTGACTCTTTTTGGGGAATTATGGAAGGGGAACCCAAAACCGCAGTCATTGAAATGGCTGCAGCTGCGGGGATAGAGCTAGTGCCTCCCCCTGAGCAGAACCCCTTGTATACAACAACGTACGGAGTAGGAGAACTTATTCTGGAAGCTATTGATAACAACTGCCAGAAAATAATTTTGGGGCTTGGAGGCAGTGCCACCAATGATGGCGGCATGGGAATGGCCCAGGCTCTGGGAGTAAAATTTTACGATGGTGAAGGTAATGAGTTAGAAGGCAAAGGCAGAAACCTGGAGAAAATAACTGCCTTAGATATAAGCAATACTAACCCCAGAATTAAGGAAACAGAAGTCATCGCCGCCAGCGACGTCCAAAACTTACTCTTGGGCTCAGAAGGGGCAACTTACATATACGGTCCTCAAAAAGGAGCAGACCAACATGCGCTATATTTGCTGGAGAATGGAATGCATAATTACGCCCAACATGTAAAAAATTATACGGGTATAGATATAGACAATACACCTGGCGCCGGAGCTGCTGGTGGACTTGGAGCAGGTTTGGTAGCTTTTGCCGCAGCAAAAATAATGTCAGGCATAGAAGTAATTCTGAATAATACTCAACTGGAAAGTTTTTTAGAGGATGCATCCCTAGTTATCACCGGAGAGGGAAAAACTGATGCCCAGACAGCTTTTGGAAAAGTTCCTGTAGGAGTTTCCCGAATTGCTCAGAATAAAGGCGTTCCTGTGGTATGCCTTTCTGGCGCACTTGAAAATGGTTTTGAAGAAATATACCACCAGGGCATTATTGCTGCTTTCAGCAGTATAAAAGCTCCCATGTCCTTAGATGATGCCATGGAAAAATCGCCACAAATGCTTTCTCAAGCAAGCGAAGCTATAGCCCGTCTGGTATTAGCCTTCATTAATCTGTAACTACCTCTTTAGCCTTGTTATATTAATCGGCCAGCAGGGCGGGGCAAAAACCAAGCCAATCAGAGGCTACGAAAATGTACTGCACTCCATTTAAGTACCCTTCATAAGCGGTTTTTTTTGCCTCAGCATGCAGATGACCATAAATGCATGTCTTCACCCCGTATGAAGAAAGCAACTCGGTAAAGCCAGAAGACTCTCGAAAAACATTAAAAGGAGGAAAATGCAAAGCTGTAATTATGTGCCTGTGACCTTCTTGAAATGCACTTTTTAAAGATAATTCCAACCTCTGCAATTCGCGTAGGTAAATTTTTTGGTCCTTCTCCTCATCAAAGCGAGTATCCCCCGGGCAAAGCCATCCTCTACTACCACAGATTGCCCATCCTTCCCAGACAAAATGATCGTTTTGTAAGGCATACATTCGTGGAGGCAGGCTTCGCCTTATTTTAGAGATAGACTCCCACCAATAGTCATGATTACCACGCAGCAATAATTTATGACCAGGCAATTTCCCTATCCATTGCAAATCATCAAGCGCATCCCTCAAGTGCATAGCCCACGATATATCACCGGGAATGATCACCAGATCACTATCATTAACTCTATTTTCCCAACCATGCTTGATTCTGGACACATAATTAGCCCATTCCGCCCCAAAAACATCCATAGGCTTATCTACGTTTGTAGAAAGATGTAAATCTGCTAATCCCCAAATCGCCATTTATAGCACCTCAGAAAATTAACTTTGCCATCTAAAACCGATATTTATAATTACTCAATATTTTAATTATTTTCAATTTATGATAAAAGTGATATAATTATCAGGAACCTATTGATTAATTATTTACCAATACAATTTAATTATAACAATGGTTGCAATAGGATACAGTAGAGTTAAAATACAAAAGGAGGCATCAATTATGAAAAAGATCAGAAATAAAAAACGCCGTTATCTAAGAAGCAGAATCACACAACGACTTATTGTAGATACTGCCGAACAGGTATTCCTGGAAAAAGGATATAACAAAACTACTATTACCGAAATCAGCAAGCAGGCCGGTGTTGGTTATGGAACAGTTTACAGTCACTTTCAGGGCAAAGACGATCTCCTGACAAAAGTTATTGATAGAGCCATGGAAGATTTTATGAATATACTGAACGATCCCCAATCAATAGAAACCATTAACGATTTGCAAAAAGTTTTCGAGCAAAGAATCTATGCGACATTACAAATCGCCGTGGAACAGCAAGAAATATTTAAAGTTTTCCAAAAAGCTCTGGGCCAATCAGATCTAGTATTCGACCACTGGAACGAAATTCTTAATCAATTTATTACCCGCGTGGAAAACGACTTATACCGTTCCCGCGAAAAAAATATCGTCACTTCCAACATTAACTTGTATTTTTCTACCAAAGCCCTGATTTTAACCCTGGAAAGTTTTCTGTGGGAAATTGTGCATGAAAAAGAAAGTGACCTTGATACTCTAACTCTGACTTTGACAAATTTATTCATCCAGGGATTGTGTTCTTCCGAATCCCTTCCCAGCCTCACGCCCAAATAAATTAAAAATAAATCACCCTATCCTCAGTTATTAGTAGATCCACTTTACGATCCCAATGGGCAACGGGAATTTCGTCCACTATTTGGACCTCAAAAGCTATGGCAGCCAAGGGGACATCGAGGCGCAAGCGTTCAAAAAAGCGGTCATAATAACCTCCCCCATAACCTAACCTATTACCTTCAATATCAAATGCTACCCCTGGGACTACCAGTAAATCTATTTTTTGAGGATCAACGGGCCTTGTTTTTTCAGGTAGAGGTTCCAGGATGCCATAGACTCCAGGAGTTAAATCCTCCTCCCAGTCTATCAACTGAGAGGGGATTAATTTTTTTTCGTATTTTTCCGGACGAGGCACCACCACAGTTTTACAGGATTTAAAACTTTTTTCTATCAAGGGCCAAGTATCCACTTCACTGCCAAAAGAGAGAAAAAACATAATTGTCTCGGCTTTCCGGAAACTTTCCAACTGGTAAAACTTTTCAGCAATAGCCTGGCTTTTTTCTTTGATTTCAGTTTGCGAAAGCTTATCCCTTGCTTCTATAACACTGCGTCTTAAACTTTTTTTGACCTCACGCATGGTATTACTCATAATTTTACTCCCTTTCTAATATGCCCGTGCAAAATAAACCCGTGATACAGCTTTCCGGCCACAACAAATACAATTACGCTCTTCTTCTATATCAGAAGAAACAATACATCTAATAGTACCTTTGCAATCATCTTTTATTTTATCTTCACAAGCTCCTTCTCCACACCAATAACCGTCTACGAACCCTTTGCTCTGTTCCATGTAATCACAAAACTCACTATAGTCATCAATTTCGGCCGTATGTTCCCTGCGAAATTCTAACGCTTTCTGCAGCATATCTTCCTGGATTTCCTGCAACAAGGCAGGGACCCTGCTCGATAACTTTTCTAAGGGTACCTCTTCCTTTTCCCCGGTATTACGGCGCACCGCTACGACCCTGTTGTTTTCCAGGTCTTTAGGGCCAACTTCTATACGCAAAGGAACCCCCTTCATTTCCCACTGGTTAAATTTCCAACCAGCTGAATATTCTTCGCGATCATCAAACTCTACTCTAAATTCTTCGCGCAGGGAATCTGCAATTTCACCAGCTTTTTGTAAAACCTCGCTTTTTTGCTTTTTAGTAATAATGGGAACCACCACTATCTGAACAGGCGTTACAGCAGGAGGCAATACCAGCCCCCGGTCATCACCGTGAGTCATGATAATACCCCCTATTAGTCTGGTTGAAACTCCCCAGGAGGTTTGCCAAACGTACTTGAGTTCGTCATCCTGATCAAGAAAGGTAATATCAAAAACGCGGGCAAAATGCTGACCCAAGTTGTGAGAAGTGCCCGATTGAAGAGCTTTTCCGTCACTCATTAATGCCTCTACAGTGTAAGTCCGCAGAGCTCCCGCAAATTTTTCCTTTTCAGTTTTCTGTCCGGTTATAGGAGGCACAGCAAGTTCAGTTTCCATAAACTCGCGGTAAACTCCCAGCATCTTTTGAGTTTCCTCTTCAGCATCTTCTTCTGTTCGGTGGCAAGTATGACCCTCCTGCCAGATGAATTCGGAAGTGCGCAAAAAAGGCCGGGTAGACTTTTCCCAACGTACTACATTGGCCCACTGGTTAATCAATACTGGTAAATCCCGCCATGACTGAACCCACCGGGAATACATACTACAAATAATAGATTCTGAAGTTGGACGCACTGCCAGGGGCTCGGCAAGCTCTTCATCGCCACCGCGAGTCACCAGTGCAACCTCCGGAGCAAAGCCTTCCACATGCTCGGCTTCTTTTTGTAAAAGCCCCTGCGGTATAAAAAGGGGGAAATAAGCATTTTCATGTCCCGTATCCTTAATTCTTTTATCCAGGAGTCTTTGAATATTCTCCCAGATAGCATATCCATAGGGTCTGATAACCATGCACCCTTTTATTGGAGCATAATCCATTAACTCCGCCTTTAAAATCACATCAATATACCACTGCGAATAATCCTGGGAACGAGGAGTTATTTCCCGCACAAACTCTTTTTCATTATTTTTCTTATCCATAGATATTCCTCCCCTGCTCTATATATTTAATATATGTGTAAATTTCAGCATATACAGTCTTTAAAAATTACACGCAACTAAGACTCGCCTCTCTTATCAATAATGGAAACTGCATGCTTTTCCAGGCGCAAATGTTCTTCCAACCTGCGATTTACTTCCTCAACTCTTATTTCTTGAAGGACTTCAGGATAAGTAAAGAAATCCACTCCTTTAAATCGATAAGCTAAGAAATTATTAGCAATAAACTCCAAAGAATTAAAACGGCGCATAAAGTCTCCCAATTTAGCTCGCCGGTGCCGCCTAACTTGCTCTTCCGTAAAACCTTCCTCTTTTATTTTTTCCAGGGCTTCCATAATTCTCTGGTACAGCTTATCCGGATACCTCGTTTCTCCTCCCAATAGAGTATAAGCATAGTTGGATTCCAGAACATAACCAGCATCAAACTCTTCACTAATAAGCCCTTCTTCATATAATTCATTATAGAGGGGTTCACTGGGTGAGAAAATAATGTCCATTAGAAGATCAGTTACCAGCTCCCGGCGCAACTTATCTTTGCCCTTTAAACCTTCCGGGGATTCATCCTTGAAGCCTATATATATTATCGGTTCTGAAACTACCATTTCCTGCGCAACTTTCTGCCGGGAAATCTCTTCAGGTTCCTCCGGGAAGTGGCGCTTAATTTCTCCTAATGGCGGATAATCCCGAGAAGCATAATTTTCAGCTACTTGCTTGCCAACTTCATCCAAATCTATACCCCCACCTACAACAAAAAGAGCCATATTGGCAGGATGATAAAAAGTTCGGTAGCAAGTATAAAGAGTTTCGGGGGTAATACGGCTTATACTCTCCACAGTCCCGGCAATATCCACCTGCACCGGATGTTTTTGATAAAGAGCATCTAGCAGGTTAAAGAAAATCCTCCACTGGGGATTATCTTCAAACATACTGATTTCCTGGCCAATAATTCCCTGCTCTTTCTGTACCGTTTCCTCCGTGAAATAAGGATCCTGGACAAAATTGAGAAGCAAATCCAGGTTTTCATGAAAGTTATCGGTGCAAGAAAAAAGGTAAGCCGTTTGAGTAAAGGAGGTATAAGCATTGGGAGAAGCACCTAAAGTTGCAAACCGATTAAAAACATCCCCCTCCACATCCTCAAATAGCTTATGTTCCAGAAAATGTGCAACTCCTTCCGGCACTTCTACATAGTCTTTCTCCCCTTCCAGGCTAAAACAATTATCGATAGAACCAAAGTGAGTAGCTAAAACTGCGTATTTTTTTTGGTATCCTTTTTTGGGAAGAACATATACCTTCAACCCCGAAGGCAATTCCTGCCAATAAACTGCTTCTTGCAGCAGATCATTCTGGATTATATTCCACTGGGAACTCATTTGCTACCGCCCCCTTCTTCTCCATGCAAAAAATATATGGTGTCTAACTTAATGCGGGAAGCAGCTTCCACCACTTCATCAACAGTAACCTGCTGTATTTTTTCTATCACATCGCTAAAACCATGCTTACGCCCGCCTATTTCCGCATCAAGATAAAAATTTACCAAGCTATTGGGGTTATCCTGTTGCGTCCGCAACTGATTTATCAAGCCAATACGGGTATTTTCCATTTCTTCCTCCGTTATTTCTCCCTTACTAATTGCCTCCAATTGTTTTTGCATAATTTCCAGCGAGTTTTCATATTGAGAAGGATCAATCCCCGCTGCTGATATCATCACACCTTTATGTCTTTCCAGCCTGGAGAACACAAAATAAGCAAGGCTAGATTTTTCACGCACATTCTGAAATAGCTTGGAATGGGGAAATCCTCCTAAAATTCCGTTGCACATAACCAGCGGATAATAAAGTTCATGGTCATAGGGAATATTGGTCCGATACCCCAAAACAAGGTTGCCCTGGCTTACAGGCATTATTTCCTCTCGCCTAGTTACTTCTTCCTTTTCCCGGTAGACTGTTGTGGGAGGGATTTCTACAATAGATGTATTCCGTTGCAGCGAGAAAACATCATTAACTAATGACTCTGCCTCTTCTTGCTGCTGCAAACCTACCAGATAAATATCGACGGGGTTGCGGGAAAACAACTCTTGGGAGTACTCATATAGATCCACAGCATTGATCTGCTCCAGATCTTCAACCTTTCCTAATTTATATAAGCCATATCGTTCCCCACGGCACATCTCCTGCACACAACGCTCCAGGGCATATGCAATTTTGTTATTCACCAGGCTCTTAATTTCTTGAGCCAACTGAACTTTCTCCTGTTCAACGTATGAACGACAGAACCCTTCATCCTCAACCAGGGGATTGCTTATAAGCCCCTCCATTACTTCCAATCCACGACGCAGAAGGTCTTTTTCTTCAAAGAAGTTTTCATGAACCATTTCCAGGGAAAATTCTATAAGGTGCCTTTCACCTTTTTTCCCAACATCAGTTGACAGTTCTGCACCATAGAGGTCTTCTAACTCCCTACGCAAGCTTATGCGATCCGGGTGTTGTTGCGTTCCTCTTTCCAAAACAGAAGGAAGCAATGCATTTTTGGTAACCAAACTATCCTCTAATTCTTGATGAATAAATAACTTCACACTTACCGTTTTAAACTTATCAGTTGGCAACCAAAACAAGCGCATGCCATTTGATAGTTCGTTTACTACTGGTTGTCCTAGCAAGCGGCTACCCTCCTCATTTGTTTAATACTGGAATTACTTTTTATATTCATCAACAACCAACTAAACACAGGTTGCCCTCAAAATACTTCCATAATTCCATAAATAAATACCAATATCCTGCCAAAATATTAATGATAATAATTAAACCAATTACCCAAAGTAAATACTGAACATAAGTTTTCAATGATTTTTTCATCAGGACAAGGAAAAAGCTTACAAAAAAAGCTTATTTTTTTCTCATTATATTTCCCCTGAGTTACTTTTTATGGGCTGAAGATAATAACTTAATAACGGAATAACCGCGTAAAGCAAGGTAGTGGCTGCAGCTACTACTCCTGAATCATTAACCAGGAAAGCAACCACGCTTCCAGTAACAATAGCAGTTATTCCTGTAAATAAAAACTGCCGCTGTTTTTTAAATTCCTTTATTCTTCCCCGGGGGTAATAAAACAGAAATACCATCACTCCCATCAGTGCTACCAACAAATAAGACCATACCGAGTATCTAAGCAAGGTTATATTCATAGAAATTTTACGCCATATTATATTCTCTACCGCCGCAAAACCTCCTTCATACCATTGGTCCCAAAACGTTTGCAAATGCCAGGATTCACTTCCAACTCCCCCTCCCCAATCGCTTATCAGCCAAAAAATTGCCAGCATCAAGCCCGCAGCGGCAATTCCCGCCAAAGAATTAATTCTAACTCTAAAGGTCATGCGCAAAAATCCTGTAAACGCAACTCCATAAGCAATCACAGCTGTAATAGTTCCACCTGCATTAGCTCCAAAAGCAGAAGAGCCCAGGAAAAAAATCCCTACCAGCAAATATACTCCAATCAAGATCAACACTGCCATGAAAGACAATCTGTTTATAGAATAACTTCTACCCTCGAGGGGAGAACATAATTCCAACAAAGCAGAACTTCCCAGGATAGTGCTTCCTATGATAATTCCCATGTATTCATTCCCTGTTCCGTAATAACGGGAACCCGAAATAAGGTCATAGCCTAGAAAAGAAAACTCCTGCAAAGATCTTTCTCCGGCCAAATCAGCAAGCAAAAAGAGCGAGGTAAAGAGCCCCATTGCCATCCAAAATATGATCTGGCCATTACTCAAATTCCTAATGAGCCTTAATAAATAAGTAAGTAATAAAGTCCCTAAAATTACTGCCAAAACTGTGAAAACAAAATCAGCAAAAGGAAATCCAGGCAAAAACACTAATATCAATAAAGCCAGGGGGAAAATAATGGCAAAATCTAAAGCTCCCCTCAAAAAAGAATGTAAACGTAAAAAATACGCCGAAAATAACGCAATTCCCCCTGCCAACATTACCGTAATTAAAAAAGCTAGATATCCTCTCAATAAAGCAGGTCTTTGCCTGTTGATTCGCACAAGCTGTTCTTGTAATCCTGCAATATATTCAAGTGGATAATTTTCAGCAACCCTGTAAACTGGTGCACCATCCATAGATAACGGCAACTCTTCTACACCCAAATGCTGTAAAATAGTCGGAGCCAAATCAAGGTTGGCAACCAGCCCTGGTCGCCTGGTAGTTGAGCTGGCCAAAACCCCAGGGAGCATTTGTTCCTCGTTTATTAAGAGGGGAGTCAATTGCCTGCCTTCACTACCCCCCTCTTTAGGCGGAGAAGGGGTGGCCAGAACAAATAAATGCGAAAAATCCGGGTTTTGGACGTCCTGGACAAAACTACCCACAAATGTATCCAATTCCTCAAAAGTTAGTTTCATCAACTCATGTGTCCTTGCCTCAGTTAACTGATTTCTTTTGTAATCAATTCGTGCCACATCACCCCAGTCAACAATCGTTAAATCATTATGTTCCTGGGAAGACAAAGTCATTTCAGCCAGAAGGTCACCATCCATTCTATGTCCAAACGGAAAATAAGGATCTTCCTGGAGAATTTCCTTACTTACCAGTCCCTCCTCAATTATTCCTTCCCTATTCATACCCAGCAGCCCTCCTAAGCGCCTGATTTCATAATTATCAGCATTGCCCCAAACAGCAACTTGCATCTTCCTTTCTTTCAAAATATCTCCTAAAAAGCTGAGATTAGCACCATTATCCAGGCTGTCATTCTGTTCTACTATTTGGTGAAAGGAAAGGCAAAAAATTTCTCCTTCCGGCTCACATCCTACAAAACGCTGATATAAGATCTCTGCAGGATATTGCTCATATTTTTCTCCTTGATTAAAAAAAAGCCCAGCCTCCGTTCCAGCTGTGGATCTGCTACCAGTTGCTATGCTTAAATACCTACTCTCACTGTTTCTACGACCTGCTCTGGTATTTAAAAGAGAAAGCCCACTTTCATCCATAAGATTTTTTAACTCTGGGCCTGCATACTCCCTTAAATCTTCCAGAGAGAGGCGATCAACTAAAAGCAAGGTTGCCCGCGGAGTATTTTCTCTTGCCAGGGCATAGTTACAGGTAAAAAAAAACTGCAAACCAGGACAAAGCTAAATACTACCATGCCCAATTTAGCAAAAGGCTTTTTAAATAACGAATAGCTTCCAGGGTGGAACTTTATCATCATAAATCCTCCTCGCAATATATTTTGCCCGCAAGGAGGTTTTTTCATCAATTAACAAAGTCTCAGAGCCATAAGTATTATCTTGACCAGAGGGATCAGGCAGGATACACAAAAAAGAGCGATCCATTTAGGACCGCTCTTTAGGGTGGTACGCCCGTAGGGATTCGAACCCCAAATTCAGGCTCCGGAGGCCTGCGTGATATCCATTTCACCACGGGCGCTTGTTCATTTAAATAATAACATGCTACCTTATACCAGTCAATGTAACTGAAATAATTAAAAAAGCTCTCTGGAAACGGGAGTTAGTATTTCTGGCCCATGGGAATTAATAATAACTGTATCTTCCACATCAACTGCCCCCCAATGGGGAACAATCAATTTAGGTTCAATACAAACTGCCATTCCTTCAGTAAGCAATTGCTCATTCCCCCGCACCAGGGTAGGCGGTTCATCCAGTTCAAGGCCTATCCCATGCCCAATATAATGACCCTGCATATCTCCCCATCCCTGAAAATATTCTCTAACTCCCAAATCTACAGCTTTACTCTCTGCAGCAGAAAACAGGTCGCCTGCTGTATTTCCAGGAACAGCTTTCTCTAAAGCAGCATCCATTATTTTATTTACTGCATCCCATCTTTCCTTGAGTAAAGTTGAAGGATTTCCAGCAACATAAGTACGGGCCATATCCACATGATACCCGGCACGATTTAAGCCAATGTCCATCACCACCATATCACCTTCATCTATTCTTTCTGCTGAAGCTCCCCAAGGCAGAGAAGGGTGGTTTCCTATTCCTGTGACAGTCATGGCCAATCCAGATATCTGCCATGCTGTTTTCGCCCCGGCTATCAAGCCCTCATGAGTAGAAGTGTTGTCCCAGCGGCGATGGTAGGTAATAAACTCTGCTCCATTAGCCCGAAGACGTTTATAAACCTCTGCTGCCAGCTCCATTTCCGAAATGCCTGGTGCTAAATTTTCAATAATAGCCTCGTGAGCCACCTTAAAAAGACGTGCAGTTTCCCTTAACTCTTCCTGTTCTTCCGGTTCCTTAATAGCTCTTTGCTCCAAGATTTCAGGAGAGATATTAACCAGTTCAAAGCCTTCAAATTCTCGCTTGATGCGGTTATACAAGGATGCCGGAAGGACATCCTCTTCTACCCCTAGTTTTCCTCCCTGGGGACAACTTTTGTTTAGCATCTCTTTTATAGGGCCTAACTTCGCTGAATACTGCAAATTATCCAGCCAGGTATCTTTCTTGGTCATCTCCATAGCACGCCGGACAAACAACACCGGTTCTCCTTCCGCGGGAATAAACAAATTGCAGGGCTGGGCAGTGCCTGCATAATAATACAAATCCCTATGCTGCATTAATAAAGCCGCCGATATTTCTTTATTTCTCATCACTTGTTGAAGATTCTCTATGCGTTTCATGTTCTGTGTACATCCCTTTTATTAGACAATATAATAATTACAACAGATCTTTCTCTTCCTTTACCTCGCGAATTTCCTGCCACCTTTCACGGGCAACTTTGGCCAGTTGAGGGGACTTATTTTTATGATTGTTAATTAGCATACTAAACCACTTAACAGCTTCTCTCTCATTTCCCAGGCGACGGTTTAATTCCCCAACAAGGTACATAGTCCGGGCTACTTGCTCTATTTCAGTATCTTCCTCGTACAACATCACAAAATTATCCAGAGCATTCTCCAGGTTGAACAATTCATCATCTTCTTCCTCTGCAAAACGATGCACCCAAGCCAGTTGTAAAAACAAAGCAGCTTTAACATTATATTTTTGAAAGGTCAAGTAAGAGCAACAAAGAGCCCTTTGGAAGGAATAAACCACCTGTTCATGGGTACGCTTCCCGCTCAAATCTTCAGAAGGCGGTACCATAATTTTTTTTAGGGCATTTCTAAGCCTTTCCGAAGGGGAAGCAAATTGAGGAGTAAAACTAAAGCCACAAGAAGGGCAAACGCTTACTGTATAGTGAATAGTATTAGGCCCTTCGGTATGATTGGCAAAGTCGGTGTCTACTTTTTTGACTTTTAATCTGCTCCGTTTAACCCTTAATTCCTTAAATTTGGTATCACAAAGCAAGCACTGAAAATTTTTTTCAAAAAAAGCGTCCTCCATAATTAATCAAATCCTTTCAAATATCCTGACATTTAGAACTTTACAACGATTCTTACTCAGCCAATATTCTAATATAAAATTAAGGAACAATTTTATTCAACGGGTACTCAATAATACCTTCTGCTCCTGCGTCTTTTAATTTGCCAATCAGATCCTTTACATCTTTTTCATCCACTACAGTTTCTACTGCCACCCATCCTCCTTCAAACAAATTAGATACAGTAGGCTTTCGAAGCGCAGGCAACATCTCCATAACGTTTTGGAGATTATCTTCGCTAACATTCATTTTTAACGCCACTTTTTGTTCTGCAAACAAGGCACCCTGCAGGAGAGTAATCATATTTTCTATTTTCTTTTTCTTCCAAGAATCCTGCCAGCTCTCCTTGTTCACTATTAACCTGGGAGTAGAAACCAGTATGGTTTCCAAAATTTTTAGGTTATTAGCTTTTAATGAACGCCCCGTTTCCGTAAGTTCAGAGATAGCATCAGCCAAAACCGGTGGTTTCACCTCAGTAGCTCCCCAAGAATAAACTACTGATGCATTCACCCCATTTTCCTCTAGATATTTGCGAGTGGTATGAACCAATTCGGTAGCAATTTTCTTTCCTTCTAGTTCCTTGACACTTTCTATGCCTGAATCATAAGGGACTGCAAGCACTAAACGCACAGGCCTTAATCCTGACCTCGAATAAGTAAGTTCCGCTACTTCTTCTACATCTGCAGACATTTCCGTTATCCAATCCTTGCCCGTAAGGCCTACATCTAAAATGTTCTCTTGAACATAAATAGGAATCTCTTGCGCCCGAATTAAGACACATTCTATTTCTTCATCATCAATATAGGGGTAGTAAGAACGATCGGAAACATTCACGTTATAACCCGCTTTTTTAAAAATTTCCAGAGTAGATTCCTTCAAGCTTCCAGCTGGCAAGCCCAGTTTTAGTTTGCTCATAATATTCGTCTCCTTTATTTCTGCTTTGTTCTCCTGTTAAAATATGGCATATATTTTACTTGACAGGTTCTTATTTTATTACAACAGATTACAGATTCATTCCTGCCCAATTACTTAATTTCAATTAAGTTGCAATTATAAAAGGTATAATCTTCCTGTTTGTTATAAAAATTAACCTTTCGTTTATCTAACATATAAGGAATAAAGAAAAAAGTCAATTATCAAATTTTCCAGGAAAATAAATCCGGGACGCAGGGACAGGTCCCTTGTCCCACTTTTCCAGGGTCGCAGGGGCAAGTCCCTTCCCTTGTCCCACTTTTGATCTCTTCCTCCTTTAGAGAAGTAACTTCTTGCTTCTAAGGCCCCTCAGGGTATTAACTTCCTACCCTGAGGATTTAAACTCTTCCCTCGGAGGTTTTAATTCCCTCCCCCCCCAAAGTTTTCAACCTTCTACCTCACCGGAGGATATTATCTCTCCCCCAGTGGGCTTTTAGCTTCCTCCCCCGACGGGGGAGGATTGAGGAGGGGGTGTTTTCATATAGCGATAATTTAGGGAAACCATTTACATGATGAACTTCTGAGTAATGACATGTGAAATGAAGTCATACTACCCGGCTCTCTCAACCGGTACGCGGGGATATATAACTGTTCCTCCCCCTCGAAGGGGGAGGCCAGGTGGGGGTGTTATTTTTTTCTTTGTTCCCTTGCCGGGGGGTGGGTCGGCACAGCGACTAGACCGTTACGCGGGCCATAGGCACGACTCATCGCGACGGCCTCCGCGGACTTCCCGTCCAAACTGACATCGTGTCAGTTCCCGGCGCCCTGCGTCCTGCAGGGCGGTCCGCTGCGGCCTGCTCTTCGTCGGCTATGGCAGCCGCTCACTAAATGTCGCTTTCGCCGACC
>PWGT01000109.1 GCA_003554535.1 Syntrophomonadaceae bacterium | reverse complement strand
TTATTCAGTTGTTCACTGGCTTTATTAAACACTTCTTGCTTTTCTGCCAGATAACGATGGTAATGTTTGACCAAATCAATTTGCTCCTGAGTTGCCTGCTCAAAAGCAGCAAACTCATTTTGCAATTCTGACTTGATCTGTTCCAACTCTTCTTTATATTGCCGGTACTGTCGCCATTCTTTCCGGCAAGCCTCACAGTTTTTACGGATATTTTTAACCCTGTCTACCGGGTCTGCACCCAACCATTCCCATCCAGGAAATTTCTCATTTTCCTGGATATATAATTCGGAAAGACGGTTCCATTTCTCCATTATTGAGTTGCGTAGCCTTTCAATATTGTCATCTTTTTCCAGCATGCTTTCATTAATATGGACAAGTTCGTCAAGTTTTTCTCCCGTTTCGGCAGATGACTCTTTAAATTCTATAAATTCGGGGTATTCTTTCTCCAAGCTTTCTTCTAGTTCTGTTATTTTCTTCTGCAGCCTATCAGCCTCTTTTTCTGCTTCCTGCAAACGGTCTCTTTCTCGGGCAGCGCTATTATACTCTTGTTGCAACCGCTGCCATGCCTCCCAGGCCTGACGTGTTTTTTTCTTTTCATTTAGCTCTTTTGTTTTTTCCTCATAATTCTTTTCCGCTTCTTTTAGCTGCTTCTGAATTTCCTCAAGGGAGTCCGCTGTTTCCCTTCCCTTTTCAATGCTCTGCTCAAACTCGCTAATTTCTTTAGAAAGCCTTTCCAGCTCACCTTCCTTGGAGGAATTTTTAGGAGTAACTCCCCGGTTGTTAGGCCCTGTATATTTAGTTAACGCCCGTAGATTTTCCGCCAGATGCTTCAAAGCACCCTGAAATGAAGTCCCCCTCCCTCCTGCCAGCAAACCCTGCAATTCGTCGCTAATAGTGGTGTGTTCCGGCAGAGGTTGCTCCACACAAAAGGTATCCAGGAAAAGTTCCTGGCTTTTCATTCCCAGCAACTCCCGAAGCTTATCTTCATAGGCTTGCAACGGTTTCTGAGCTTCCGGGTTATGGGTTCCTTCAATTAATAAATTTTTCGGAGTAAAATCATCTTCCACTTTCCATAACTCAACCTGATGGGTATCAAAATTTCGGTTAATCAGGTACATATCATTGCCGGCGCTAAAATAAACTTCTCCTTTACATCGAGCAGGATTATCCCAGTTGCGGAAGCGTTCCAGGGTAAATGAAGTTGCGGCACGCTGCCGGTGAGATAGACCGAAATAAGTAGCCACCAGCCCGGCTATCATTGTTGTTTTGCCGCTTTCATTTTCCGCCACATAGCAATTTACCCCGTTAGTAAAATCAAATTCAGTTCTCTCCCGGTATAGACCAAAGCCTTCCAGGATCAACTTTTTAAACTCAAGGACATGGCCGCTCACCTGGCATCACTTCCTTCCAGGGCAGCAAGACCTTTTAGCAATGCCTGCTCCATAACATCTTTCTCCTGATCTGTAGCTGCCTCCTTCTGTTTTTCTCGCATGCGCCGCACATAAGCCCCTCTTACCGTGGGCTCACTTGCAATGCTTTCCAAGAAGCTTTCATCGAAGTAGCTAGCCTCGCTTTTTACTTCCAAATAGAAAAAATAAGGAGCAAGTTCATCTTCCAGGATTTCGGGGTTCACTGGAAACCGCGGCGTTCCGGTAAGGGTGATTTGGACCATTGCCTCTTCATCGGCAAAATTAGAACACGCCTGTCGCAGCTCTTCCGGATTTTCATAATTAGACAGGTCTATTTTCTTAGAGAAGTTCTCCCGCACATCTACAGAATAAGTCTCTATTCTAACATTACTGCCTTTTAATTTATCATCTAACTTCACGTTTGACAGATACCCTGTCCCCCTATCATGGAAAGTCTTGAATTCTATGGCACCCGGGTAGAGGACTTTGGCAGAACCAGCCTTTTTTTCTATATGGCTATGGTAGTGACCCAGAGCAATAAAATCATACTCGGCTTGGGCCAATAAAGAAGAATCCAGAGGCAAACTTCTATCGGCAATACCAGTCCAATCCAGGGACCCGTGGAAAGCAGCCAGGTGGATGCCTTCCTCCTCGTTACGAGGAAATTTTTGTAGGCCGGATACATTTGTTAACCCCCCGGTATAAGCCAGAGAATATATATGCAGTTTGGAGCCATTTACCTCCAGGGTAACAGATAGATCAGGATTGGGATTTCGGACCAGAGTGCCGGGCCAATTATCCCCATAACGGCGATAAACAGATTCCCGGTAAGTGATTTCGTCATGATTGCCTGGGACTGTCACCACCTGCAGGCCTGCTCTGGTTAGGCGCGAAAGCTGGTCCATTACATGCCTTACAAGTTTTTCCTCGGGGTTATAGTTTTCAAACAGGTCCCCCACAATCAAAACTACCTGTGTCTCGCTTTCGCGCTTGAGAGCAAAATCTACTGTTTTTTCCAGAAGCCGATCTCTTTCCTGGCGGCGCTGCTTTCTTTTATCATCCGGTAAATTACGGGGCTCCCAGCCTAAATGTAAATCAGCAAGATGCAAAATATGCAAAAAAATCTCTCCTTGTAATCAAGACAGATTATCCTCAATTAATTTTATGATATACCAGTAAATACTAATTAGCAACCTGCCATTGTGGAAAATAATTTTACTATATGTCAGACAGCTTTTAAGACAGAGAGTTTCAAATTTGATGAAATATATATTAAGGGTACACTAAATTAACTCCCTGCAGCATTATATCAGCTATATTGCCTGTATTTACGTGGAAGATAGAATTGACTTTGCTTTTTTCAAATAATAGAATCTTTTTTTAGAGATATTAAATTAAGGAGTATATGATCTTTTGGAATACTCCATGGTAAAGATCTTCACTAAATTATTTACAGGAAAGGGTGCAAGTAATGATAATAGGAATTCCCAAAGAAATTAAGCCCGATGAAGGCAGGGTTGCTGCCATACCCGCTGGCGTTGAAATGCTTTGCTCCGACGGACACCAGATTGTTGTAGAAAAAAGCGCCGGTGAACTCAGCGGTTTTAGCGATGAAGAATATGAAACTGCAGGAGCAGAGCTGGTTGACTCGGCGGAAGAAGTTTACTCCCGCGCCGACTTAATCTTGAAAGTAAAGGAGCCTTTACCTCCTGAGTATGATCTCCTCCGGGAAGAGCAAATGATTTTTACTTATCTGCACCTGGCTCCTTTAAAAGAACTGGGAGAGGTGCTGCGTCAAAAGAAAGTTACTGCCATCGGTTATGAAACTGTAGAAGCAGAAGGTTATCTTCCTCTTTTGACACCTATGAGTGAGATTGCAGGGAAAATGGCCATCCAAGCAGGAGCCCGCTTTTTGGAAAAAATTCATGGCGGACGTGGCATACTTATGGGGGGAGTACCCGGTGTGCCTGCCGCAGATGTGGTTATAATAGGCGGCGGAGTTGTTGGCAAAAATGCTGCCCGCGTAGCCCTTGGTATGGGTGCCCAGGTAACTGTGGTGGGCAGAAGCCCGCAAAAATTAAGAGAATTATCGGATCTTTTTGAAGGCCGCATCATAACTTTCATCTCTAATAACTACAACCTGGCTAAAGTAGTGAAGTATGCTGACTTACTCATTTCTGCTGTTTTGATTACAGGGGCAAGGGCTCCCCGCTTAATTACTGAAGATATGGTAAAAAAGATGAAAAAAGGTTCGGTCATCCTGGATACAGCAATTGACCAGGGTGGCGCAGTCGAAACGGTAGACGAGGAAACTACCCATTCCAATCCGACTTATTCAAAACACGAGGTGATTCATTATGCAGTGCCCAACATGCCCGGCGCCGTTCCCCGGACGGCTACGGTTAGTCTCACGAATGCTACCCTGCCTTATGCCCAGGAAATTGCCAACAAGGGCGTAGATGCATTTAAAGATGACCCTATCTTGGCACGAGGAGTTAACGTATTCAAGGGAGAAATAACCAATAAAGCAGTGGCAGAAGCCCAAGATCAACCCTTTGTTCCCCTGGAAGAACTCTGGTAAGCACAACTGCATGAAGAAAAGGATAAAGAACTTTAAAAGCTCAGCTGGTAAGCGTTTTGCATTACCTGCTGAGCTTTTTTTAAAGGTGGCGGAGCTGACGGGACTTGAACCCGCGATCTCCGGCTTGACAGGCCGGTATGTTAACCATCTACACCACAGCTCCGCGTCATTCTCAGTATAACCTATTAGTGGTGGCTATGTCAATTCCTCTTAAGTATTAAAGTATTTTAAATCTCAATTACCTCATCTGCCACCTTCTTGCATTATTCTAACATGAACAATCAAGGCCATCAACATATTTTTTCCCTTTAATTCATTCTTGTTCTTCACTCAGGCGCCCTATTTTTTCCTGCTCTGTGGTGCTGTAATAAATTAAACTCTGCAGTTCATTGGTAAGATCCACGTTATGAATATAAACATCCTCAGGATAATCAAGCCTGACAGGAGCAAAGTTTAAAATAGCCCTAATCCCGGCGTCTATAAGCTTGTTGGCAACTTCCTGGGCTTGCTCAGCAGGAACACTCATAATAGCAACCTTCACTTCCTCTTTTTCCACCACTTGCTCCATATCAGAAACCGGCAATACTTCTAGATCAAGTATCTTGCTACCCACTACCGAAGAATCAATATCAAAAGCTGCTACTACATTTACGTAAGGATTTTTAGTTATGGTATAACGAGTAAATGCAAAACCCAGGTGCCCTGCACCCACTACTATAACTTTAGTTTTTCTGTCTAAACCGATAATTTTAAGAATTTTATCCCTTAAAAATTCTGTATGGTAACCGGTTCCTCTGGTCCCAAAAGCACCAAAATAAGCCAGATCTTTGCGAATCTGTTCGGCGGTAAAACCGGTTTCTTCACTTAAGTCTTTTGAAGATATCACATCAATATCTCTTTGCACTAGCATGTCAAGAACCCGCAGGTATATTGGTAATCTTTTAATTACAGATTGTGGGACTAAACGATGCGGCATTTAAATTCCTCCTTAATTATTCAATTGATTAATTCATAATCTAAGTCATGATCTAAGGCAAGTTTTATTATTAATTCAATAACTTATATACAAAATATTAACACAATTCTTGCAACCTTTCAAATTCCTTTTCACTTCAATTATAATTCTCTGCACTCAGATATTTTTTCTACAGCAAACAACTCCGGCGGTGAATTTGCCTGATTAATAAACTCATAATGGATAACCTGGAAACTTTTCGAGCTTAAACCTTCTACCATCTCTCTAACTGTATCTCTTTCCTGTTCCCCTCCGGGGTGACCGGGATAACAGACCAGAGTTATCAAACCTCCAACCTCTAATAAAGATAACGCCTGCTTCACTGCTTGGAGGGTAGTCTCAGGCCTGGTTATAATTGAGCGGTCTCCCCCGGGAAGATAGCCCAGGTTGAACATTATAACCTCGACCTCTCCCTCAATATATTTATCCATGTTTTCATGACCCGATTCAATCAATTCCACATTGTTTGAAATTGAGACCTTTTCAGCCCTTAACTTCTCAGCAGTTGTTTGCAGCGCCTTTTCTTGTATATCAAAAGCAAAAACCTTTCCTTTGCTCCCCACCTGCTTAGCAAGAAACAAAGTATCGTGGCCATTTCCAGCTGTAGCATCTACAGCTTGTCTACCTTGCAAAGCCAACTTACTTACCAGCAAATGGGCAAAATCTACAGCCCGATCCAGTATCATAACTTTGGCTCCTTATCAAAATTTTGGATACCAATAAATAAATCGATTGTTTTCGGGTTTATGCTCTTGCAAAAAACTCAAACGTAATCTATCTCCTGCCTGACAATCTCTGCCCTTCCATCAATTTCAGCAAATTTAATTATTTCCTGCAATACTTTCTCGGCACTACTTCTATTCTGGGCAGCAACAGCTATTTCCAACTCTGCCTTGTGCCAGTTATCATGATAATTGTTTTCATGCACAGATGCATTAAACCTCTGGCGTATCCTCTGGGTAATACTTTTAATAATTTTACGCTTGTCTTTCAATGAGTTCGCTTCTAATATATGCATCTCCAAAACGCATATACCAACCATTGCAGGCACGCTCCTTAAATTAATAATAATATCATCTTGTATATGGAAATTTAATGAAGCTGAGGGCCGCCTTCACCCGGAAAATCATCGGGATTAGTAAAATCAGTTTCTTCTACCAGTTCATCTACCGAGATAGTATAACCATAAACTTCACCGCTTAAATAGATAGGAGCACCAGCTGTTAAAGCCAGTGCCACAGCGTCACTGGGTCGCGCATCAACTACTATTTCATTATCGCCACGTTCCAGGTACATCTCCGCAAAAAAGGTATCTTCATGAATATCATTAATAATGATTCTATTTATGCTCGCACCCAAATGATTGCAAAGCGAACTCATTAAATCATGAGTCATTGGACGTGGAAACGGGCTTCCCTGCATTTTCATTATTATAGCCTGGGCTTCCCACAAGCCAATAGCAATAGGCAAAACATTTTCTTCTTCCATATCCACAAGCAACAAAAGAGGATTGTGTTCTTCGTCCAGGACAACCTCTTTAACCTTTACCGGAATCATATATTTCCCGCTCCTTTCCTCTTATAACACATAATAAACAATCTAAAGATATCTGGTTCTCATATCGTTTATAAAATCATCCACAGTAATACCACGTGCCTCCAACTGATTAAAAATCTCTTCAGCTTTACCGCGGAGATGCTTTTTATTTAAATCATCTAGAGAACGAAAGAGCCCGGTTCTGCGGCCAAGCCTGAAAAGTTCCTTTTCCTGGGGATATAAAGCAAGATAATTATCTATGATGTTGAGCATATCTTCTTTATCATCAGGCAGAACTCCTTCTAATTCTTCCAGCAAATTAAGGATATGGTCACTATAAATTGCACTGTTTATACCGTTTAAGTTTTCCATAAACAACCTCAATTCCTGAATAATCTCATCATCGGTAAGAGGGTCAAACTTACCCTGGTTCCATTCTTCCATCAAGGGAGATGCTGGATGTATAGCAAGAGTCCTAATTCTAATGAAATCTGGATTGATCTGGTTAAGAACTCTGGCTGTTTCCCGGGCATGCTCCTGCCACCATGTTTTCCCACCCAGTCCGGGCATGACATATTCACTAACAATAAGGCCTGCTTCCTTGGCCTTTGCCCCTCCCTCAATCTGCTCCTGGGCGGTAACCCCTTTTTGCATATAATCCAGAACATTATCGGAACCTGATTCTAACCCTATATGCACACGGCTCAACCCGGCTTCTTTAATGTCTTTCAATTCCTCCAGGGTGCGGCGAGCTAGCGATTTTGCCCTGGAATAGGTTGTTACCCTTTCAACGCCAGGTATTTTTTCCACTATATAACGAATAATTTCTGCCAGTTTATCACCTTTATACACAGTACTATCTGCATCCTGTAAAAAAACTGATTTCTCATTCAAGTATAACCAATTCGCCACAGGTAACAAAGCAGGAGCCTGATGATATAACATGCTCAATAATTTATGAGTGACCTCTCCTCCAAATCCCTTCTCTATCGAAAAGTTTTTTAACTGCTCTATCCCAGCGGCTATTTTATCAATGTCTTCTTTTATTTCTTCCATAGAACGAGTGCTGAATTTTTCTGTTTTGTAAACGGGGCAAAACAAACAACGGTTCCAAGGGCAGTTTCTACTTACTCGTATTAGCAAACTTCCTGCCTCATTAGGAGGCCTGATTGGCCCCTGTTCAAAAGTAAGGGTTTGATCCTGCATATTAACCTCCTTGCTACCTACATATATATTATTAAAAGTATAACGCAAAGCAAGGGCTACTCTCAAGCTTAATTATTGTTTTCTTTGCATAACTTTGATTAATTAATTTGTTACAGCAAAAGGAATTTGGAGAAAATTTAACGAATATATCTGCAAATTATTACTATTTTTTAAGAAAACTTATAGCATTTAGCTGTTTCATTATCTATATGTACAATTTATGCCACAAGGAGAATAAAAAATGAACACAAATCCATATGTCATAGATCCGCAGAAAGTTTATTTCTCACTGGATGTTGGCACTCGCACCATAGTAGGACTTTTAAGTTATCCCGAAGAAAATGGTTTACGAGTGCTAGACGTTGAAATTCGGGAGCATCCTGAAAGACATATGCTCGACGGCCAAATCCACAATGTAGAAAAAGTATCCGCAACCGCAAAAGAAGTCAAAGAAAGTCTGGAAAAAAGAACGGGAATTCCCCTATCCAGTGTTTCTGTGGCCGCAGCAGGCAGGGCTTTAACCACCTTGCGTGAAAGAGCGGAACAAGAGTTGAATCCAGACCATAAGATTCTTCCCGAAGAAATAATAGCCCTTGAATTAGAAGCCATGAAAAAAGCAACCAGAGAGTTACTGGGAGATGAAATAAATGGCCTCCGCAGTTATTACTGCATTGGTTATACGCCCATTCATTATTACCTCAATGGATATCCCATCTCCAGCCTTGCTTCACAGCAAGGCCAGACAATGGCAGTGGAAGTGTTGGTTACATTTTTACCTGCTACTGTGGTTGATAGCCTTTTAACGGTAGTAGAAAAAATAGGCTTATCTTTACACAATATGACTTTAGAACCCATAGCCGCCATTCAGGTCTTAATTCCTCCAGATTACAGGTTTTTAAATTTGGCCCTTGTAGATATTGGCGCCGGCACTTCCGACATTGCTATAACCGACCAGGGCTCTGTAATAGCTTATGATATGGTCCCCATGGCCGGAGATGAAATTACCGAAAAAATAGCTGATCACTATTTGCTAGATTTCAACACAGCTGAAACTATAAAATGCAAGCTTAATACCTTTCAAGAAAATTTCCGGTTTCAGGACATAATCGGTAATTACATAGAAGTAACCAGAGAAGATATTTTAGAAATTATTGCCCCTGTGGTGGAAAACATCGCGGACAGGATTGCCAGTTCCATAGTTTATTATAACCAGAAACCTCCCCGCGCCTTGTTCTGCATAGGAGGAGGAAGCAAACTTCCCCTTCTGCGCGAAAAACTCTCGGAATTGCTGGGAATCCCCTTGGAAAGAGTTGCTTTGCGTGATTATGAGTCCATAAAAGGAGTCACTTACGATGGAGAAATATTAAAAGGGCCTGAATGCGTAACCCCAATGGGGATAGCCGCTACCTCCTTAGAAGAAAAGTATTTTGGATTTGCCTCAGTTACAGTAAACGGCAAGGTGGTAAGGTTGCTACAGAGCGAACCTACCAGCATTAGCAGAGTTTTGTTAGCGGCAGGATTTAACACCCGCGACCTAATAGGCAGACGCGGGGCTTCCAAAAAAATTACTATAAACGGGCAAACAAAAATTTTCCCTGGCAAACCGGGCAAAAGCGCTGAAATAAAACTCAACGGTGAAAATGCCACCATGGAAACCTACGTACAGGACAATGACACCATCATTGTAGAAAAGGCTTCACCAGGAGATGACGCTCGTATCACATTAGAAAATATAATTAACTATGATGATTACTACATTATCTTGAACGATCAAAAATTGCCGCTGCCACCAAAAGTCCTGGTTAACGGAGAACCGGTAGAAGAAAATTATGAACTGGATGACGGTGACGAGGTAAGTATAGGCCACATTGGAACCCTGGAAGACTTAAAACAAATGGCAGGCTTAGAGTTCCCTCCTGAAGGGGTTATGGTAAACGGCACCACCGTAAAAAATGAAACATATCAATTAAGACCCGGAGACCGTGTGGAGTGGTAACTTACCCCCATGCCCAGTCAAAAATCGAATGAATCTAATCTAGTATCCCAGGTTTTCCCCAACCAGGATCACTGTCATGTTGGTAAGCATGGGTTTGCCTTCAATTATGGTCATTATATTACACATCCTGGTTTGTTGATTGCAATCCACACATTCTCCTTTAGCAGCACAGGGAGTGTCTAAATTGAGACGCTGCGCATTCAAAGGGCAAGCCTTATTTTTTATTCTCTGGCGGGCCTCTTCCAGATCTGAAACCACTTTATTTTTCCCGGCTATAACAACCGAAGTTTCCGGGCCGTAAACCATTCCCGTAACCCGGTTTCCAATACCATCAATATTCACCAGGCAACCATCCCTGGTAATAGCATTAGTACTGCTCAAGTAAAACCTGGCCCTGGTAGCTTTATTGCGCACCTCCATCATTTCCTCCGGCTCACAGTTCCAATGCCAGATCACCTGACAACCTTTTTCCTGCAAGACCTCATTTAACCCCAACTCCTGAATAGTCATAGAGCCACCTATGCCTATTGAGTCACCCGGTTTTACAAGTTTTAAAACCTCTTCCCGGGCCTGTTGAGAATTTTCCACATAAACAGCATCTATCCGTCTTTTCCGCAATGCATCCAGAGTTTGGATAAGATCTGCTTCAGCCATAAATTCTCCCTCCAGCATTTCTATCTCACTTCTATCTTTATAAATTTCTAGAAATGTGTCTGCTCTTGTTCTTCATTAAGCAAATATCTCTGATTTTCACTACCTATTATATGCTTTTCCAAGTAAAGCTCTGGCTTTAACTGGCAACCCTCACCTATTATACAGTCATTTAATTGGGTTCCATAGCTAATATGGACGTTTTCCCAGAAGATTCCCCTTTTGATAATTACATCCTCATCTACAGTCATTTGATGTCCTAGAACTACCGGACCAAATATCTTTGCTCCTCTCCCGATAAAACAATCATCTCCGATTACCACCGGACCCACAATCACTGTATCCGGATGAATAACGGGTCTTTCACCCAGCCATACATTTGATTCAAAACGCTTGCCGGGTATATCTACCTCTACCAACCCGGTAAGCATGTCATAATGGGCCTCACGGTAAACCTCCAAATCACCGATATCGCACCAATATCCTCTCATAACAAAGCCGGATATTGGTTCTCCCTTTTTTAATAGATCAGGGAAAATGTCCTTACCAAAGTCAGAAAATTGCCCGGCGGGAATATGGTCAAATATCTCATTTTCAAAAAGATAAATTCCCGTATTGGCAAGCTTGCTAATGGCCCCTTCCCAAGAAGGTTTTTCTTGAAAATCAGTAATTTGGCCTCCCTCGTCTAATAACACCACCCCATAATTAGTTGGATCCGGAACCTTCTTCAAAGCCAGGGTGGCGATATTGCCCTGTGATTTATGATAGTTATAAAAAACATCCAGATTAATATCAGTCAGGGCATCACCGCTTACTACTAGAAAAGGCTCTCCTTCAAAATAATCTTCCACATTTTTTACACCACCGGAAGTGCCAAATAGCTCATCTTCATAGGAATAGGTGATGTTAACCCCAAACTTTTCCCCATGGCCAAAATGCTTGCGAATTAAATCCGGCATGTAATGCAAATTTATTATAATATCAGTAATGCCATAGCTTTTCAACAGGCGAATTGTATGCTCCAGACAAGGTCTGCCAGCCATTTGCACCATAGGTTTTGAAACCAGATTAGTTAAAGGACGCAGCCGGGTTCCTAAACCAGCTGCCATGATCATAGCTTTCATAATCTACACACCCTTTCTGGCTTTTACAAGCGTCTTTCTCCTCTTTATACATGCATATGCAAAAGATATTCCGCCAAATCTTTTGCATTTACTTGAGTTACCATTAATTTTAAGACCTTAAAGGTTCAATTGCCCAATTATTATATCATATATGTATAAAGGCACAAAGAATGTATCAAAGAAAAATACCGCAAAAAATGCGGTACTTTACCATATAATATTAAAGTTAAAATAAAAGAACAAACAAAACAGCGGCCAAAATATATAATACTAATCCCTTCAATATAATTTAATTATATAAAAAATTATAATCTATAAAGGCGTATTATATACAGTTATCAGGTCCGACCTTTAAGTCTTTTCCGTTTTTTAGACCTTCTTCTTTTTTTGCGCTGTCTCTTCAATTGCTTCCTGGTTATTGTCTTCTTCCCGATAACTAAGCCCTCCCTTTTGTAGCATTTTCAGACATCAGACAGTAATTATTTTAACTGTAAAAACGGCATAAATCAATATCAAAATTACAATTCTTATTCTTAAAAGCACCATAAAATGTTTTTAAATTAATGCAGATTATTTCAAATAGTATTATATCCTCCCTGGAACCTTTATATCCAGATAGCTATCAAAACTGTAATATTGCTTGTTAAATAATCGTCACATAAAATAATCGTCAATATTTGACATCAAAAAATACTTTCAGGTATACTTAAGTTGTTGTCAAAAACCAACAATATCACATCCATCAACAATATAACAAATAAAAGAAACAGGAGTTTATCATCATGTCTAAAATCAACTATATGTTTGCCCCCAAAAGCATCGCTGTGGTAGGCGCTTCCAATAGCGAACAAAAAATCGGACACGCTATTTTAAAAAATATTATTGACAGTGGTTATGAAGGAGATATCTTGCCAATTAACCCTAAAGAGGAAAGCATTAAAGGGTTAAAATGCTATTCAAGCGTCAAGGAAGCAGGAGCAGTAGAAGTAGTGATAATCTCAGTTCCAGAAGCTGCAGTAATTGATGTAGCTAAAGAATGTGGAGAGGCTGGAGTAAAAGGACTTATAGTAATTACAGCCGGATTTAAAGAAGTAGGGCCACAGGGTTTTAAATTGGAAAAACAGCTTATCCAGATTTGCGAAGATTATAATATGGATATGCTGGGTCCTAACTGCGTTGGCTTAATCGATACTCACTCGCCACTGAATGCATCTTTTGCACCGGATACTCCCTTAAAAGGGGATATTTCTTTCATTTCCCAAAGCGGGGCTATGCTTGTATCCATTTTGGATTGGAGCTTTGCAGCAGGAATTGGTTTCTCCCAATTTATCAGCCTTGGCAATAAAGCAAACCTCAATGAGGTGGATTTCATCCGCAGTTCAGCAGATGATCCTAACACCAATGTAATACTATGCTACATTGAGGATGTAATAAACGGAGAGCATTTCCTGGAAGTAGTCAAAGAAGCTTCTTTGAAAAAGCCAGTAATAATTCTTAAGTCAGGAACCAGCTCGGCTGGTGCTCAAGCAGCAAGTTCTCATACAGGTGCCTTAGCCGGCAGTGATAAAGCATATGACCTCTCTTTTTCCCAAACCGGTGTGATCAGAGCAAAAACTATGGATGATCTTTTCCAACAAGCTATTGCATTTTCCAGGCAGCCGTTGCCCAAAGGAAACCGAGTTGCCATAGTCACCAATTCCGGGGGGCCAGGCATCATCACTACTGATGCCGTGGAAAAATCAGGATTAAAAATGGCTCGCTTTAGCAAAGAAACCACCGATTATTTTCATGATAATTTACCGGCAGAAGCCAACATATACAATCCTGTAGATATTTTAGGAGATGCTTCCGCCGAACGTTATGAACTGGCCTTAGAACAAACCCTGGCAGATGAAAACACTGACAGTGTATTAGTTTTATTTACCCCTGCAGCTGTTATCGACCCCATAAAAACAGCCGAGGTAATCATCAACATAAACAACAAATACAGAGACAAGCCCATATTTGTTATTTTCATGGGCGGTAAAAGGTTGGAAAAAGCGAAGGAGATAATATCCCAAAACAATATACCAACTTATACTTTCCCGGAGCCTGCCGTTAGAGCTATCAAAAGCATGGCTACTTACACTAACTTTTTAAAGCACAGCAAAAAAGAAAGTCAACATATAAATATTGAAGGGGATCAAACCTTAGTAAAATCAGTATTGTACGACCTCCTAAAAGAAAAACGGCTTGTATTATTAGGGGATGAAACTTCAAAACTGGCTTCTGCTTACGGCATACCGGTCAACACTATTTACCGTGCTCGCAATGCAGATGAAGCAGCCCAATTAAGCGAAAAAGTTGGCTATCCAGTAGTAATGAAAATATCTTCCCACCATATCATCCATAAAACAGATGTAGGTGGAATAAAATTAGGTTTAAACAGCCCCGAAGAAGTTAAAGAAGCCTATAACGAAATGATAGAAAATGTCCAGCTTATGCTACCGGGAACGCCAGTCTACGGTGTGGAAGTTCAAAAAATGGCCGAAGAAGGTCTGGAGTTGATTATAGGCGTTAACCGGGATGTCCAATTTGGTCCCATGGTAGCTTTTGGGCTGGGTGGAATATACGTAAACCTAATTGAAGACGTTTCTTTTAACCTGGCTAATGTTTTAAAAGACAGGGATGAAATACATAATATGATCCGCCAAACCAAGTCATATACTCTCCTTAGGGGGTATCGCGGGAGCGAGCCTTATGACATTGATGCCCTGATCGATGCCATTGCCCGTGTAGCCAAGTTAGTTGAAGACTTCCCAGAAATCGTGGAAATGGATATAAACCCCATTCGCGCTTATCATAATGGAGCTACAGCATTAGACATAAAAATAACTATTAGTCCCACTTGGGAAGATTAAACTTATTCTGATAAACTATATACAACCAGGTGGGTAAAATAATCTAATTTAAAATAAAGAGACTCATCTTGGTGAAAAAACTCCACCTTTAAAGGTGAGATAGAATTTAAATAAATTATAAAGGAGTAGAAAAAATGAAATCCATATATCTTTCGGGTAAAGCCGGTAGCGGAAAAACGGCAGTTGCAATGCCTTTTGCTCTAAAACTGAAGGAGGAAGGTTTTCAAGTTGCATACCTCAAGCCCCAGGGGTATAGAAAATGTCATACTAAAACAGAAGATGATGACATCCAATTTATGAAAGACGTTTTGGGGTTATCCGTAGATAATCAAAGCATTTCCCCTGTTACCTTAACCCAATTCTATCTCTGCTCCTGCGCTGAAGATACTATCGAAAGCGCATTGCAAAAAGCTGATGCTGCTTATAATAAACTTGCCAAGGAAAACGATGTGGTTATAATAGAAGGAAGTGTAAACCCATTTATTGGTGGAAGTTATCAAATGGATGACTTTAGCCTTTCCCAGAGATGGGGAGCTTCCATGTTGCATATACTGCGAGCAGATGATGATTACGAATTCGATACTTCGTTTATTTATCTAAAATACGCAGAGGCCCTTGATTTACCGGTTTTAGGCTGCATTTTCAATAATACCAGTGACGCTCAGTGGGATGTTACTCGAAACATTTATAAAAATACTGTTGAACTTACAGGCATCCCTGTGCTGGGTATTTTGCCCAGCAGGCGTTCCATATCTTCCCCTACCGCAAATGAGTTTCTTAAGTCTCTTAACGGTGAATTAATCACTGGCGAAGAAAACCTTGACCGTCAGGTAGAAAACATTACGGTAGGAACCATGACCATAGAAAGCGCTCTAAGTTATTTGCGGCGCTCACCCAACAAAGCAGTTATTACTGGTGGAGATCGCAGCGATATGGCCCTAACTGCTCTGGAAACAAGCACTTCGGTATTAATTTTAACTGGAGGCCTTTACCCAGACGTTGGTGTCATTTCCCGAGCAGAAGAAAAGGGAGTACCCATTATTCTGCTACATCAGGACACCTTTTCCACCATAGAAAATATCCACAACGTTTATCGAACTATCAATCCGCGAAACGAAGAAGCAATCCGCATATTAAAGAAAGATTTTGACCAGAACGTAGATTTTGAATCCATAAAAAAATATTTACAAAAAACATAAGAGAACAAATTTAAAGCTTATATATGTAATAATCTCTGGAAAGGTGGAAGCATGCCATGAACGTAGACCAAATTGTTAATGTGGTTATCGACTATGGTATAACCCTTCTGGGTGCACTGGTAGTCCTTCTGGTAGGCTTAAAAATAATCGGAGTTTTAACTACAACAGTAAGCAAAAGAATGGAAAAAAGAGAGGTAGATCCATCTCTGCGTCCTTTTTTGCTCACCTCTTTCAAAGTTTTATTGCAAGTATTGCTGGTTATAAGCGTAGCTTCCATGCTTGGGATAGCTATGACTTCTTTTATCGCGGTGATCGGAGCAGCATCTCTTGCAGTTGGGCTTGCTCTCCAGGGAAGCCTGGCAAACTTTGCAGGCGGAGTGCTTATACTGCTTTTAAAGCCTTTCAGGGTAGGAGATTACATAGAAGCAGCCGGCTTTGCCGGAACAGTAACAGAAATCCAAATATTTTACACTTTACTGGATACTCCTAACAATAACAGAATTGTGGTCCCTAACGGCATACTCTCAAATAATAGCACTATTAATTATACCGTAAACGATATCCGCAGAACTAACATTTCAGTTGAGGTTAGTTACGATGACAACATTGAACTGGTAAAAGAAACACTATATGAAATTGCTGCTAATCATGAACAGATACTCGATGATCCTCCTCCCCAAGTGGTTTTAGGAGAATTCGGAGATAATGCCATTGTTTTCTACTACAGAATATGGTGCTCTACAGAAAATTTCTGGCCCATATATTTTGAACTGATGGAGCAAATTAAGCAAACATTCGATGAAAAAGGAATAAGCATCCCCTATCCTCAAAGAGATATTCATATCGTTAGCCAGGAAACAGTTTAATACCCATCCCCTGGAAATTAAGCGCAGGCTAGTAATTAGCTTTTACGCTTTCCATTTCTGATTTAAAAAAAGCAAGAGATAATTCACTTGCTTTTTTTAGTGTAAATTTTTTTACTGCGAAATTAGAGGCTACCTTGGCAAAGCATATCGTTTAATGAAAACTTTTATAAACTCTCCAAATTTTTCTCCATGCAGGGTTGTCAAGAAAAAGATGATACCTTATTATATATGAATGTATCCCCGTGCTTACAATTCAGGAAAGAATAGAACGGGTATCTTAGTTTAATGGAGAGGAGGAAGCAGAATGTTGGGCATGGCTGACCCATGGATTGCATTAGTTTATATTATATGCATTATTTCCGCCGTTGGCGGGATTATTTATGGAGCACTAAATTGGAATACGGGGGATGACCGCAATGGAAATTAATACACTATCCATGTCCGTAATAATTATTATCTATATAGGAATTTTAAGTATCCTGGCCTTTTATGGTTATAAAGAAACCAAAACTGCCGATGACTATATGCTGGCCGGGCGAAATATCCGAGCCTGGATCATGTCTCTTTCGTATGGGGCAGCTTTTATTAGTACTGCAGCCATTGTAGGATTTGGCGGAACTGCAGCTCAATTCGGGTTTAGCCTGTTGTGGCTTACTTTCCTAACAATATTTGTAGGCGTCATAGTAGCTTTTGCCTTTTTAGGTACCAGGATCAGGAGTATGTCCCAGCATTTTGAAGCCAACACTTTTTCCACTTTTCTTGGAAAGAGGTACGATTCTCGATTTATTACCGTATTTGTGGGAGCCATGATCTTTATTTTTCTACCTATCTACACGGGAGCAATTCTCAAAGGTGGTGCCTATTTTATTGAAATCGCTCTCGATATGGAACACAATTTGGCTCTGTTTATACTAGCCATAATTGTGGCCGCTTATGTTTTATCTGGTGGCCTACGGGCAGTAATGTATACAGACGCATTTAACGGTTGTATCATGCTGGTAGGTATGATCATTCTGTTGTTTAGCACTTATGCGGCGGTAGGAGGCTTTGTTGATGGCCATCAGACATTGACCGATATGGCAAACCTGGTTCCCGACGATATGGTTGAAATTGGACATCGAGGTTGGACATCCATGCCGGAAACAGGTTCACAAATCTGGTGGACAGTGATCAGTTCCCTGGTAATGGGGGTCGGTATAGGAGTGCTGGCCCAACCACAGCTAACCATGCGCTTTATGACAGTAAAAAAGACCAGTTCTCTCTATCGCGCCATAGCCATTGGCTGCGTATTTATCTTTTTCATGACAGGGACCGCTTTTATCGTGGGGCCTTTGAGTAATGTTTATTTTCAGGAAACCCAGGGAATGCTTGCTATGCAGGTGGCGGAAGGCAATGTGGATCAAATAATTCCTCTGTTCATTGATCATTTTATGCCATCCTGGTTTTTGTATCTGTTTATGCTAACTCTTCTGTCAGCGGCAATTTCTACTACCAGCTCACTAATCCACGTCCAAGGAGCCAGTTTTGGAAAAGACATTTTGGAAACATTGGGCATCGTTAAAGGAGAAGAAAATGCCCACGGAACAGGCAATTCCAACGGTGCTATTCCCACCCGGGTGGGCGTACTCATAGGAGTGGTCTTGGCAGTTATGCTCGCTTTCTTCTTACCCGAAAACGTTATAGCCCGGGCCACTGCTTTTTGGTTTGGTATCTGTGCTGCAGGATTTTTGCCGGCTCTGGTAGGCGGGTTGTATTGGCCGGGAGCCACGCGGGCAGGAGCCATTGCCAGTATGATCAGTGGATATGCCGTCAGTATTTTTGGGTTTCTGTTTCTACACATTTCTGAATCGGCCGAGATTGGCCTGGCTCAATTGTTGTTTGGCAAAGATGCCCTGCTGGAATTTCCCTGGACCCATATCAACCCACTGATTTACGCCTTGCCCTTGTCGGCCTTAGTATATGTGGTGGTTTCCCTGTTCACCAAGCCTCCCGCAACACAAACAATCACTCATTACTTCCAACGACGGGGGTAAGCCTTCTGGAACAAGTTACAGTTGGAGGAATTTTATACATAATTTCTTTATCCTATTAAAAGAAGCAAGGGAATTCCCTTGCTTCTTTTGGTGCGCCTGGGAGGATTCGAACCCCCGGCTAACGGATTAGGAATCCGCTGCTCTATCCCCTGAGCTACAGGCGCGAGGCTGTTGCAAGCCCTATTATACAACACTTGTGGGTTTCGACGCAACAGCTAATTATCTGGGTTAATTATCTGGTTCTATTCTTATTTTAGACGTTTTCGCCTAACCTTTAGATCTCAAAAAATATACAAGTGGATTTACTGTTCGGTTTCTACCGGATTGGCTGTTCAGCTGGTTCCACACCTTTCCCTAATAACGATAAACATCTTTCCTATGAGCTACTTTAATTATCCAGATGATTAAGTCTTTATCCTGGATTGAATACAGAATGCGGTATTTACCTTGTCGAAGGCGGTATCTGTCCTCACCGGTTAGCTTCTCACATACCGGAGGAAGAGGATTAGTGGCAAGCTGTTTAATAAGGTCCATAATTCTTTGAACATCTTTCGAAGGAATGCTACTTAAATCTTTCTCCACCGAACGTTTGAAATATATTTTATAATTGGCCATTATCTTTTAACCTTTTGACCATCTCTTCATAACTAACCAGAGATTCTCCCACTCTCTCTTCAAAAGCTTCCAAATCCTCGGCATCCTCTGCAAGAGATCTCCGAACCGCCTCGTTTATCAATCCTGACACGGATTGCGATGTTTCTGCAGCTTTTAGTTTTAATGCTTTGTGTAGATGGGGATCCAGATAAACAGAATACCTTTGGGGCTTCGTCTCCATTATATCACCTCCATAATCACAGCATCCTCACCCCAAAAGCATTATAGCATTATAACACTATAACATCAAGACGAAATTACTGTCCCCAAAAAGCAACCGCCAGTGGAAGCAAGCAAATTCTTAACGATTCTGTTAAAGTGGCATGGGAAGTTGTTTTAACACATTTTGCTCTCCTTCACCTATATTAATTTCTTAAATTTCAAAATTGCATTATCTTACGAATATGATTTTTTCAAGGTACAATTGGAGGAAGAATAAGTTTTTTGTAGAATTTTTTTATAGAACATAATGGTGATATGTTTTTTAGGTCAGAATTGTAAATTAATGCAGTTCAGGCAATAATAAGCAATGCTATTTTGTAATACAACGAAAGGAATGAGTTTATTATGAGTGAACTTAATGCAATTAATTTGAAAGAAATTGTTACCGAAGCGACTACTGATATTTTTAATGTTATGCTTTCCATGGAATTGGAAGTTATTGATGATGAACTGGCAGAAAGCAATGAACAAAACAAAGAATCTTCTATTGTAGGATCAATTGACTTTACCGGTAATGTGATGGGTAGCTTTAAGATCTTTATTACTAAGGATTTTGCTTTTCTAATAGCTTCTAATATGCTTCTAATGGAGCAGGATGAGTTAAGTATGGAAGAAGATGTTTATGATGTTGTAGGCGAGATTAGTAATATGATCGGAGGTAACTTAAAAACTTTTCTAAGCAATAATGGGTTCCCCTGCAATATAACTGTACCTTCCATTGTTAGTGGAAGTGATTTCAGAACACAAGTTATGGGCTATAACAGGATGGAAACATATCATTTTGGCTATGAAAACAATGTTATGACAGTAAAAATATTTATAAAAAATGGTTAAACGCAAACTTAATTTAATTTTTTTTGCAGTAAATAGTGTGCGGCTATGGAGATGATTTCTGTTTGGGGTATCTTATCTGGTAACATTGCTTTATGAATCTCGGTTGCCTTGATTACTTCTTCCTCTAATTGGCTATACAATACGTTTATTTCATTATTCATCTCCGCTAACTGCGCTACCTTTTTGTTTAGCTTGATTAAGTTTACTTACTTAATTGTTTAGTAAAAACAATTAAAATCATGCATCATATAATCATTTATATTGCCTTTTCTGCTAATATACATATTTTTAAACCATTCCAACTTCTCTCTAAACAACAACAAACTATTGCTTTCATAGCAAATAATTATGGTTTCCAGATAATCATTAATAATTACATCAAGAAACTGTTCCGGTGGTATCGAGTGCCCTTGAAAATAATCTTTGCTAATACAAGCCTCTTTTATTGTGGTTAAAAGGGTTGACTTGTTATTATCTATAAACTCTTTAGGTTCAGAAACAGCCATATCTGCACTCCTGTTTTTCTTTTTTGGTATCTTGTATCACTATTAGCCTATTATAACTCCTCAATGCTAACTAATTTATTAAGCTCTATTGTACGAAATAAGTGTTTAATATAATTATTGGTTACATTTATAATCTTCAGTTCACCACCCCGTTCTTTTAACCTGTGTTGAAAAATGGCTACTCCACTTATACCTGCAGTATCAAACATCTGCAGATACTCACAGTCCAATATAATAGTGCTATATCCTTGATCATAAACCGACTGCAGCATTTCCTTAAACTGGCTGGAATACGGAATCATAACTTTTTTGGGCAGTTTAACTAATGCATAGTCTTCATGGTTCTCAAGTCGATATTCAAATTCCAATTTTAAGATTCCTCCTTATAGGCTTCAAATAAAAGGGTTGCTTTATTGCCCTTAATGTTATAGTAGAAATCGCTGGAAAGCTCCCTTGTTAAAGATATACCCCGCCCTCTTTCTCCCAAATCTTCTACAATGCAAGGCTTGTTTATCTGCTCACACCAGTTAAAGCCCTCCCCTTCGTCTTCCACTTCAACAAAGACATAATCAGGAGTTATGGTAAGGTTTATTTTTACTTTCTTATTCGGATCAAATTTGTTCCCATGTTCGATGGCATTAACCACTAACTCATGCACACAAGCTATCAGGCCTGTGTTATTAGGGAAACCGGCAGTTAGCTTCTCAATTTTATGGTTGAGCTCAGATATATTTTCAAAACTGCTGACAATTTCCAGAAGGTGTTGTTCTGTTCTATCTGTATTTACCTTTAATACCAGGTAAGCTATGTCATCATCGCCGGTCAGGCGCCCATTGTTAAACAAGCAAAAGTTTTTGTTTATGGCCTGCACAATGCTTTCCGGAGGAAGATAGCTTTTATCGTAGAACAATTCATCAAGGTATCTCATAAAAAAATCTTCCCCATTACCCTGCTCTGTTAAGCCGTCTGTAGTTATTAACATAGTAGTTCCTGGTGTTAGAGTAATAGTTTTCTCTTCAAAAGTAGCGGCATCCAGTGGCATTGAATTACTAATAAACATACCCTTTGTATCTAACTTTTTCTTCTCCCCATTGCCCATATTGACTAAGGGATTAGTTTGAAAACCTGCGCTGGAATACTTCAATTCATTTGTATCTAAATCAATTATCCCGATAAAGATACAAATTAACTGCTCTTCAGGAAAGTTTTCACGGTGATACTGGATGTTTAAATGTTGCAATATCCTTTTAGGAGAAATAATTTCCTCTTTTAAGGAGATATAACTGTCTATGGCCTCTTTGATAAAAACACTCAACATGGCTCCGTCCAGCCCGTGTCCCATTACATCGGCTACATAAACCACCAGCTTGTTTCCTACTCTGATAGCATTATAAGAATCTCCACCCATTTGAGTTGCAGGTTGATGGTATGCAGCCAGTGAAATATTCTCCGCTTTCGGCAACTCTGAAGGGAGAACCCTTTGGTGTATTTCTTTTGCTTTGTATACTTCTTCATTTAACTTTCTATATGCTTCTTGTAATTGTTTTTCTGTTATTTTGCGTTCCGAAATGTCGCTTAATTGTTGTACAACCTGCATAACATTGCCATCTTGGTCTAGAACTGGCTTGCTGCGGCATTCTAAATAAATACCTAGCTCCGGAACATATTTTTCCAACTGGACCGCTTCTCCACTCTGCAGCGCTTTATAAGTAGCACATTTCTCGCATTTTTGCTCCCGCCCTATTAATTCGTAACATTTTTTCCCATTCACTTCTTCCGGGGTCATCCCCAACAGGTCATAACCAGCCTGGTTATAGCGCGCTATGCTTAAATCAGGGTGTTGTATGGCCAAAACATCTGTAACATTATCCATAATTCCTTCAAGCAGTTTCTGCTGAGATATTATTTCCTGTTCATGTTGTTTTTGGGCCGTGATATCCCTGACCCACTCCACAAAAAATTCTAAAGAGCCATCTTTCCCCAGAATGGGTATGACGCGCAAGTCAACCCAGTTCCCTTCGGGCAACCTCACTTCTTCCTGAAAAGCTTCTTTGGTATTCAAAACTTGCACTGCATGACAATCGGGGCAAATATCATCACGGTCTCGGTAGGTCTTGTAGCACTTGGTATTTAAAACTCTTTTTTCTTCAGGTACAGCTCCGAAGCCTTTCCAATTGCTGTATAAAATATTCATATCATTATCGTGGATGGAAACCATATCCGGAACCAGTGACAGCATTTTTTGAAAGCGCTCTTCGTTTTTTTCTAACTCTTCCTCTTTTTTCTTATTCTTAGTGATGTCCTTAGCAAAACAGACCACGTATTCTACATTATTATGTCGATCAAGCTTTAGTGTTTTGGTAATAGAAAGCAACCTTTCTTCCCCTCGGCCATTTAGAACCAGCTCTTCTGTATGAACTTTTTGTTTTTTAGAAAATACCTCCAGGTTTCTTTCTATGCATGCCCCTGCCTCTTCTCTGCTAGACATCAATTCATACAAGTCTTTATTCTCCAAATCTTCCTTTTTGAGCCCCCAAAAATTAGCATGGGCCTGGTTCACCAAACCATAAGTTCTTTCATCTATTAGATACCAGACCTGAGTTTCAATGTTGTCCAGTAGCATTTGCATATCGTCGTTTTCCATTCTAGATCCCTCTCTTTTCCAGGGACAGGGGGACAGGTCCCTTGTCCCACCAACATCTTCCATTTAGAATTTGGGGTAATAGCTTTTACTGCATGTCTTTTTAATCATGTTCAGTCCGCTTATTACTTATGGTTAATGCAAGACGAGGGATCTAGTCCCTCGTCAGCTACCCTATCGTTCTTCGCTACGATTTTACGGCGCACTCCCTGCTTCTCTAGCTAACCTCATTAATTTCGCCAATTTCATTAGCAGAAATAATCTTATCAGGATCCAACAACATTATAATCTTATTTTCAGCTTTGGCCATGCTACTTACATGTTTGGTTTTGATGTCCTCTGCAAAGTCTTGATCCACTGCTTGCACATCTTCATCTTTAAAGCTCATTATATCTGAAACTCTGTCTACAATTAACCCCATAGCCTTTTTGTTAACTTCAATAATTATTATAACTGTATATTCATCATTCTCTTTTTCAGGCAAATTAAACTTAATCCGCATGTCAATGACAGGTATAACTTTGCCTCTGAAGTTTGTAACCCCTTTAATTGCAGGATTAGAATTATAAACTGTTGTAGGCTTGCTGTAACGAATTATCTCCTGAACCAGTATAATATCTATACCATACTCGCTTTCACCAATACTAAAAGTGATATACTGATTTCCAGTTGCAGACTTAATTAGATTATTGTTCATCATACTCAAGGCCTCATCTCTTACTGAATGCTCCATATCAGATGCCTCCTCATTTATGCCCCGCCCCTTTTTTGTAAGAGGCAGGGCACTTATTTAACAAATTAAAATTTCTCAAACTCATTATCTTCTGTTGAACTACTCCCTTTTCCCTCGGCAGGTAGTTCACGGCTCATGCTTTTCTCCAGTTTTTCAAATTCACCATTTCCGGAAGAACCGGTAATTTCTTTTCTTTTTTCCTTACCTTTAACAGGAGAAGAACTGACATTGCGTTTTTGGGAATCTTTTTTGCCTTCATCTAGCTTGAACACATCCACATATTCCCCCAACTCCACAGCCTCGCTGCTCATACTTTCACTGGAACTAGCTATCTCTTCTACCAAAGAAGCATTTTGTTGAGTTACCTGGTTTAGCTCTTCAATGGCTGACCTAATATCACCTACTGCAGTTGATTGTTCACTCAATGAACCGGAAATCTCGCTGACTATAGTTGTTGTCTTCTTGGTATTCTCTACAATTTCTTGTAATACTTCCTCAGTATTATTCATGAATTCGTTACCCTTCTCAACCTTGGTGATACTATCATTAATCAAGTTTTCTATTTCTTTGGCTGACTCAGCAGAGCGTCCGGCAAGATTTCTAACTTCGGCAGCAACTACTGCAAAACCTCGCCCCTGTTCACCTGCTCGAGCTGCCTCTACTGCAGCATTAAGTGCTAAAAGGTTGGTTTGAAATGAAATGTCATTAACTTTAGCAATTATTTCTGCAATTTGTTGACTACTCTGAGTAATTTCTTCCATAGCTCCTTGCATATTTTGAACTACCGTCTGGCCTTTCTCTACGGTCTGCAATGTATGGCTGGCAAGATTGTCAGCCTCTCCGGCATTGGTAACTGTTTCTTCAAGCGAAGAATTAACCTCTTCTACTGTTGAAGAAATCTCTTCTAATGACGATGCTTGTTCTTCAGTTCGCTGAGAAAGATCCTGGTTGCCAGATGAAATTTCTTCTGCCGCATTTTCAACATTTCTGGAAGAGCCTTCGACCTTAATTAATGTACTGTTTAAAGAATCTAGTGCTTCATTTAAATTACTGGCAATATCTCCACACTCATCATTAGTAATTTGCCCAATTCTTCCTTGTAAATCATTATCTTTTACTCTTCTTACCAAATTAATGATTCTATCAATAGAAGCCCTGATGCTTTGGCTCAAGAAAATCGCCAAAAACAGGCCAACAATGATAGCTATGGCAGTGGTAATCAGAATCACTCGCTGAGACATTTCCCCTTGATCTGCGGCTTGGGCTATAACTGCATCCCTTTCCTGTTCCATTTCGGCAGTAAGGTCGTTAAGTAATCCTCTCAGTTCTGCTAAATGAGGTTGAGTTTCTCCCTGATAAACTTCCAAGGCTTCATATTGACCCTCCTCAAAACCTTCGGCCTCAATAATATGTACTATCTCTTCTGCCGATTCGTGCAGAAGCCGGTGCGGTTCTTCTATCTCTCTAAAAATTTCTTGGAATTGAGGGGACATTTCGCCAAACTCTTCAGATTCTTGGAAAGCAAAATACCATTCCCCAAAACCACATTGGGTATGGTCCAGTTCTCCTTCAAATTCAGTCTCAAGGGTAAAAACATCTCCTAATTCATTAATCCAATCTAAATGTGCAACTTCATTGTCAATAATTTGTTCTATTTCTTCCATTGTATCTAAAGCTTCTTGATTAGCTTCTTGTACTTGGTTACTCATGGAATATGCTACTGCTGCCATAACAATCATTATAACGAGGACCAGGCCAAAACCTCCGATTAACTTAGCTCTAATAGTTGGTCGCATTTTCTCCCTCCTTATAGTAAATAAAATAATAAAAGATTAAATAAAAAACTATACAACTTAACTAACGCCACCAGTTCAAAAATAATTAACACCCCCGACGTCCCCTGCCATTAGAGCGGTATGGCTTTTTCCACTATTCCCCCTTTTTTGAATAAATTGTATTAGGCAGCAAACATATTCAGATGCCAATTCCTGTTCAGATATTTTGCCTAAACAATCTTCCTTAACACTAACATTTATTGTCATTAAAAGTTTATAATTGTTTATATTTGGATGTATTTCTTACAATAACAATAATCCAAATGGAAGGAATAGGTAAATTGGGAAAACTCTCAGATAAACACCATAAAAACCCCTATTTTTTTTTATAAAAAATAGGGGTTTTTATGGTTCAGGGGAACAGGTCCCTATGTCCTTACTGTAAACTCCGGTAAAGAGCCTTGAGTAAAATAGCATCGGGATCATGGCTCAATTCCCAGACCATAGCTCCGGCCAGGCCATGGGAATTTATATACTCTGCCTTAAGGCTTAGTGATTCTTCGTCTTCGTAACTAATAAAAGTAGAACCATTAAAAAGCCACGGGACTTGGGCTTCATGGTGAAAATAACGGTCAAATCCTGCAGCACCCAAATAATTGTCCGCGATTTCCGAATAACCCAGAGCAGAGCCATCCCAGAAATACTGGAAAAGCCCGTCGTTGGCATTTACCACTCCTTGGTATTTATAACCATAGAAAGGCATCCCCATTACCAGCTTCTCCGCTGGAAAACCAGCATTCAGCCAGGCATTCACGGCAGAATCAACGCTCCAGCTGTACTGAGGCGAGTCCGAATTTATTTCATATAGTGGTGCATTGAAGCCAGTGTGGGCCTCCCAAGTGGCGTGAATATCGTAGGTCATGATATTTGCAAAGTCCAGGTATTCATGGATAATATCCAGCTCTACGTTTTCAACATAACCTCTATGCGCACCTCCCGCTATGGTAAGTAGATACTCTCCCCCATCACGTTTTTCCTGAGCGTCCAGCTCACTACGCAAAGCTTCCAGAAGAAGGGTAAAGTTCTGTTTATCTTCCGGCCTGCTGGTATTTGAAGAATGACCACCACGAACAGGGTATTCCCAGTCAACGTCTATCCCGTCAAAGCCATGCTCGACTATGAACTCCACAGCGCTTTCTGCAAAAGCCCGGCGAGAAGCTTCTGTCAGGGCCACATCCGAGAACTTGTCTGACCAGGTCCATCCTCCAACAGATATAAGGGTCTGGAGGTGAGGATGTTCTTCTTTCAAGGACTTAAACTGGCTAAAGTTATCGGGGTCAATATTGGGATCCCCCATGGTAATGCGAAGGTCATCGCCGATATTGGCAAACGCATAATTGATGTGAGTTACCTTTTCGACTTCAATATCATGGGGAGAATAGTCGGAATACGCTGCCCAGTAAGGATAATACCCCACTACTTTTTCTCCTGTCCTTTTTTCTTCCTCGGGATCTTCCGGTTTTTTTGGCTTTTCTGGATTGGAAGTAAACCATCCGGCTACCCACCCTGTTTCCCCGCTTTCTTTGCGCACTAGCATCCATCCATTTTCTTCGGCCAGAACAGATAAACCGGTTCCGCCGGGCAGAACATCCAGGGAATAATATTGTGTGCCCGGGCCAAGGCGAAAATTAAGCCCTCTAACCATAACCTCTACATCTGTTTGATTACCACCAGATACAACATCAGCCGGAATAAATAAGCCATTCAAAAGCAATAAAAGTATTACCAGGGAAGCTGTTTTCTTAAGCATTATCCACATTCACCATCCTTAATATTGAAGTAATTTTTGATTGGGAAGAAAGAATAAAACAAAAAAACATGTTATTATGTTTACCATATTATAAGCTGCATTAATAACATCTTCAATCTTCTATAAGGGCATTACAAGATGTTCAGACATACTGTTGGATGATTATATTATGTTAACTTATGCAAGAGAAGGTTATTAAGGCAAATCAACTCCCTGCAGCAAGAAGGGAAATATATCAAATATTTATTTTCCACTTACACAATTTCTCAAAAGCTAAGGATAATTTAAACTAAAATGGCATGCTTAGATTGACTTTGCTGAAATTTCTTGATAGTTTATAGTTACTAATATTGTAAGATCAAGTTTGTATGCAGTAAAAGCTTTTGGCGAGGCACTAGATGATATGGTTAATACAAGGAGGTTCAATTATGAAGGACCCTGAAAATAATCCCAGAAAAACTGATAATACCAAGCAAAAAATAGTTTTCCTATGCACTGGAAACTCCTGTCGGAGCCAAATGGCAGAAGGTTTCGCTCGCCACCTGGCAGGTGATGAATTCGAGGTTTATAGTGCGGGTTTATCTCCCGCTGGTTTAAACCCTCTAGCTGTGGAAGTTATGAGTGAAGCAGGTATAGATATATCCCATCACAGTTCTGATAGCATGAACCGGGAACTTATTAAAGATGCAGATATAATAATCACTCTATGTGGTGATGCCAGAGATAGCTGCCCTATGGTAGGGGAAAAAACAGTTCATTTTCATTGGCCTTTAAGCGATCCTGCTAAGGCAGAAGGCTCACCAGAGGAAGTAAAACAAAAATTTCGGGAAGTAAGAGATAAAATTCAAAAAAAAGTAAGAGAGTTATTCAGCCGGGACGCGGGGACAGGTCCCTTGTCCCACTAACCAGCAGAATCAAAATGATTAAAAAAGCCCTCAAACGTTGAGGGCTTTTTTTAAATGGAAGATATTGGTGGGACAAGGGACCTGTCCCCGCGTCCCGGTTATGGTTTTTGAAATTCATTCGTTTCCGGGTTCCAGAGATACAAATTCTGCAGAGCATGGTTCCACCTGGCTCCATGGCCTTCCTGTGCTTCTTCAACCATTAATTGGCGAATTATTAGAGAGCCACCATTCCAATCATCAACTATATAGTATCTTTCAAATAAGCCATCACCAAAGCCATAAATCAACCATGAAGGTAGAGGTGAATCCACTTCTTCTGGAAGTGATACTTCGCTATACTCTTCCTGGAGTTGGGGAACAATTTCTTCTGCCTTTTTCTCAGCTTCTTTGCTTTCTTCGATCCACAAATCCATATAAATATTATCTGTTTGATTAAGACCGCTAGGAATTATCCGATCATATTTATCATTTTCAATAAACTGATAATCACCTTTACTTAAATAAATTGCATAAGGATAGTTCTCACTTACTACAAGCTCTTTTTTCAATTCTTCCTCCATTCCTTCTATTTCAATAACAGAGGTAATTTCTTTATCCAGGTTATGTCCCTCTAACCAACTCCCTTCCTCAATTATCTCACTTGAAGGTTTTTGCACAGCACTTTCCACTTCTTCCTCTTCACATCCTGTAGTCATCCATGATGTTGCTAACAAAGCTACCCCCAACAAACTCAACCCCAAAAATCTTTTCAACACAATCACTCCTCTGTTATTTAGTTAGAATAAAAACAAACCATTTTTAATTGACTTAAATTAGTTCCAAGGCATTTATATGTACATAATACTTCCGAAAAAAACCTGCTTGGGTCAGCCAAGCAGGTTTAATACCCCCTTTTGGGCAACCTATTTTTTTTTCACATATTAACTTTTGTAAACTTTCCCATCTATTAATGCTAACTTGTGCTAATTACCTTCAGATGGACTATGAGCGCTTTTCTTAAATAAATTATACCATGCCTTAATCACCCTGAGCAACTAAATTTTATTAAATATATTTAAATATATCCATATAATCCAATTTTTAATAACATACTACCAATTGTTATTATATTTTTCTATTTTCTATTATATATGACCTTTTACTTCGTCTTAATCACTTAATTTTAACAAGCTCTACCCTTCTCTCCCTGGCTTTCTCGCCACACACCCCCTGTGGTAGGGTTTTAAGCTTTTCACGCAAAGCTATCCTTTTTCAATAAATCATATCAAATTAGAATATATTCAAATAAAATATTAAATTTTGACAGTTGTTGCAGGAATATCAAGGTTAATGGCGAATACCTTTTGAAAATTCCATGTAATAAGGAGGGATTGTGTTGAATAAATCAGATCTTGTAAACAACATCGCATCCAAAACGGGGCTCACAAAAAAGGACTCTGAGAAAGCTCTAAATGCAACACTGGAAAGCATCTCAGAAGCCCTGAAAAAAAAGGAGAAGGTTCAGCTCGTAGGATTTGGCACTTTTGAAACTAGAAAACGCGCTGCAAGAAAAGGCAGAAACCCGGCTACAGGAAAGGAAATGAAAATTCCCGCGACATCTGTTCCAGCATTTAAGCCAGGCAAAGCTCTGAAAGAAAAAGTTAAGTAAAGTAAGCCAAATTGTATATGCTTACTTGAATATCTTTTGCAAAAAACACCTTCTTTGCTAGCTAGGAGGTGTTTTTTGCTGCATTATGCAGGATATAAAATTGCATTTTTAGAATTATAAACATTAAAATTCTAAAGGAGGCGGCCTTTTGATTCTGGTAACAGGTGGAGCAGGGTATATTGGTAGTCATGTAGTAAAAGAATTGTTAAAAAGCAATTACACCATTTCAGTAATAGATAATTTAAGCACCGGGCACCAGGCAGCATTGCCCGACAAAGTGCCTTTTTTTAATGTTGACCTCCTCGATGCTGTAGCCTTAAAAAAGGTTTTTGAAGAACTGAAACCTTCGGCAGTAATGCATTTTGCAGCTAAAAGTATTGTTTCCGATTCCATCACTAACCCGCTTGGAACTTTTTATCCAAACCTGGTGGGCACCATGAATCTTCTTGATGCTATGAAAAAATATAGCACAAATAAGATGGTTTTTTCATCAACAGCAGCAGTTTATGGTGAACCGGAAAAAGTGCCCATCGATGAAAATCACCCCCAAAAACCAACTAACCCCTACGGGGAATCTAAACTGTTCATAGAAAAAATCTTTTCCCGCCTGGCAAATGTTGGAGATTTGCAATATATATCCCTTCGCTATTTCAATGCAGCGGGCGCTGATCCAGAAGGAGATCTGGGGGAAGATCATAGCCCGGAAACACACCTTATACCCCTGGTTCTTGCCACTGCAGCAGGTCAAAAAGAAAAACTAATGGTTTTTGGTGATGACTACCCCACTGAGGATGGCACTCCTATTAGGGATTACATTCATATTACCGACCTGGTTTCCGCACACATTTTATCCCTGGAAGCTCTTTTAAACGGCAATAAAACCGAAGCAGTATATAATTTAGGTAACGAGCGCGGTTACTCGGTTATGGAGATAATTAAAAAAGCTGAAGAAATTACCGACAAAAACATCAGCTATGAAATAGGCCCACGAAGGGAAGGTGATCCTTCAGTGCTTATTGCCAGTTCCAACCAGATAAAACAAGAATTAAACTGGGATCCCCGGCACTCAGATTTGGATTATATTATAAAAAGCGCTTGGCAATGGCACCAAAAAAACCCTGCAGGTTACACGAATTGAAGGGAATCAAAATAAAATCATTTAAAACTAAAAACTTAAGGACTTACCGCAAATTTCCTAACCTAACAATAAGGGAGAAAGGCAGTGATAAATTGTGCAAGTTTTAAGCGAGGCACCGGGCAGAGTGAATATTATTGGAGAACATACCGATTACAACCTGGGTTTTGTACTGCCAATAGCCATAGATAAAAAAATGTCACTGAAGGCTACCTCCCGCCCCGACGATGTGGTTAATGTTTACGCCCAAAATCTCCAGGAAACTGCTTCTTTTTCCATTAACAATTTGACACCCCCCATTCAAAGCAACTGGTGGGATTACCTGGCAGGAGTTTGTTGGGTGCTTCAAAACGAAGGATATGAATTAAGCGGAGCCGATATTAATTTTGGTGGCGATGTGCCTATAGGGGCAGGGCTGAGCTCCTCAGCAGCCCTGGAAGTAGCTACCGCTGCTGCCTTTTCTCATTTAAACGCTCTTGACATAGAACCGGATCGTCTGGCTTTTTTTGCCCAGCAAGCAGAAAACAAATACATAGGCGTCCAGTGCGGCATCATGGATCAATTCGCTTCCGCTCTCGCCCGTAAAAACCATGCCCTATTCATAGACTGCCGGAGCCTGGAATATGAACATATCCCACTCAATTTAACCGAACATATTTTTGTGATAATTGATAGCCAGGTAAAAAGAAGCCTTGCCCACTCTGATTACAACCGCCGGCGAGAAGAGTGCGAAGAAGCCCTCTCCCTAATCAATGACCACTCCCACTTCTCCAGGGAAGCACTGCGAGATGTAACTATAGAGGAAATAAATCATTTGGCTTCCGTTTTACCACAAGAACTATACTACCGGAGTCGGTTTGTAGTTGAAGAAAACCAAAGAGTCCTGCAAACCATTGAAGCTTTTCGCTCTGAAGATCTGAACAGGGTAGGTGCGTTGATGAATGATTCCCACGCTGGCTTGAGAGATCTCTTTGCTGTCAGTTGCCCGGAAGTAGATCTTATCGTAGAGTTAGCTCAAAATACCGAGGGAGTCCTGGGAGCACGCATGACTGGTGCTGGATTTGGCGGTTGCGTAGTAGCCCTGGCGCACGAAGATTTCTTCGAAGAGTTAAAGACCCGCATCACGGAAAAAACTAGAGGTATTACTCCCAGGGAGCCGATTTTATATACCACCCCACCCGCTGCCGGCTTAAACGTAAAAACTATTGGCTAATCAAAACGCCAATAGCTATAGCAGTTACCAGTAGTAACTACAATAATTACAATAATAATTATAATAATTACAATAAAAAAATAAGAAAAAGACAGCCTAATGATTCAATAAGCCTTCCTCAACAACTTACATTACTTACCACTCGGTATATTATCTTGCTGCTGGCTAAATTGCCTTACATACACTTCAAAACTATCAGGTATGAGTATTAATTTCCGCCCGTAATTCCCACCTGTATCCTGAGTTACTACCGGAATCCCTTCCATCTTCAAATAAGAAAGGGCAAATTCGATATTGGAGTCAGCCACGCTTCTGGAAATAGAATTATTACTGCCTCCGCCAAAAACCTTAGCTTTCATTCTATTTCGCTTTCCTCCCAGCTTTTCCATTTCTGCGAGCAACTTGTCCATGGCCACAATCCCGTATCTTCCACTCCCGCTAAACATGGTATCTTTGTTTTGAGTATTTCCTGGCGATAAATAATGGTTAATCCCCACTACTCCTGAAACCTCATCCCGCAGGCAAACGGAAACGCATGACCCCAAGAGGGTGCTAATGGCAAACCCTTTCTCGTTAGTAGCCATATATTCTCCTGAATAAAGCTCATATATATCTAGCTTTAGCTTGGAATCATACAATTTTTTCTCCACGAAAACCATCCTTTAACGCTCTGTTTGTTTAAATTATATAGTACTTCTTGTTATATTTAAACCTGTTGAATCAATAAAGTAGCCCGATTACCTTTATAATTGTAGAATAAATCGCCTGAAAGCAGGCAGGTCATAGAAATGCCTCTTCCTCTCTCTGCATAGCCATCCATATTTACCGGTTTTTTAATTTTATCACACCAGTTAAAACCTTCCCCTTCATCTTCTACTTTTGCCACAATGTAATTATCAACATCAGACTTAATAATTTCAATAGTCACTTTTTTCTCAGGATCAAATTCATTACCATGTTCAATTGCATTCACCACCAGTTCATGGAGACATGTAATTAAATCATTCATCTTCGATGTATCTCCTATTGAATCTGTAATTTCATCGTATAATGAATCCAATTCATCAAGCTTGCTTGGAATCACAAATTGATATTTCCTCTTGTTTTCTACTGGAACCTTTAGTACAAGGTAAG
>PWGT01000023.1 GCA_003554535.1 Syntrophomonadaceae bacterium | reverse complement strand
GATGCACAGAGACAAGGTGTTGGTGGGAAGCTTATTGCGGAAGGTTTGAGTATGCTAACTGAATCAGGCGTAGAATTGGTATTTGTCCTTGGCCACCCCAATTATTATCCGTAGGGACAGAGGGACAGGTCCCTTGTCCCACCAAATTATTCCAGCTGGTTGCAAAAACGGTTTTCCTATGAGGTGAAAACTGACTCTAAAAGGATTGTCCCGGCGGCGGGAGTGTGGGAAAAGAAACTTGGGCTCCGGGGTAGTTTACTTAATGATTCTGCTATATTTTGCTATATGAAATACTAGACATGTGGAGCGCAGGGTAAAGATTTATCGTTCATTCATCGTGAGGAATAAAAAAATAGATCGCATAGATATGCTGTACTGTAAAGATAGGAAGTTTCGAGAAAGGGAGCAAGGATGAGTTCGTGCTGACTGAGGGATGTGAAAAAATTGCTCCGTCCCCACTGCCACAAGTCCCCACTTTCACACTGTCACTCCTGTCAAGTGATGGAAGCTGCAACAATAGGTTTTTCGTTGTTATTAAGAAAAATAATAAGGGTAATTGTTTTAATTACTTATTCCAATTGGAATAAGTTTGTTAGTTAAGTTATATTGGCTTTACCAAAATAGAAGAAGGAGGCTCAAAAACTTGACTGGTGCGACAAATAATTCTGATACAGCGGTTCTTTTTATTACTTCTGACAAGCTAGGAGAGGGTGCAGACGAGTTAAGCCATCTGCTTATGGGAAAATTTATTTACTCCCTGGCTAATGTAGATGATTTGCCACAAACTATATTGTTTATGAATTCCGGGGTTAAGTTATGCACCGAAGGCTCCGAAGTGATAGATGATTTAAAATCTCTACAGAAAAATGGAGTGGAACTACTTGCATGCGGTACTTGCCTGGATTACTACCAGTTGAATGATTCCTTAAAAATAGGGGAGGTAACCAATATGTACGATGTAGTTGAACATCTTACTGAAAGCGCCAAGGTTATAACGGTGTAAATTTACTAAGGACATATGACTTAGTTAATGATTGTAGAGCATAATAAATATATGAAGACTAAACTGACTTGCTACACTCATAAGTTAATTTAGTTCTTGATTAAGTTTAAATTAATTTTAAGGACATAATACTTGTCCGGGTGTTAAAAGAATTTGAGAGCAATCTAATAAAATTAACAAAAGGGAGGTGTCTACATATGGAATATGGAGCTTTAAACCAAATCGAGGGAACCGTAACAGAAATTAAAAAGGGAAATGTTATGAGCCAGGTTACAGTAGATATTGGGGGTAACAATCAAGTTAGCTCAGTTATGACTTTAGAATCACTAAATAATCTTAATGTTAAAGAAGGTGACCAGGTCAAGACTGTAGTTAAGGCTGTGAATGTGCTCTTAGTAAAAGAATAGAAAAGCTATGCTTAGCTAAGTTGCCTCCCCTTTTTTTATGGTTATCTTGTTAGTTACTAATAATGTAGCTGTTTTTGGTGCATTGCCTAATCAAAGATGGATAAATTAATGTAATCTAACTGATGGTTTTTTATAATAACAGGCGCTCCAACTATTAATATTATTAATTTCACAGTGTTTAATAGCTTTGCTATAATCACTCTCAGGTTAATGCTAGTTAATTAGCAAACTAATTGGGGGGGCGTCTGTTTAGTGGTTTTATCTAACATGGAAGGTTTTTTTGATGAAGCCAAAAAGCAAGCTTTAGGAAGTTTGTTTAATGGTAAGGAAAAAGGTCGGCCTGTAGTAGGTATATATTGCACATATTGCCCCAAAGAGTTAGTGATTGCTGCCGGCGCTATACCGGTAAGTCTTTGCGGTACCAGCAATGACACCATAGGTGCTGCTGAAAAAAGACTTCCCAGCAATTTATGCCCTCTCATTAAATCTTCTTACGGCTATGCTATTACTGATACCTGTCCATTTTTTTCTAGTTCTGACATAATTATTGGAGAAACAACTTGTGATGGCAAGAAGAAAATGTTTGAGCTTATGCAAGAACTGAAACCTGTTCACGTTATGCATCTGCCTAACCTTTTTGACATTACAGATGAATCAAATCTACATTTGTGGGTTCAAGAAGTGCGAAAATTAAAAAGATACCTAGAAGATAATTTACAAGTAAGCATAACTGATGATAAGCTGCGGCAGGCTATCAAGTTAGTTAATGAAGAAAAGCAGTTGATGAAAAATATATGTTATTTAAACACGGCTAACCCGCCTGTTATTAACGGAACGGGCCTTCTTTCTATAAATGTATCTACTAACTTTTTAGGAGAGAAGGGCGAAAGCACCAACGCTTTGCATAATCTTTATGAGTATATCATGCAAGAATATAAAAAATGCTATGAACACGTTAACTTGGAATTTGAGCAGCATCGTCCGAGAATATTGTTAACCGGATGCCCCGTGGGAATTGGTACCGAAAAAGTAATTCGTCTAGTGGAGGAGTCTGGCGGCAACGTGGTAGCTATGGAAAATTGTAGTTCTTATAAAACCCTGGAAATTAGGCCTGATCTGGATGCTACGGACCCTCTGGAATCTATAGCCAGGGAATACCTAAAAATCCCCTGTTCTTGCATGAGCCCCAATAATTACAGAATTGAGCTTCTTAAGCAGCTAATTGATGATTTTGCCATCCACGGAATTATAGATCTTACCTGGCAGGCATGTCATACCTATAATATTGAAGCTCATTATATAGAGCAATTAGCCCGCTCAGAAGAAATTCCTTATCTACACCTTGAATCAGACTATTCTCCTTCTGATGAAGGCCATCTAAAAGTTCGCATAGATGCTTTATTGGAAATGCTGTCCAGTTAGCTTAATTAATTGCTTTTTATCCCTAGGTATTATTTTTTTATAATAGCTGATAGATGTAGTGACAGTAATGCTAATGTTCTTACTTGTAAACAGCATAGTTCTTTGGACCCGATTATCGGTTTTCCTTTAAGCCAAGCATTTTTTTGGGGGGGGGGTACTGTCTAATTGTTGTTTCCTTGTATTACAAATGTTATAATACCCATGAGGTGATAATAATGAAAACTGTTAAGTTAAGAAAAATAGGAAATAGCTATGGATTTGCAATTCCTAAAGAAATCCTGGAAAAGTATAACCTTAATGAAGGGGAAGAGCTTCATGTTATTGAAACTAACGAAGGCATTATCCTTACCCCCTATGATCCGGAGTTTGAGAAGTGGGCATCTAGTTTTGAAAACACTAATTCAAAATACAAAAATACCTTGAAAGCTCTTTCAAAATGAATGATATTATCTTTATCCCTAAAAACATAATAATTTATCTTTATGAGCAATTAATAAGAACTTATGGTGGTCTCCATGGTATTAGCGATGAAGATCTTCTCGATTCATCTATAGAACAACCAAAAGCAACTTTTGGTGAAAAGTATTTGCACGATTCTATCATAGAGATGGCTGCTGCTTATGGTTATTCCTTATGTAAAAATCATCCTTTTGTTGATGGGAATAAAAGAATTGCTCTGGTGGCAATGGATATATTTTTGCAAAGAAATGGCTTTGAGATTATAGCTGATGAGAAAGCTACCTATAATATAATTATGGAATTGGCATCAGGCAAACTCTCTAAAGAACCTTTAGCTGAGTGGCTAGAAAAAAATACTACTGCGTTAAAAAATAGTTAGGCATAATTAAGTGGGTTGCTTAAACAATCTCTTGTAAAAATTATCTCTGGGAATTTTAAGGGCGGGACAGGCAAAAGAAACCGTCCCCTTGCATGCTTATTTTTTACGGGTAAGCTTTTCGCGACGGTTACGGTCCAGAATCTTTTTACGCATGCGAATGGATTCCGGAGTTACTTCTATCAATTCGTCATCTTCTATGTATTCCATGGCTTGCTCCAGGTCAAAAGTAGCAGGTGGTGTCAGGCGTATATTTTCATCGGCGCTGCCGGCACGCACATTGGTAAGATGTTTTTTCTTGTTCACATTTATCTCCAGGTCTTCCGGGCGGGAATTTTCACCGACAATCATTCCTGCGTAGACTTTATCGTTGGGCTGAATAAACAAGATTCCCCGGTTTTCTGCCTGATGGATGCCGTACGCCGTAGCTTCTCCATTTTCTGCCGCAAGCAGAACACCGTGTTTTCTGCCGGGGATTTCTCCTTTCCAGGAATCGTATTTTTCGAATAGATGATGCATGATTGCTTCTCCCCTGGTTTCGGCCAGAAGTTCGGAGCGAAACCCAATGAGGCCTCTGGCCGGGATAACAAACTCCATTTTAACGCTATTATTTCCGAACATATGCATGTTGATCATTTCCCCGCGCCTCTGTCCCAGGTTTTCAATAACTTTTCCGGAATAGATTTCAGGTGCAATTATAAAAAGCCGCTCATAAGGCTCATAAACTTTACCGTTGACATTTTTTAAAATGGGTTGGGGCCTGGATATCTGCAGTTCGTATCCTTCCCGCCGCATGTTTTCCACCAATATACCCAGGTGTAAATCCCCTCGGCCGGCAACCTGAAAGGTTTCGGGAGAATCAGTTTCTTCTACCCGGAGGCTAACATTGGCTTCCGCTTCTTTGAGGAGGCGTTCCTTCAACTGGCGGGAAGTAACATATTTGCCCTCCTTCCCGGCAAAGGGGCTGTCATTAGCAAGAAAGTTCATGTGCACCGTAGGTTCATCTATAGAGAGCAGAGGCAGAGGTGTTGGGTCCGTGGGATCGCTTATCGTTTCTCCGATGTTGACTCCTTCTATACCGGCTACAGCTACAATATCACCGGCATAAGCTTGGGAAGCCTCTCGATGTTCCAGACCATGGTAGGTCCAGAGTTTGCTTATTTTATGAATTTCCACGTTTCCGTCCCTTTTGCACAGGGCAACCTTCTGCCCATCATACACACAACCGTGATGGATCCTGCCCATACCTATGCGCCCCACGTAATCATTATAATCCAGGGTGTTTACCTGTAATTGCAACGCCTGGTTGGGATCCCCTTGGGGAGATGGTATCTCCCGGATAATTATATCGAACAAGGGCTGCAGGTTGGCCCCAGGTTGTTCAGAATCTAATGTAGCAGTTCCTTGCAGGGAAGAAGTATAAACCACCGGAAAGTCTAGCTGCCAGTCGGCTGCGTTCAGTTCCACGAACAGATCAAAAACTTCGTTTAACACTTCTTCGGCGCGAGCGTTAGGGCGATCTATTTTATTAATAGCCACAATTATTTTTAAGCCTACTTCCAAAGCCTTCCGCAGGACAAACTTGGTTTGTGCCATGGGACCCTCAAAAGCATCCACCAGCAGCAGGGCACCGTCTACCATGCGCAGCACCCGCTCCACTTCACCACCGAAATCGGCGTGCCCGGGAGTGTCCACAATATTAATCTTAGTGTTGTCGTAAAAAACTGCGGTGTTTTTGGAAAGGATAGTTATACCTCGTTCCCTCTCCAAATCGTTGGAATCCATTACTCGTTCCGCCACTCGCTGTTTATTGTGAAAGGTTCCCCCCTGTCGCAATAGGCCATCAACCAGGGTGGTTTTACCATGGTCAATGTGGGCTATAATAGCTATGTTTTTAATTTGCAAATTAATTCCCCCGTTCTCTTATTTCTTACAACGCTTTATTAAAACATTTTTGGCCCATTAATGCAATTCATGTGGGACAGAGGGACAGGTCCACTGTCCCACCAAATTATACCAGTTAGTTGCAAAGAACGGTTTCCCTTGAGATAGAAGCTGGATATAAAAGGATTATCCCGGTGGCGTGAGGGGAAAGAAACTTGAGCTCCGGGGCAGTTCTACTTGATGATTTTGGTAGATGAAATACGGAGCACGTGGAACGCAGGGGAAAGATTTATCGCTCCTACATCCTCTCCTGCATCCTCTTCTGCACCCTGAGGAATAAAAAATTGGATCACATAGATGTGCTTCAAAATCAGGGAGATTTAAGAAAGAGGTAAGAGGAAGGGGAGTGAGTAAAGTTTGAGTGCTGAAGGATGTTACAAAACTGCCCCGTCCCCACTGTCACACAAAAAGGCTACCCCGCGATGAAGGGTAGCCAATCAAAAATTTATAAAAGTTATACTGCTGAAAAAGATCCCGAACCAAGCAAGATTCGGTGACATCTCCGATTGCATCTATCTATTCATGAAGAGAGAAAAGATTTATTTACGTTCCAGAAAATTGCCTATTACCATACCACCGACTGTGCACACCGTGCTAACAACTGCGGCTAAAAAAATGAGTCGACCGGGTGCGATAGAACCATCTGCATTCTTAACCCAGTTAAACATCTCATATACAACCCCTTTCACTTTGTTGGTATTTTATTGCTTAATGCTATTATATAATTAATTGAGCCATACTTCATGCAGCAAGATGTATTAAATTTTCGAAACAATCATTAATGTTGGATACAGGGACAGTTTTTGCCATTCAATGTTTCAAGGTTTGAGTGCTGAGGATGTGACAAAATTGCCCCGTCCCCACTGTCCCATGTCCCTGGCTTTAAAGTCCCAGGTAGGATTTTCTTACCGTTTCTTCTTCCATTAGTTCTTTGCTAGTGCCTTCTGCTACGATTTTTCCGTGGGAGATAACGTAGCAGCGGTTGGCAATGGAAAAAGCAAGCCCCACGTCTTGCTCAACAAGGAGGATGGTGATTCCCGAGGCGTGGATTTCTTTTATCCGGTCAAACAGTTCTTCTTTTACTTTAGGGGCGAGCCCGGTAGAAGGCTCATCGATGCAGAAGAGCCGGGGGCTTACCACCAGCGAGCGCCCGATGGCCAGCATTTGTTGCTCTCCCCCTGAAAGCGTGCCTGCCAGCTGATTTTTCTTTTTACTTAATACTGGAAAAAGACGGTAAATTTCCTCCAGTCGCTGGTTGAACAGATTTACGTCGCTAACCAGGTATCCCCCTGCTCGGAGGTTATCCAGGACCGACATTTCCGTAAAAGGCCGGCGCCGTTCCGGACAGTGAATAAGACCTTGCTCGGCAATATTGTAAGCAGGGGTGTTTTTAATTTCTTTCCCATCAAAATAAATCTGGCCTTCGATGGTGATATCCCCGAAGCGAGTTCCTTTTTTGATTTCTTTTTCCCACTGGACCAGCCCACTAATGGCCCGGATAAGAGTGCTCTTGCCTGCGCCATTGGAACCCACCAGGCTGACTAGCTCTCCTTCGGCAACTTTTAAGCTGACGCTGTTCAAGATGGTGGCGGTATCAAAACTAACTGTGAGATTTTTTACTTCCAGCAACAAGGCTAGATCACCTCCTTGCCGGTGTAAGCCTCAATTACTTCCGGCTTCTTGATTATTTCTTCGGGATCTCCATCGGCAATTACTTCCCCGAAGTTAAAGACTATGACTCTGTTGACGATTTTCATGAGTTCAGAAAGCTTATGTTCAATTATAATCATTGCTGCTCCTTCACTGTGCAATCGCCCAAAGCGGCCTCCTTTATGGAGCCGTTTAATGGATTTTCCTAGTAGCTCCGTTTCGGTGGGGTTTAGGCCTCCAAAGGGCTCATCGAGGATGAGCAGTTCTGGTTCGGTGGCGATGGCCCGGGCAATCTCCAGCCTTTTTAAGTCGCCGTGGGAAAGCTGGGAGGCCGGTTCCAGGGCAAGGTCGGATATGCCGGCAAACTCCAGGGCGTCCATGGCTTTGGCCTCTACTCGTTTAACCCATTCCCCACGTTTTTTGGCGCGGGGCCCAAGGCAGGAGACGACCACGTTGGCTATAATGGGCAATTTGGCAAATGGGCGCGTGTTTTGAAAAGTTCCCGTAATGCCTTGCTCTACGACAGACCAGGTTTTTTTCCCGGTAATGTTTTTACCGTGAAAGTAGATCCTGCCGGAGGTGGGCTTTAAGATACCCAGAATGAGCCTGACCATGGTAGTTTTCCCTGCTCCATTAGGGCCGATCAAGCCTACTATTTCATCCCGGCCAACTTTAAAGCTTACATCATTGACAGCGGTCACCCCATTGAAGTTCTTGGTAAGGTTTTTAACTTCAAAGAAAGAATCTTTTGCGGTCATCTTATTCATCCTCCAGTTCTTCTCGCAATTCCCTTCTTGAAACTTTGCCTACATCGGTTTTGGGCAGCTCGCCGCGAAATTCTACTATTTTGGGCACTTTGTATTCCGCCAGACGTTCTTTGCAGTATTCTTTAATTTCTTCTTCCGAAATTTTCCCCCTGGCCTCGCTCTGCAGGACCACATTTGCCTTAATGATATGGCCTACTTTGGGTTCGGGAACTCCAATCACTCCCGCCGCTTTTACCTGAGGGTGGTTGTAGAGGACATCTTCTATTTCCCGGGCAAAGACCGAGTAGCCTTTGTATTTGATAAGGTCTTTAGAACGGTCATAGAAATAGAAGTATCCTTCCTCGTCCATTTTTACCAGGTCGCCGGTGCGAAACCAGGTTTTATCGCCAATATCCAGAAAAGATTTTTTTGTTTCTTCTTCTTTATGCCAGTATCCCTTCATGACGTTGGGACCATTTATGATTAATTCACCTGTCTGGCCCGGCGAGACAAATTCGAGGGTGTCGGGATCTATCACCGCAGCTGATACATTGGGGATGGGGATGCCAAAAGAAGTTACTTTGGGCCTTCCGGCGGGATTCATATGGCAGGCGGGGCTTAATTCTGACATACCATATCCTTCAATAATACTGGTACCTGTGCGATTTTCCCATTCCTGAACAGTTGTTTCGTGCAAGGTGTCTGCCGCACAGACGATTAGCTTGAAACGTTCCCACGAGACCCGGTCTGTTTTTTCGTGTTCTTTAAGGACTTCGAACACTGTGGGCACTCCGTAAAAAATGGTGGCCTGATACATTTCAATGGAATAGAGGATATCGTCAAAGTCAGGAGTGGTAAATACCACCAGCATATTGCCCTGCAGCAAGCTGTCCAGCATAATTACCACCTGGCCGTAAATATGGTAAAGGGGCATAAAGCAGATTACCACTTCTTCACCTGAGCCAAGAAAGGGGAAATAGCTCCTTACCATGGCTTCGTTAACCAGCAGGTTATAATGGGTTAGCATAACACCTTTTGGTGGTCCGGTGGTTCCGCCGGTGTAAGGAAGTGTTGCCAGGTTTTGCTCCGGGTCTATTTCCACGGCGGCGGAAATAGGGGCGTTATTTTTTATTAAGTCCTGAAACTGATGCACCCCTTTCCTTTTCAAAATTTTCGGGGTGGGGATTTCCAGCTCACTGGCTAACTTGCGCAGCAAACTCTTTCCCAACATCTTTTTCAAAGGGGGGAGGTATTCTCCAATATTAGTTATAATAACATTGTCCAACTCCACCCCGGTTTTTTCCACGTTATCGTATAAGATATCGAGACAGATAATATTTTTAGCCCCGCTGTTTTCCAGTTGATACTTCACCTCCACGCTGGTATAAAGGGGGCTGATAGGTGTGACTGCAGCTCCTGCTTTTAAGGCAGCAAAGTAAGCAATAATAAACTGGGGGCTGTTTGTCAGGTACAGGGCGAACAGGTCGCCTTTTTGTAAGCCCATTGCCACCAGTGCTGCTGCAAATTTATCGATCTGTTCTTTTAATTCCCGGTAGGTAATTTTTTTTCCATAAAAGACAATGGCTGTTTTGTTTTCTATATCTTTTACCGTTTGATCAAATGCTTCTGGGATGGACATGGAATTGATATCCACGGTGGATGGCACCTCGGGAGGGTAAAACTCCAGCCACGGTTTCTGAATGTATAAAGTTTTTGTTTCCATAAAACGAGCCTCCTCTTTTGGT
>PWGT01000034.1 GCA_003554535.1 Syntrophomonadaceae bacterium | reverse complement strand
TTCAAAACTATGGAGGTGCGATAAAGTGAAAGATAAACCATTATATGAGGTACGAAAAATACGTGATTTGCGTGATATGCTGAAACAAAGTGTCGAACTTTATGGAGATCAACCAGCATTCATGGAGAAAGCAGCACGTAATCTACCTTATTCAAATATAACCATGAAAGAATATGCTGAGGATATTGACGCTTTTGGAACTGCTCTTCTTAATCAAGTCAGCAAAGGTAGCAGGGTAGCGATCCTTGCTGAGACAAGATATGAATGGTACGTCTCCTATCTTAGTGTAACGAATGGAACCGGTGTTGTAGTCCCTTTGGATAAGGAATTGCCAAGTCAAGAGATTGCCAACCTGTTGAATAGAGCCGAAGCAGACATTTTGATTTATTCTGCTTCCAAACAAAAGACGGTTGATGAAATTCGAAATGACATCCCCGGGGTTAAAAATTTTATTTGCATGGATCGCTTACAAGAACGTGATGATATTCTCTTTTTTGAAGATATGATGGTAAAAGGGCGCAAACTTCTTGCAAATGGAGATCGCACTTTCCTTGATGCACCAATTGATCCTGAAGCCATGACTATCTTGTTATTTACCAGTGGAACAACATCCGAAGCCAAAGCTGTTATGCTCTCTCAAAAAAATGTTTGCGCCAACCTGGAGGGCATGAGTTCCATGGTTTACATTGGACCCGGTGATGTTTTCCTGTCTGTGTTGCCTTTACATCACTCCTACGAGTGCACTTGCGGATTTTTATGTCCCATCTATCGTGGGGCCACCATTGCTATCTGTGAAGGATTGCGTTACATTTTACCTAACATACAGGAAAGCAAGCCCACCATTATTTTGGTAGTGCCTCTGATGCTGGAAATGTTTCATCGGAACATCATGAAAAAAGCAAAAGCTGATCAAAAAATGGCTCGCAAATTTGAACTGGGGCAGAAAGCTACAAAATCCCTTTTGTCGCTGGGCATTGATCTACGCCGAAAAGTATTCTCCGAGGTAATTGACAATTTGGGCGGTAATTTGCGTATGTTAATTTCGGGTGGTGCTGCCGCTGATCCGAAAATTTTAAGTGATATGCAAGATATGGGAATAGCAGCTATACAAGGTTACGGACTGACTGAATGTGCACCAATTTTGGCCTTAAACCGGGATGTTGATTTTAACAACCATGCCGCCGGGTTACCTTTGCCCGGAGTTGAACTAAAAGTAATTAACCAGGATGAAAATGGCATCGGTGAAATTGTAGGCCGTGGTCCCAATATAATGTTGGGTTATTATAAAAATCCGGAGGCAACAGCCGAAGCTATAGATGAAGATGGATTCTATCATACCGGCGATCTCGGTTATATTGATGATAATGGATTTTGCATCATTACTGGACGTAAGAAAAATGTTATTGTGTCCAAGAATGGTAAAAATATTTTCCCGGAAGAGATTGAGTCACTGCTGGGACATTCTCCTTATGTAGCTGAATCTGTTATCTCCGGCGAAGACAGCCAGCGAGACGATATCATTATTACCGCTACAATTTTCCCGGACATGGAAGTTGTAAAAGAAAAACTCGGGCCTGAACCTGCCCAAAAAGATATCCAAAATTTATTGGAAAAAGAAGTTCAAAAGGTCAATGAACAATTAGTTTCTTACAAAAATATACGGCAGGTCATATATCGTGATACCGAGTTTGAAAAGACAACTTCAAGAAAGATTCGTCGTTAATCCAATAAAAAAACTTGGAGAGACTAAAAAATATTATATTTGATTATAGACGACCGGTCTAATATAATTGTGTTGAATTTAGTTTCCAATTCCAAAGGGGGAAGAAATATGGATGTTTATGAAGAATTAAGAGAAGTATTAGATTCGCACCCGGCGACAGCACCAAAAGCAGAAGCCATTTACGAAATATTAAAGACTCTTTTCACACCTGAAGAAGCAGCAGTTGCTGTTAATATGAGTTTTAAAATGAAAGACTCCGCAGAAATTGCACAAAAAGCTGAACGCGCCGAGGATGAAACAATAAATCTGCTGGAATCAATGGCCAATAAGGGAATTATTATGTCGCGGGAGAAAGAAGGCAAATACTTGTATGCACTATTGCCTCTTATTCCTGGTATATTTGAGTTCCCTTTTATGAAAGGCAGAGGCACACCCACGCACGAGAAGCTGGGAGAACTTTGGGAAGAGTACCACCAGGAAGCATTGGGCATGTCTTTTGCTGGGAACCCCACCCCGCTGATGCGGGTGGTGGCGGTCGATAAATCAATACCTGCCCGCGATCGAGTCCTTCCCTACGAAGAGGTCAAGAACTTTATCAACAGTGCTTCTTTTATTGCTCTGACCAAATGCGCCTGCCGGGTCAGCATTAATGCTTGTGATAAGCCCAGGGAAGTGTGTTTAGTTTTTGACAAAGCTGCCGAATTTCTTGTGGAACGCGGCTTTGCCCGCCAGATAACTAAGGAAGAAGGCCTGGAAGTATTAGATTTAGTTGAACAGGAAGGTCTTGTACATACAACCAATAACAGTGCTGATCGGGCGAACCTTATCTGTAACTGCTGCCCTTGTTGTTGCACTGTTTTGCGCGGAAGAACTCAGCTTAAACATCCCCATGCTTTTGAACCAAGCCGTTTTGAAGCATATGTCCATTCCGATAAATGCACTGGTTGTGCTATTTGTATTGAAGATCGCTGCCCCGTAGGAGCCATAGAATTGAAAAATGACATTGCCGAAGTCAATACTGAAGAATGCATCGGTTGTGGCCTTTGTGTAACTACCTGCCCCTCAGAAGCTATGGTTCTTGTAGAAAGAAAACAGATGCCCTCTACACCGTCAGACATAATGGAAATGAGCACAAAAGTGCTACAGGAAAAAGGCCGGCTGGAAGCTTTTATGAAAATAATGAATAGATAATTCTGCCACAAGGAGAAATGGCATTATGGCCCCGGAAAAAACTTGCCACACAATTGTCCGAAAAGGAGCCGCCCTGATACATGAGCAGGGCTTCAATGCTACAGGTATTCAGCAAGTACTTGATGCTGCAGGGATACCAAAAGGTTCGTTTTATCATTATTTCCAAAGCAAAGAAGATTTTGGTTCTGCGGTAATTGATTATTTTGCTACCACTACAGGAGAATTATTTAATTCCTACCTGAATGATAAGCGGCACCCGCCTTTAACAAGATTGGATAATTTATTTGCACACTTCGAAAAAGAACTAAATAAAACTGGGTGTGCCCTGGGTTGCCCCTTGGGCAACCTCGCACTTGAGCTTGCTGACACTAATGACAAACTGAGAGAGCATCTTCATGAGGTTATTAAAAACATTATTTTGCAACTGGAAAACTGCCTCATAGAAGCAAAACAAAATAAATCCATAACAAATGGATTAAACACACATGACACCGCTCGGTTTCTATTCCACGCTTTTGAAGGCGCAATAATGGACACAAAAGTAGAAAAAAGTATTGAGCCATATAAATCTTTTCGCCGATATGTTTCGGCTTTTATACAATAATTATATAATTACGCCGGGAAAACCTCAGGCTTTAGGCCGAGAATAATATTTAGTTTCTTGACTTTTTTTTATATCCATGCATAAAATAATATAGGATTTTATAGGGATTATATGGCGATGGAGCTCGCCGATAAGTGCCGCTAAAAAAGCGGCTAATGGCTCCTGTTTTTCCTTTAAGTAGGGAAGACAGGAGTTTTTTGTTTAATTGCGGAAAGGATGGTGGTCTTAAATGCTGGAAGGAATCTTGATTATTCTTTTGATAGGATTTTTGGCCGGTGAACTAGCTGGTCGAGTCAAGTTGCCCAAACTAATTGGTATGCTTTTAGCCGGAATTATAGTGGGCCCTAATTACTTGGATATTCTCCCGGATGATATCTTAAATATATCTGAAGAAATCCGTTTGTTAGCACTTTTGTTTATCTTATTCAAAGCAGGACTGGGGCTGGATAAAAACAAAATAATCTCTCAGGGGACTGTAGCCATTAGGCTCGCTTTCCTTCCCGCCGTAATAGAAGCTTCAGTAGTAGCAGTGGCTACCCGCTTCATTTTTGGTTGGGAATGGCTAATATGCTTCCTGCTGGGGTGGATCGTATGTGCAGCTTCTCCTGCTGTTATCGTGCCCCTAATGCTACGCTTAAAAGGTGAAGGATGGGGGGTAAAAAAGGGTATCCCCGATCTGATTTTAGCCGGGGGCACTGCCAGTGATGCTACGGCAATTACTATGTTTGGGGTTTTTTTGGCCTGGATTGTAGAGAATGGGGCTGGAGGAGGCGAAACATCCGTAGCACTTCAGGTCATGGATATTCCTCTTCAAGTCATCCTAGCAATTGGATTGGGGATAGCAGCTGGATTTTTGGCTTTATATTTGATCCGGCGCAGTAATCTTACTAGCAGCAACATTCATGATCTAATTGTAGCGCTGGGTCTGGGGCTTCTCTTAATTATAGGGGATGACTATCTTCCCTTTTCAGCCTTCCTGGCAGTAATGGTTTTAGGCTTTGTCATTTTGGAAAAAGATGCTGTAACAGCCCGCAGGCTGCGAGTTGAAGTAGACAAGATATGGGTCGCGGGTGAAATCTTTTTATTCGTGCTCATTGGTGCTGCGGTAGATGTAGGGGTTATTTTAGACGCGGGACCTCAGGGATTGGCCATTATTGCTATCGGCCTTCTTATAGGCCGGTGGGGAGGAATTTTTGCTTCTACCTGGGGGTCTTCTTTAAATCTTGGAGAAAGAGTTTTTATGGTGGGAGGAGATATGGCTAAAGCCACTGTGCAAGCTGCAATAGGTGGTATTCCTCTTGCTATGGGCGTTCCTCATGGAGAGATTATTCTGGCCATTTCAGTATTGGCAATAATACTCACTGCCCCGTTGGGTGCCTTTTTAACAGTTTTTCTTGCCCCTCGCTTGCTTGAAAAAGGCAAAGTGGATCCTACCAAGGTTAATATCCAGGATGATTACGTGTTATTGGCTGCTTATGACGGATCAGAAGCTTCCCAGAATGCCCTGCAAGAAGCAGTCAGAGCAGCAAGGCAGATGGATGCTCACCTGGTAGTGCTACATGTGCAACAATCGGGAAGAATTGCCTTCAGCAAAGAAGAATTGAAAAATATCGTGGCCCCCCTGGCCCGGGACATTAGTTATAAAATAAAGGTGGAAACTGGTAGCCCGGCAAAGTTTATTGTAGAAGAGGCAGAAAAAAACGATGTAAACCAGATCTATATGGGGAAACATAACCAGTCTGCCTATACAACAGTTTTAATGGGGGACACAGCAGAAGATGTGGTTCATAACTCTTCGACTCCAGTTATTTTAATCGATTGATACATTAAGCAAAGATTATTTCGGCAAAAAAACTTCACAGCAAAAAAACTTCATTTGACAAACATATCATTATGGTGTAATATTAGTTAAAGAATTTTAATTAAAATCTTTTAACTAAGGAGCACTTAATATGCAAAATCTTCGCAAAAAAATGGAAGAGATTTATTCACATTTACTCATCAGGTACTATAAAAAACTATTCACTCAAAGCAATAAGGAAATTACCAACCTTAATGCCATGGAAATCTCAATGCTAGAGATAATTTACCACTTACAACAACCAACCTATTCTGAATTGTCTGCTTTTATGCACATCTCACAACCCAACCTGACTTACCGAATAAATAACTTGATTGAAAAAGGATACGTGGAAAGTATTCCTGATGAAAAAGACAAGAGAAGGCATTATCTGAAAGTAACCAGCAAATTTCTTGATTTTTACGAAATTGACGATGAGTATCTAAACCAGCTAAGCTGGCGCATACTGGAACAGTTAAGTCCCACAGAAATTCAGGTTTTGGAAAAGATATTAAACATCACTACCCAAGAAATAAAAAGACAGGAGGAGATATAAAATGAACGACATATTATTTAGAGAAGTGAATAAACATGATTACAATGATTTGAAGGTACTTATAAACGATGCCTGGCATTTTGAAAAATACACTAATAATCCAAATAGCGTTAAACACATCCTTAATGCCAACATGCACACGGCCTTATTAACTCAAAACTATACCCAAGTTGCAGAGCTAAACGGGGAAGTTGTCGGATTTCTATATGGTAGAGTTGACGGAAGAAGCATACCACTGAAAAATTTAACTCACCTCCCTTACATATTGTTTCATGGTGCATGTTTGCTGCTCAAATCACGCCATGAGAGAAACTTAGTTCGAGGCTTTTTCAACCTGATCAAAGTTTATACAAAACTGCTCCAAAATACAAAGAGTGAATACGATGGAGAGCTGGTCTTTTTTGTTGTGAGCAGCAAATGCCGCGGGAAAGGGATAGGTAAGCAACTATTGAATAATTACCTGGATTATTGCCGCCAGAATTCAGTTAAAAATATTTATGTTTACACCGATGAAAACTGTAATTACGGCTTTTATGATTTTAATGGATTCACCCCTAAGGGACGCTTGCCGGTTAGTTTTGATCTTCATAGCGGAGAATTTACATTTGATGTATTTATTTACGACAGAGAAATTTAAATTAAAAATTTACAACACCTTGAAAACGAATTAATTTCCACGGGTTTCCTCAAGCAAATACGGCTTCAAAGCCTCGAGGTTTTGAGGTTCTTCTTGCATCAATTCAAATGCTTCTTCCACAACTTCGGGTGGAGTTTTCACTGACCACATAGGCCCACTTAAACTTACTATTCCAACAACTAATAGCAGCGAAACTGCTGCAACCAGCATGGCAACAGAAGGGGTTTTAAATTTGGAGATCATTTTTATTCTCCTTTCCAATGGAGTGAAATGGACTAACCAGACAAAATAAAGTGATAGTTTTATTCTATAATGTCACCTTTTTTTTGCACGTTGGTTGCAATTTAGCATTTATTAAACCAATCTGTACCTTGTTAATACAAATCTAAATTTAATCCTATGCTAATATGGAAAATAACAATTAAAATAATACCACCAGAAAGAAATGCAGAAATAATTTCTGTATATTTACCTATGTTAAACCGGTTACTCTCTTTACAAAGGGTAGGAATAAATTGCACAAATAAACCAGTAAATAAAACAACTGCAAGACCATTTAACACATGATGAAGTCCAGAGTTAGCCACGCCATACATAAAATAAAACGATATAACAAAAATCATTAAATGCAATAATAAAAACCCCAAAAGACGTTTAATATATTTTTCTTCCATGATTAAATCACTCCCTTAAGCAAACTTTTGAGCATATTTAATTCGCTTATTTTAGAAAATGTGTAAAGATTAACTTTCTGGCTCTATTAGTTTTTGTTTAGCTTTTACCACCATAATTACCCCAATTATAAAGAAAGCCATAAAAATAAAGGATATAAGTGTTAATCCTGATTCTAAAAAAGATTGGATAAGAGAAACCAGCATCAGTACTGTAAAAAAGATGGAAGAGTAGAACTCCCTACGATCTCTTAAAATTATTTTTTTCCCCTTGATTTTTTCAATTAAAATAAGACTTCCTCCCGCTAAAACACCTAACAATAAAATAATTAGTCTAATGTCCAAAATATCACCTCAGAGTAGTAAAGTTTATATAAAATATCTTATACTAAAACCATTTATTGTTACTCATTGCTTTTACAACAAGTTAAAAGCATAGGCCATGGCAAGTAGAAAATTCCCCCCACCATGAACTAGCCAGGCAGGAATTATTGATCCTTAGTAAATCCATAATACCAGGGTTTCTTTCTTAAAGATATTATTTTTGCCAGGCGCTTACCAGCATTTTACTTTTTGTCTTCTAACTTGGTCAATAACCTGGTTTAGTTAAACCTCTTTTTCCTGTAAACTCAGGATATTTCACAGAGTTTTCTTTTCCCAGTACCGATATATAAAGTACCAGATATAAAATAGAGAAAGTACCACGAAAAAAATTAGCCAAATAATTAATACAACCAAAATCTCTGAAGAAGGTTGCCTCAGAATTATACTATAAAAGACAAAAACCCCCAGCAGGCTCCAGAATAAAAGCCGATATCCTATGCTTTCCGCTTCTCTTTTGGCAGTAGTGATTCTCTCATCATTTTCCATTATTATCATTCACCTCCATCCAAAATAGCTGATCAAGACTTTTACTTAATACTTGGCTTAACCTCAGGCATAAAACAATCGTTGGGTTATATTGTTCTTTTTCAATAAGGCCAATAGTCTGCCTGGTAACCCCAACCTTTTCTGCAAGTTCTTCCTGAGTAAAGCCTTTTTCTACCCGGGCCACTTTAATGCGGTTTCGTACTTTTCCCATTTTTATTCACCTCTACGACAGTTAGTCGCTATTATTCATCGCATATTCTCGTTTCATGCCCGCAAGCGCCGTTTTCCCTCCATTTTTTGTAACACCATATAATAAGAGGAATACTGAGCAAAGCAAAAGGAAGCACGGCAAGCTGGATCCACCACAGAGATATTTCGCCAACCAGTCCGAAAACATGTGCGGCTCCGGCAACTCCATCAAGTAACGTGAAGATTAAAAATCCTAAGAAAACCATTAAAGCCTTCTTTTTCGCAACGCCAAGTATTATCAATGCCCTGGAAGCAACGTGAACTGGTATCGTTAAAGATCTCTCTGCCGGACCTATCAGGAAAAAAAGAGTGGTCAGTTCCGCTGGTGAATCAAGAGCAACACGTACTTCTTCAGCACCCGGTAAACCGGCAAAATAGACCACAGCACCAAACAATACTCCTAAGCCCAATAAAAGAGCTTCAAAGGAACCTGCTCCTATACCTATTCCTATCGCCCGTTCGGAATTTCTGCCGAGTTGTTTCCAAATAAGAACCGCTAGCAGGGTCAATCCTATCTCAAAAAAGCTCGATCGAATTCCTATATACAAACCTCCGGCTGCACCGGATAATAGCTCCGGCAGGTTTGCACTTAAAAAACCAATTATGGTCTCATCATAGAGAGAGGCGAAGATAGATTTCAATTCAACTGACACGAACCATAGTCCGGCTCCCAAGCAGAACCAGCGGAATTTGAGATTCGTCAAACGGCGCCAATAGAAAAGCGGTATGAGTGCGACAATTATCATACCTAATGCAGTGATTAAAGAGAGACTTACATTATCCATTATCTTTTACTCCTTCCATGTTTTATTTAACTCCTCGGGTAGGCCATAAGATACACTTTTTCCTCCTCCCAGAAATGCAACCTTATGGCACCACCAATATACGTCCTACATACTTACATACTATGGAAGGCTAAGATAATGGCAATGCCTTCCCAGATTAATGCATCCCGAATTCCACGCCTCTCTACCCAAGCCACTCTAATGCTTTTTCTTGCTTTTCGCATTTTGAGCTAGCTCTACAACAACTTGCTTGATATTGTAATATATATTTTGCACAATGTAAAGTATATATTACATAAATACCTTGGTTTTTTTAAACAGAATTTTAAACATGCAGTTTTTTGACCTGACCACCGATTATCCCGGAAGATTTTTCTTTTTTTTCGGTGTGGTTTATTGAAATAATATTAAATTTTGAAGGAAAAAAGAGACCTCGTTCCAGAAAAGGTAGAGCGAACAGCAAAGCCACCCATCCCCATACCGTGTTTTTAATTTGATATTATGGAAGTTGATTTATCGCCTTTTTGTTAAATTTTCTGGAGCGAGAAAAAAATTACCCGCTAATTATTGACACACTGGCCAGATCAGCTAACTTGAAAATTTTTTAGAAATTATGATATAATCAAACGCTTAATACAAAAATTTATATTTCAGTATATGTTCATAGTAGAATGGTATGTGGTATACAAACTAAGGGAGGAGTTATGGT
>PWGT01000140.1 GCA_003554535.1 Syntrophomonadaceae bacterium | reverse complement strand
CGATCCCGACTCCATTCCACTCTTGGTTATAAAACCCCGGAAGAATACGAAAAGTTGAGAAAAGTGGCGTAATCTACTGGACAATTTTTTGGGGGAAAACCACTTCGCTGTATTCCATTAAGTTAATCGTCATTAATCGAATGTATGAGTCCATGTTTGGAAAAATCCCCACAACTCTGGTTCGCCTTCGGATCTCTTTATTCAAACGCTCCAGCATGTTGGTTGATGAAATCTTTCTGTGGTCAATTCTGGGGAAATTATAATACTGAAGGGTATCTTCTAATCCTTCTTCTAAAACTTTAATGGCTCCAGGGTATTTATCTTCATGTTTGTCCATTAGTATATTTGCGTATTCTTTGGCGCTTTCAATATCAGGCTGAAGCCATATCTGTTTTAGTTTTTCTCCAAAAAAAGCTTTTGCTTTTGCGGGAATATGAGCCATAATATTCCTCATAAAGTGGACCTTGCAGCGCTGCCAGCTGCAGCCAATGAATGAGCTTTGAATTGCCTTCATAAGTCCCTTGTGGGCGTCAGAAACGACTAACCAGGTATTTTTCAAACCTCGCTCCTTAAGGTTTTCAAATAAACTTCTGTAAGTTGCCTCTGATTCTTCTTGCATAGGTTCAACGGCCAATATATCCCTTTTTCCTTCTTGATCAATCCCAATAACAACCAAGACAGCCATGTTTCTAACCTGGCCATTAAAGCGGATTTTTTCATACAAGGCGTCTACCCAGAGGACGGGGTAAGTTTCCTGCAAAGGTCTTTCCCTAAAAGCTTTGACCTGGGCGTTTAACTCCTTTGTAATTTGAGAAACCTGGCTCCTGGAGATGGAATCAATTCCTAAACTCCTTGCTAATTTTTCAATTTTTCTTGTAGATACTCCATTGATATAAGCTTCTTGAATTACGCTCATTAGAGCGGCTCCTGAACGCTTTTTGGCGTTGATAAAGAAGGGTATGTAGCCACCTTTACGGAGTTTGGGGACAAACAAATACATGGTGCCCATTCGGGTGTCAAAACGACGAACTCGATATCCAGAACGGTAACCTGAGCGATTTTCGGTTCTTTCTGACTTGTTAGCATTGATTTTAGAGGCAACTTCTGCATCCATAAGTTTTTCACAGAGCCATTTGAGCATTTCCAACATAGGATCTTCTTCTGACAAAAATTTCATTAGCATTTTTTCAAAATTCAGGTTAGAATGAGAGTAAGCCATCGGTTCAACTCCTTTAAATTGGTTTGCTCTTCCATTCCATTTTTCGGAGTTGCCGATGGTTTTCCTTTTTTGTTTTACTTTTGCGAACTATATTATACTCTATCTACAAAGGGGGTAACTTCGGTTTAGGAGTTGACCTGGAAACATAGTTATAATTTTCGGGATTTTAGGTACCAACTCTTCAAAAACGGCGTTAGACCGCGCCTATGCCGGGCACATCACCCAAAAACTCCCACCATTAAGGTGGGGTTAAACTTATATGGCCTATTTTTATAGTTACTTTTTCTGCTTCTATTTATTTAAGATTGATTTGAATACGCTGTCCCAGTGGGACAAAATTTTTTCTTCATTATAATTTGTTTCTACAAAACTTCTACCAAGTTTCCCCGCTTCAGCCCTTGCATCTTCATCCAAAATATATTTTTCAAGAACTTCAATCCATTCCTTTTCATCACGGCATGCCATATTAAGCCCCGCTCCCTTCATGGCCCTCATGTAAGCGGGGGTAGCCGATACTACTGCAGGAACTCCCATGCGCCAGAATAAGAAGAGCTTGTTTTCCGGTCTACCCGCGTCAAAGGGATCGTCAAGTTTAAGCGGTATAAAGGCTAGATCACAGGTAGTTATTATTTTTGCCAGCATTGTCTCGTTCCATTCATAAAAATAAACATTATCAAAAAATTTCTTAATAACGTCGGCAGTTCTATATTTAACTAACTTATAATATTTTGTGTAGGATGCATCAGTAATTACATGAAGGGCTATTTTATGCTTGCTTTGAAGTGTATTGATAGCGTTCTTGATGGTGCTCATAGAACAGATATTTTTCGGCAGTCCTTCCCAGACCAGGTTAAATTCCTCTGCTGCCGAATAATCCGTTTTAACAGCCGAGAGTATAGGGTTGTGAATATCCAAAATTACATGGATATTATCGCAATAATCGGAAATATCTTTTTTTTGTTCAAGTGTAGTGCATACTACCGCATCAGCTCTCCTGCACATATCCTTTACAACATTTCTATAGTTGAGAACAGGAGAGCTGGTTATACCCCTGAGGTATCTAATAACTCCACTCAAAGCAACGTATATATCTATTTTCCTGGCCAATTGGGAGGTTATAAGTTGAAACACTATCTTTGTTTTTCCCTTGGCCAACCTGCTCCAGTACGGCAGGTCCGATTTTTCTGTTAATACCAGCAAATCATAGGTTTGAGAAGGGCGGGCTATCTCAAAATCGATACCCCTTTTCTTGGCATAGTAAGAGAACCTACGCCTGTCACTAACCATCTTGAAGTTTTTACTGTACGGAGAATAACCGACTTTTAACCCTTTAAAATTAATCCCGCCCACCTCCTCCTTCAATCTTCCCCCACTCCGGTGAAAAAGGTTGATCCAGCTGCAGGAAAGCTTCTTTCCTGTTCCAGTTGGCATGACTTGACTGATAGCATCTCTTGCATTCTTTTATCATTAAATCTGGATTATTAACATTTCTCCTGAAATCTATAAATTCTTTGCAGTTCCACATATCTTCAAAATTGCTTATATTATTAAAGTCCAGAAGCTTATAGCATGTTGACATGCACGGCCGAACATAACCGTCGGATCCCAGGAAGAAATCCCTCCATCCCATATAGCATTCTTTGTGGTACATCATGTCTGCAGGGTCTTCACCCTGAATGTGGGGTAGAACAAGTTTCACTCCCAAGGAATCAGCCAGTGTGATAGCCTCCTGAAATACTTTCCTTACCTCATCCTGGTGCTGGAAAAGTGACTGGCTCAAAAGGCCATTAGCAAAGGCTGTCAGATAAACAGCTTTAACTTCCTCAACACCAATATTACCGGCAAGTTCAATCATACCCGTAAATTCATGGAGGTTTGACCTCATTAAAGTCATGACCAAATTTATGTATGGTCTCTGGACCCGTCCTTTTTTCTTTTCAGCAGTTATTTCCCTTAGCATTGTTATGATTTTATTAAAATCAGAACCCCGTCTGATACTATTATTTGTAGCTGCTAAAGAACCATCCAGGCTGACTGCAAGAAGGTCTATGGCTTTATCGAATACAGTCCTTTGAATTAAATCAGTTTTACAGCCATTTGTAAGGAGATATTTTTTAACCGGGAAGGATTCAATAAAACCGAGTATCTCACTGAACTGCGGGTGCATTGTAGCTTCCCCCCATCCAATGAAAGATACTTCTTCTGCATATTTTAAAGCATCAGTTAATTTGTCCAGCCACGCTGTATTAAAATAAGTTTTCTTGAAATCTGCATAGCGCCTGCCACACATAATACAGTTGAGCTCACAGTCGTTGGTTAGTTCCAGAACAATCCTTCTGGGGTATGATTTCAATGATGTTTTCTTGGCGAGTATTTCCTGCATATTTAATCTGCTGTTTCCCTGCTGACTTCCTGAAAGACCTTCATGTTTATAAAGGTCGATGGTCTTTGCTCTTGACGGCAATTAAGTCACCTCCAGAGTCTCCAGATAAGGGAATCACAGTCGATTTCCACATCTTCCACGGAAATTGGTTGTCCCTTTTTAACTGGTTTTGTTATCTCCACTCCTGCTGCAATTCCTACGGGAAGCAGGTTGTCTTCCCTTACCTTGCTGTCAAGGTCAATTAAGCCGTTGAAAGTATAGCCGCCTATGCAGTCAAGTTTATCCCCAGGAATTAAATCCTTTTTGGCTGTAGCAAAAACCTGGGCAACAGGAGGACCCAGGGGCGCTATGGTAGCCTCCCTATTGATTACCGCCTTTAATATTGAAATGGGCATTTCAATTGAACAAAGGTGGTAGGGCTTGTAGAAGAGATAGTTCGGTCCTTCACCCATTTTAAAGCATCTTAGGTCTTTCCTTATACGGGGATGTTCCATAAAACCAACAACAAAAACACCCCCACTAGGTTCAACACCCCTGACAATCTCTACTACACCCTTGGTCCTTAAAATACCTCCATCACTTTCAAGGCAAAGGATATCCGTCAAGCTATCCAGTGTTCCAATGGGAAGGTGCATGCCCCTAGTATCGGGAATTAACCCTGTAGCATTGGCCAGTATGGCCATTTCAATACTCATCTTGCACCCGTCGCCAAATGATGCCGACTTATAGGGGTTCAACTCGAATTCATCTGCATACTTGCCTGACGATGTAGGTGTTGTATTGGGATTATAGAATGCCTTAAATTTACCTGCGGCTATTATTTCAAAACCCAAAACGGAAACATATCTATAAAGCTCCATTGCCGCTCCTGGCTCATCACCGTCATAACCGCTATATATTACTCTATTTTCGTCTGCCAGCTTCTTCATAGATGGCCCCAAAGTGACATCCATTTCCGGGCTGGCAATGAAATCCTTTTTTTCTGCCAGGGCAGAAATGCAAATCTGTGCTCCCAGCTCAACATCGCCTGTACATTCAACCAATATATCAATATCCGACCTGGCAAGAATATAGGGATCAACAGCAACAGCGATTTTATTCCCGCCTATTGTCTCATTTACTTCTTTCAGGTCACAGCAGACTTTAGTATCCAGATGGGGATTATCTTTCTTTAATAGAGCAGCAGTCTTTTCAGCATTTCGCCCGGCACAAGCAGATACTTTAATTCCCTTCATCTGCTCTATCTGGTTTATCAAGCCCCGGCCTATGAAACCCGACCCGACGATTCCCACCTTTATATGATTGTTTGATAATTCCCTGGAGGAGAGTTCCTCCATAATGCTACCTAAAAACATCTATCAGTCCTCCATTTCCCATCAACGTAGTTTACCATAAAATCCAGGGCGCACTTTCTGAAGTAATAAGATCTTCCATATATGATTTATCGCTCATTGTGTCAAGCGGATGCCAGAAGCCTTTATGTGGATAGGCTACAACCTGTCCCTCCAACACCATCCTCTCCATGGGATCTCTTTCCCATACGGTATCATCCCCTTCTATATAATCGAAAATGCCGGGAGATAGGACAAAAAAACCGCCGTTTATGTAATCTCTACCTCTTTCCTTCTCTTTGAAATCCACAACCTTATCACCCTGTATCTTTAACCTGCCGAACCTGCCGGGAGGTTGTACCGCCGTTACAGTTGCCAGACAATTGTGGGATCTGTGGAATGAGATCAATTCCTCAATATTAACATCCCCTACACCATCGCCATAGGTCAAGCAAAAATCCTCGCCTTCATCAAGATAGCCCTTGATTCTTTTTATTCGGCCCCCTGTCATTGTCTTTAATCCGGTATCTACAAGGGTTACCTTCCATGTTTCAATATTGTTTCTATGGACCGTTACTTTTTTATTCGCAAGGTCAAAGGTAACATCGGAGACATACAGGTTGTAGTTGGCAAAAAAATCCCTTATCATATTTCCTTTGTAACCACAGCAGACGATAAAGTCGTTAATGTTATAAAAGGAATAAAGTTTCATTATGTGCCAAAGTATTGGTCTTCCCCCAATTTCAACTAGGGGTTTTGGTTTGAGCTGCGACTCCTCAATTATCCTGGTCCCCATTCCTCCAGCAAGAATAACTGCTTTCATCAGCATTCACCTCCAGAACCTTTGGTAGAGGAAATCCTCTATCGGGTTAATACTTAAAAGGGCTTATATAATCACTTAAATAAGGCAGGTTTTTATCCTTTTCCGATAGTATCGGATTATCTTCCTGCCAAGGTATGTCTAGTGACTTCCAGTGAATACCGCCATCGTGTTCACCAGAATGGACGGTAGAGGTTTTATACAACATGACTGCTTCCATGGACATGACCAAAAATCCGTGGGCAAAGCCTGCGGGAAGGTAAATCATCCTGGGGAAACTCTCATCGAGATGAAATACCTCATACTCACCAAAAGTGGGAGAGCCTACCCTTAAATCTACGGCAACGTCCATTACCCTGCCCTTAATACAGTGGACCAACTTGGCATGGTCCATAGGAGGAACCTGAAAATGTAGTCCCCTCAATACGCCCATCTTTGAAATAGAATAATAGGTTTCATTAAATCCATGCATGATATCTACTTCTTTAAAGAGATCAACATTAAAGGGTTTCACTAGTTGACCTCTGTGATCTGCAAATGTTTTCGGAATTATTTCATAGCACCCACAAAACTTCAATTCCTTCTTTTCCATCGATTCACCTTTCTTCCTGGGACATATCTCCCGATTCTACCGGCCCTTTTTTCTCCCTCTTGCACCTCTATTTCCCTTTCGCAAAGACGGTAAACTGGGAATTGCATCTTTATGGACACAAGTAACCTGAGCCGGTATCATTTTTAAATTTAAAATTAAGGCCATGGCAAACCTATGATAGCCGCCATCTAAAATAAACGCTCCATTGGGCCCAACATGAATACGTATCCCATCTCTTTCCCGAAAATTTTTATCTTCTTTTATCTCTCTTTTTGTTCGAAGCCTACCCTCTTTTTTTACTTGATTGAATATTTCATCTAACTTACTGTAACGCCTGACAATATCATCAGCTGTTCTGCAGCCATCAACTATCCCTCGTTTAGATTTGGCAATTAGTATTTCCATGTATTCATATGCGCCGGTATTCTCCCATTTAACCCCATTTACCCAATGGTCAATAGAGAATTTAATCTTCTTTACCTCTATAACGGGGATAATATTCTTTTCTTCTGCAGGAGGCCAATAATCAATTACCTGTCCAGGAAAAAAGGGGCCAAAACCATGGATTATTTTTGCTCCATCATCAATAGCTATAGTACATTCCGCCGGGCTTAACCATATCCTTTCACAATAAACAGGTGCAATTCTGCCATACAATAATTTGTTTTTAATATCGGAATAACCCACCCTTAATAGCCCTCTGATCATCTATATGCTCCTAAATTAGACTTTTAATAACCCGAGAATTTAAGTAGTTTTTGTTTCAAACCTTCGAATTTCTTGTCCTTTACATTATCATAGATTAGGGAATCGGCTTTGAAGAACAATAATTCCGTAATTTCTCTAAACCTTTCCTCTAAATCCTTTGTATTTAATACCAAATCACTAAATGAAGATAATTTAACAAGATAGTAATCGGGAAATTCCCCCTTCTTATCAAATAAACCTTTACATATCAAGTGGGTGAGTTCTTCAGGAGGGCTTGGTACATAAATCTCACCCCTTTTCTTTCTGTGCTGAAATAACAGTTCTTCTATTCTTGGATCTACTCGAATTTTTTTCCCGTTCTTGGGCGATTTATAAGCAAGGTGGTTGACTAAGTGTATTTCCAGATTACCAGTTAGAAACTTTGCCTCAAGGTACCTTGGACTGGTATCTTCAAATTTCTGGTGGGGAGGTACTTTTAATCTCATAAATTTATTAAAAATTTTTAATAATGCATAAAATGCCTTGTCGGGGCTTTTAATTGCTAGTTTGCAGCGCAAAAGAAATCTACTGATGATCTTTTGCAACCTTAATAACGGGTTCTTACCACTATTTAAGTCTCTTGACATAAGAGTTTTTGCTTCAAAAAAATCTTTTGGATGAACAAGAATGTCAATGTCAGTTCCATCAATATAGTCAGGTAGTCCATCATATCCATTAAGGACGACATATAAAATATTTCTTTCGGCTAATAAATAAAATATCTTTACAATGGTTTCTGTTTCCTTTTTGCTATATTTCACTTTTCTGCCTCCGCAGTTCATCTCTTCCCTTTAAGACGGTATCAACAAACTGTTGGAATTCTACAACCGACATATCTATTCGAATATTGTCCAGATGGATATGTATAACTCTATCTTCATTATACTCAATTTCATAGCTTTCACCTGTTGATAATGTAAAAGAGGCAAGTGTTTTTTTAACTATCCCCATTTATAGATCCTCCCTGGTCTTTTCTATATGTTCGCAAAACATTTCAAAATCCTTGATGCTCATGTTGAATCTGATGTTGTGCCAGTGAATATGAATTCCTTCTCCTATGTTATCTTCTATAACGAATTTTTTTACCCCTATAGCTGGAACAAGTCCAATTTCAGACCTGGCCAGTTCAAATACTAATAAATTCATTACATAAGCTCCTTTCCCTAGCACTCTTTCCTTATACTATAAATAGCTACCTTTGTATGCTTTCATATACTCTTTCATATTCATTGGAGATTTTATCCCAACTAAATTTACCACATAGATTCAGGCAATTACGAGATAGTTTTTCATAATTTTTAATTATTTTAATAATTCCATTAGCAACATCATCTGCGTTGTTACAATCAACGTGAAATCCCACAACCCCTTCTTCAAACTGACCATCAAAACCCTGACCCTTGGTGTATACTATTGGCAATCCCTGGCTCATAGCTTCGGCATAAACCAGCCCAAATGTTTCTATCCGTGATGGCATTACAAATATATCATTATTCTGGTAATATTCAATTAGTCTTTCTTTTTCACATGGCCCTATATATTTTACAAAATCATATCCTTGTAACTTTTTTAATTCACTTTGATCTTCAACCTTTCCTACTATGGTAAAATCCACATTGAATCCTTGTTTAATCAAGATTATGCATGCATTAATGGTGGTAGTAATGTTCTTTAATTTCGAAACCCGGCCGACAAAGAGTATTTTGATCTTTTTGTCAGTTTCTAAATTTTTCGGATTATAACGATTATTTAACCAAAAATTATCAATACCATTTGGTATTACTAAGGCTTTTTCCGTGATTTCTTTTAGTTTACCTTTAGGTAAATATGGCTTTAGTGAATTTCTTTTATACTCTGGAGATAAGAATATTACTTTACTGGCTTTATCTAAAATAGATATCCCTACCCGTCTTAGATGAAACATATACCTGAAGAAAACATTTATATCTGTTCCTCTCACTGCCACAATATAGGGGATTTTGTACTTTTTATTTAACTTATAAGCAGTATACCCGTTAGAAAAAAGAGAATGGGCATGCATCAAGTCAATCTTTTTAAAATCATACCTTTTTAGAATATCATTTAAAATCTTCTTTTGCTTTAAGTGAAACATATACCTATCGTATTTCCCATATGCCTTTACTACATTTACATCCGCATCCTGGCTACAAGGAATGCTTGCTGTATTCTCGTTTGAAGCGACTGGAATATATATAAATGGAGTCAATCCATTAGCCCTTTGAGCCTTGAACAGGTTATTATAGAATTGCGCCTTACTGAAATATGAGTTTATATGTAAGATTTTCATATGTTATCTCTTTAACCGCCTTTGAAGAGTTGGTAGTAACATTTGAACCCGATAGCACCTGTTTTAGCCAAAAATGAGGGCTAAAAGTGTAGAAATTCGCCAAAAGCTGTAGGCACACGTTTTTTGATAATTTGCTTGCACAGATGAAATATTTATGCTATAATGTAGGTATGTATATAAGAACTCCTACCAGGAAAAATAAAGATGGATCCAAGGTTCAATACGTTCAGTTAGCCCACAATTATCGCGACCCCGAAACCAAAACGCCTAAAGCCAAGGTTTTATATAATTTTGGGCGTCGGGAGGACGTCGATGTAGAGGCTCTAAAAAGGCTGGTTAAAAGTATTTGCCGCTTCTTAGAGCCTGAAGATGCCAAAGAAGCTACTGAAGAGCTGGGCGAGGACTGGCCGTTTGAGTACCTGGGGTCCAAACAAGTTGGTGCGGCCTGGTTATTGGAT
>PWGT01000138.1 GCA_003554535.1 Syntrophomonadaceae bacterium | reverse complement strand
TTGCTCCTAAATTATTCCCTCTTTCACTTTCTTCTATGAATAAAGCACATAACCAGGGGTATAAATCCTGTCGGCTAATAAAATCATTGGTTATAAGACCATAACCCCCTATGATTTGATTGCTTTTTAGCATCAGATACCACCGGGGAAGAGGACTCTCCGTTGTAATAGAGCAACTGATACAATCATCATAAATGTTTCTTTCGATTCCCCATTTTGCAGAAAAATAATCTATTGCTTTTACAAGATATTCTTTTTTCTCTCTTACACCGATTATATTTGTCTCCACCACTTAACCCCCGTGATGTGGCTTAGCAAAAGATTAGCCACTACTTTATAATCATGATGAATAATATCATGGTCTTGAACGAATATCAATCTTGATGAAAGACCATTCTTAGTGACACATTCAATTGCTGAATAATAAATGTATGCTAAAATATGAATACGCAAATGATGCAGCACTAAATGGAAAGGGTGTTTGTTGTGCGCACAACTATTAACATTGATGATCAGCTAATCCGCGAAATCGAAGCAGCATACAAGGCAGAATCGAGATCAAAGTCTATTGAACAGGCTTTAAGAGATGCTTTGCAACTGAAAAAGGAGGAGCAGCTAAAATCGCTGGTCGGTAAAATTGAGTTTGATGAAGAGGCAATAAGTAAATTAAGGGACAGCAAGCGATGAAAAAAATACTTATTGATACTTCTGCCTGGGTGGAATATTTTAGAGGCAGTAAGGAAGTTGCAAAAATAGTGCATGATAAAAATCTTTACCTGGCCTGCATTACGGGGCCAATTATTACAGAGCTGATCCAGGGCCTAAAAACAGAAAGCGAAAAGGATGTCCTTGCTTCGGCGCTGGAAAGTATTCCCCAGCTTTCAATTAATGATCAGGACTGGATTGATGCAGGGAGAAAAGGCGCTGCCCTCCGTAATAAAGGAATTACCGTACCCCTGGCTGATCTTATTATCTACACTTTAGCCTTCAAGAATAACTGTTCCATCTATACAGCCGATAAACATTTCCAAATGATTAAAGATGCAACTGGCGAAAACATCGATATTATTTGCCTGTAAGCATTTAATACCGAATCAGCTTATCATTCTTCTCTTTAAAATTCATTGTAAAGTTCGACATCAGGGATTGATTGGAAGTCCTGATCCAGGGTATAAACCGCTGCCCCGTTATTTGTCGCAATAGCGGCGATTACACAATCAGTAATCGCTATAGTTACACCTTTTTCCTTCATTTTGAAAGATAGCTTCCCGGTCAGCAACCCTTCATCAAGCTCTGGTGCTATTTCATGGTTGTTTTTTAAGTATTCGATCCAGATCGAGGTGTCAACTATAACTTTCATTTTCTTTTAACTCTGCTTTCCTGAGATTTCTTACTGCATCTTTGTCTATAGCAATTTTGCCCTTTAGTTCCATAAAAGCCTTTAATTTTTTTTGCCGTACTGCTTCCTCAAGAGCTTTTTCTACCGCTTTAGAGCGGTTTCCGCTGCCGTAAAGCGCCTCAACTTCACGCACCAGCTGTTCGGAAAGGTTTAATGTGGTCCGCATATACACCATTCCTTTCATAATAAATATACATCAATATCTTATGAATTTCAAGTCTCATACCCCGCCTGCTTGACATTCAGGTCTTTTTAGAGTACTATTAATAGTGTTATCAGTAGCATTGTTAAGAAGGGGTGTATTGCTATGAGTAATATTATTACTGCAAATGACTTGAAAACCAGGGGTGTTTCTGCAATTGATATGGTTGTGGAAGAATCTGAAGAAGCAGTGGTTACTGTAAGGGGAAAGAGCACGTACGTGGTAATCCCGATTGAAAAATATAACTACTACCGGGAATGTGAACTGGAAGCAGCTATAAATGAAACCCTGAAGGAGCTTGAACAGGGCAAATATGTTGCTGAAACAGTAGATGAACATATTAAGAGGATAACTGATGCCTAATATTATCTACACCGATAGTTATAATAAAAAAGCGGCTGCTTTTCTAAAAAAACACCCGGATTTAATAAATCAATATGAGAAAACCTTACGGCTTATGGAACTTAACCCCGGACACCCGTCACTGAAGCTTCATAAACTAAAAGGAAAGCACTATGATCTTTATGCAGTTTCCATCAATTATAACTACAGAATCAGTTTATTATTCTTGCTCCAAGATGACACGATTGTGCCGGTTAACGTCGGTTCTCATGAAGAAGTATATTAAAAAGGGTTTCATCTTCGCGCATGAACATCATTCCTTTCAAAATAATCATTTCAAATATCATAAATGAATAATCACTCAATAATATTGATCACTTTCTTGAACTCTAAGCCTCCTTATGTTAAAAAGAACATTAACAATCAATATTTGAAACCGCCAGGCTGCTGTTTGGCAGGGAGGTTATTGTAATTATGCTTAAAAGGTTTATTTTGCTCGCATCATTTTTCATTATCACAGCGGTTCTGCTTCTAGCGGGCTGTGCTGCTGAATACGAAGTTAATCTTGAATTAGCTTCAGATAAAGAAGGCACAGTATCCGGAGAGGGTCTTTACGAGGAAGGCGACGAGGTAACTGTTCGAGCAGAAGCAGCAGAGGGTTATGCTTTCACCGCGTGGGAAGAAGACGGTGAAAAAGTAAGTACTGATCAAAGCTATCAATTTACAATTAATAATGACCGGGAACTGTTAGCCGAATTTGAAAGAGTATACGAATTAAGTTTAAAAACTGAACCCGAAGAAGGCGGAAATGTTGCCGGTGAGGGAATATACAGGGGTGGAGAAGAGGTTGAAATTGAAGCGGAAGCAGAAGAGGGTTACAGCTTCGAGGCCTGGCAGAGAAACGGAGAAGAGATTGGAACGGAGCCAGGCCTTACTTTAAATATTGAAGAAGATACAGAGCTCACAGCTCACTTTATAAAAAACAAAGAAGCACTAAATGATTACCTCGAAACAGTAAATGAAGCTTTAAACAAGGAAAACTGGGCTAAAGCGGGTGAATACCTGGAAAAGGCCGGTAAAATCCCAGGTGCGGAGGATACCCCCATATTGGCTGCAATTAAAGATAAAGAGAGACCGTTCCCTTCAAATCTCATAGACATTTTGAAAAACGAAAGAATAATTACTGAAGAGCAAATAACAACAGGGCTCGAAGAACTCGAAGACCTGCGCCCGGCAGAACCCGGTCAAGATGTTTTGGAAAAAGATCCAGAGGCTCTCCATGACTGGCTGAAAGCCCTGGTAAAATGGCGCAATGAGCTGTATTACCTTCCTTATCCATATACACACGAGCATGGAGATGAAGCGATATTTGAAAGAGCCGCTCCTAAAGAAATCGAAATGGAGCTGGCTAAATACCTTAAAGATCCTTCCGGGATGCGTTTCTTTGATTTCAAACTGGGAGAAGTTGAATTTTCCAGGATCCTTGCTGGCGGGGCTTTGGGTCGGGATGAGAGCACCACATTCATACTGAGCGATAAGCCGGAACTGCTTGACGCCGCAGTCGAGCAGGATAGCATTGTCCTGGCTTTTGAACTAAGGGAAGAGATGGTTCTCGGCAAGGGCCGTGTGACAGCAAGCCCCGGAGAGTACCGCGTAGTTTGTGATATTTACTGGAAAGAAGACGACACCTTTAGATTGGGACTTTCAACCTGGGAACCAGAAGTAGAAAAGCTGGATTAATAAACAAAAGGCTCCACTTTACCAGCATCTCACCATAGAGAGTTTGTTAAGAGAGCTTAATGGTCTCTATATTTATACGTTGACAGGCCAGGTCCGCGCTTTTAGTATGGGTTATACTAATTTATTGTTGGTATCAATAACTCTATTCATAAAACTGTGTTCATAATCGCTCTACAAAAACCTTCCGTTTCTCTCTATTATTAAATCCTCAATTTAAAGGAGTTTGATTTCCAGATGCTAAAACTAAAACCTGCCGCTAAATACTTAATAATTTTGCTGGGCTTCTCCCTGGCAACCCTTACCGGTTGTGCTGAAGGAGAAGATGAGCCGGAGCTCCTGGATTGGCAGGCAAGCGGATTAGATCTAAAAGAGTCCAAGGTTCCTGGAGAGGTTGATGAAATTACGGCACTGAATGAATATCTATTACAAATTAAAAAGGAATTGCAACTGCTCTACCTTCCCCCGGAGGTAGAAAAAGATTTCCTGGAAAAGATAAACTTGCAGGTTGAGGAAAAAGAAGCTGCAAAAGATAATGCAGAAAATGACAGCAACAATGACCAGGGTTTCAAGGTTACTATAAAGTACCCGGATACAGATTGGATATCCAAACATATGCAAGAAGATGTAAAAGGAAAGTTTCCTGATGTTATCGGCATTGAACTGAAAGAGCGTCTCAGCGTGGCAGAAGATATCTTTTTCGAACTGGCCGAAGATCCTGCAATGATCGAAGAAACCGCAGTGATAAGCGGTGCAGGAGAAGCGGGAGAGTTGCCTGAATTTCAACCAGTCGATTTTTTCAGGAAAAGTGTTGAGCTGGCCGGTTTAAGCATGCATCAACCCGATCAGGTTTTTGCTTTACCCCCCAGGGATCCCGGTCCTCCGCAATCTTATCTCTCGTTAGATGAAGGCATTCTGATCAAACCAGGACCAGGAAACAGTATGGTCTTATGTTTTAACGAAGGTGAAAAGTATTATTTTCCCGGCCCTGTTTCATCTGCTGTTATACTAAATGACCGCTTTATAGTTAGCAATGAAGAGGGAACCGGGGTTTACGAAAAAGACGAAGATAGCGGTGAGCTGGTATTAATTGAGCAGCTAAGCTCTGAAGAGCTGGAGCTTACCAGGACTGATAACTACGCAGCCGGAATTAATAAAGATAAGATCTTTGTTTTTGAAAAGTATAATAATGCTGTGGAAATTGCTGCGGAACTTAAAGAAGAATATACTTTCTCTGGCTTTGAGAGGCATGGAAGGCATTTTCAACCAGTGGTAGCAGTAGGCGATAACAAGTTGTTGGCAGCTACTATTGAAAAGGGAGTAATCTTGTTTGATGTGGCTGAGCAGTCATACACGGAGCTGGAGATAGGCGGGGCTCAGGAAGCGGAAATATGGCTTGAATTGGGGCGGACCACAGAAAAAGAGATCATTGAAACGGAAATAACGGGGCTGACTGACTCCGGAATTATCATGGTGGAGCTGGCCGGTTCCCGTGGAAGGTTAGTTCAGCTCCATGCGCCCCGGGAACCGGGCAAGATGGAAGATTACCGGCTGGTTAGTGAAATTGCTATTCAACGCGGGCCAGACGGTATGACCAGAGATACAGATCCAGCCATGGACTTTGGCAATATCAGGCATTACTCCGAAGCGGATTATTGGAGTAATAGTGAAGGGCCTTATATCTGGCAGACTTTGTCGCTGCTTGATTTAAAGGAAGATAAGGTGCTTGACAGTGTTTCCGGGCTTCAGCCGGATGAGGCGAACAGGATGGAAAACCTAAAGCTTGACCACGACCCTGAAATGGAATTTGGGGAGTTCAGCCTGGAAAAAGAAGTCAAGGTTAATGCTCCATTAAGCAGCTATTTTGAGGTTGTTTATACCACCAGTTACCCTTTACCGGGTGACGGGCCTCCCCCGCCCATGTTTATCAGGGATTTTAGCGGTAATACTGTACCGGAGTTATTGTTTTCACTGTCCGACGGGTTATATAAGGCATCCAAACCCGGCGACAATGCTTCCAAAGAAGCACAGCTTAGCCTGGTGGAGTCGGCACACCTGGCGCCGCATGTTTCTTCCAGGGATATTGTAGTTGGTATTTCAGGTGAGAGAGAAGAAGCCTACTTTTTGCAGGTTGTTGGAAACCAGCACATTGTTTACAGTGTGCCCTGGCAGGAACTGGCCAGCCCCGGTGAAACTCAGGGAGTATTGACGGGGCGGGCTAAATTAATAAACAAGCTGGACTTGAAAGATGGTCCGGCATATATTCCCCATAATCTTGCAGGACCTGTAAAGGGCGAAGAAGCGCTCTACCAGGCATCCGGGAACAAGCTGGCTGCATTAGACCCTGCTACGGAAGAGGTGATCTGGGAATTTGATGCTGGAAATAACCTGGCTGCGCCCGCTTTGGGGGATGGAGCTTTGTATGCCGCTCCTGCCGGGGACAGGGATGAAGAGGAAAAAGAGGATTACGAACTCTACAGGTTGGATAAAACAACCGGAGAAACACTAAACTCAATAAAAATAGATCGCCCGGTAACAGCCCTCCCGGTAAAGCATGAAGAGGCTTTAGTTGTTGGGGATGAGGGCCAGACCATTACTGCTTATTCTGCCAAGCTGGAAAAAGAAATCTGGGAATACGGGGGTTCTTGCCGGCCTGAAAAAATAATGGCTGTTGGTGACCCGCTTGTGGTCTTGGGCGAAGATGAAACTACGGAAAACTTAACCGCCTTAGACTTAGATAGCGGCGAGGTAACCTGGACCAAAGATAACATCACCCATCTTGAAAAAGACGGGGAGAACCTTTACCTGGCTACAAAAAGTGAAATATTAAAAGTTGAGAGCGATACCGGGGAAATCAAGGATCGCCTGATGGAAGCATACTTTGACTCCCAGGAATATGAAACGGGTATTACCGAATTTGCGGTGTTTGATGACGGAATAATCATGACCTGGGATGATCAGCATTTTAGGTACTATGATTTAGAAGAGGAAAGGTTTTTGTGGCAGATTGATCGCAGCTTTCGTTCACCAGCACCAGCTCCTACACAGTTTGCCGAAGGTGATGAATATCTTTATCTTGCTTATCCGAACGGAGATACTGTGGGTCTAGATAAGGGCAGTGGATTTGTAACAGAAATTATCTCATCAGAACATTATATAAACTGGACCAATGGTCCCTTTACGCCGGCTTATTTCACAGACGATCTCACTTACTTTACCGCTGCGAACCGGCTCTATTATGTAGATTGATCTGGTTTAGGGTTCCGGTAAAACCCAAATTGTTATTCCCTACGATCTTTTAGGCCGGGGGGGGTAATCTGGCCGGCTCACCCGGATTAAGGACGGTCTGGATGTAGGCTGCGGAACTGAGGTGTTATGTCGAGTATTAAAGGGTTACTTAAAATCAAAGTAATAAATTTCGCCATCCATGCCAAAAAGCCATTTACCATTATAGCTGGTTACTTCAAACCCCTTTTTAGTAATTTCTGGTTCCGGGGCAAGTGTAGATAAGGTTTCAATCTCTTCCAGATCACTATCCAACAATTTAAATTCCAGCTCGTAGCCTTCGCCATATTCTTCACCTGTTAGAACAACCAATCTATCTTCCCTGTTCCAGGCATACGACAGAATGTCACCTTCGTTGCCAAAACCTACCTTTTCACCTGTTTCGGTTTCAATGATTAAGCCCTGGCGTAATGCTAAATACTTACCATTAAATAAAATATCCAGTTCATTGTACCATGTTTCTTTTATTTTAGTTTCCACATCAATTACTTTTTCCTCAACCTCATCTTCTAGAGAAAGGACTTTGATGATATTTTCATCAAAATCAACATAAGCTAGCTGTAAGGAATCATTAACTATATTAAAGGCATGCATATTGATTGAGGGAATTTCTTCGTTCTTCTGAATCAGTCCGCTTAATTCGGAAGCGGGGACATTTTTAGTTGGTTCTTGTTCTTCAAAACAATAATGCATCAGTCCATCTGCGGTAATATAGTAGATGGCTTCAGAGTTTGGCTCCCAGCCCGGGGTGATCCCCGGGGGCATCCCAGATACAAGCTCACTTTTTCCCAAAGATATTTCGTGCTTTATATCTGCAGGCATACCAAAATTGATGACGTAAATAGCTCCTCCTGATACCTTACGTTCCCTAAATTTTTCAGTGTAATATGCCAATTTGTCACCCTCGGGAGAAATTTGAGGGGCATAGGTTGTTATTTTAGATGGCAGATTTTTTTTGCATTATCAAGAAACTCCTCTTCCTCATGGTCCCATTTTTCCATGTCATATATGGCATAGACATAGGAATCTAGACCTACTGCGTGCTTAGAAAGTATATAATCTCCCCAGGGGCTTCCTTGTTCAATATTTATGTGTAATTCTACTTTCTTTTCAAATGCCTCTTCATCTTTCCCCTCTTTAATCTCAAAATCTAGCTCACCAAAAACGGCCACCAGGTTCTTGTCGCTTTCCACTTTAAATGTGTACTCACCTGACGAACTAATTTTTTCGCCGTTTTCGTTCCGCGCGGAAAATTCATAGCCCTTTTCAGGGCTGGCTTCTAAAGTTACTTCTTCCCCTTTTTCAAAAGTGCCTTCGCCCGAGACTTTACCCGCCTCTTCCGGATCAACTCCTGCCTTTATTTCGTATTTTGCTTCAGAGAAATGAACTGTGAATCGGTAATCTTCCTCAGCATTTAAGGTATATATTTCCTCGGTGTTTACTTCTTCACCTTCAAGTTCCCAGTAGTCAAATTCATAACCATCTTCCGGTTCGGCTTTAAGAGTAACTTCCTCATTTTCTTCGTAAGTGCCGGTCCCGGTTATTTCGCCCGTTTCTTCGGGGTTTGCTTCTGTTTCAATGTCATATTCGGCGGGAGCGCAGCCGGTCATAGGCAGTGCTAAAAAAATAGCCTGGGTGAAAATAATGGCTAAGATCAGCTTTGTTTTAAACATGGTTTCCCCCTTGCTACCTGGTTGGGTTGCATCAATCGTAATTGCATTAAAAAAGCATGTCAAGGGAAAGCAGGAAACACAAGTTTTCCTTGACATGTAGCCCCTGGTACTGGCCTTAAAACCATGGGCTTTGTGATGTGTTAGCAGGTAAAGCCTCTCGATTTGGTAGCCTAATGTTGAAAAATGGCTTAATGGGTTGTTATTTAAAGTAGGTTATAGTATTTTGCTATTCTGCAACAATTTATGAGGGCACTTTTTACATTTACGCTCAAATAATATGTAATTAGAGCGGAAATGTAAAAGGGGTTGATCAAATGGCTCATCGGAATCAACTAGAGGATTTAATTGAACAGAAAAATGGCCTTGTATTGACCAAAGATGTAGAGAAAAAAGGAGTACCGCGGCATTACTTGGGGGAATTCGTTAAGGAAAAAAACTCGAAAGGGTTGCTCAAGGGGTCTATCTAACACCAGATGCTTTTGATGATGAAATGTACAGACTTCAGGCCAAAAACCAAAGAATTATTTTTTCCCATGAAACGGCCCTATATTTGCATGATTTGAGCGATAGAGACCCATTTAGGTGGTCTGTTACAGTTCCCTATGGGTATAACGATTCTCACCTTAGAAAAAATGGGGTGAAGGTGTATAAAGTAAAAAAAGACCTCTATTCGATGGGAATTATTGAAGGGAAAACCATGTATGGTAGATCGATTAAGATATACAACTTGGAAAGAACAATTTGTGATATTGTTCGCAATCGCAATAATATGGACGTAGCAATTTTAAATGATGCAATCAAGAGATATCTTAATATCAGGGATAAGAATATCCCTTTGCTTTTAAGATATGCTAATGAGTTGGGTGTACAAAAGATCATGAGAACCTATGTGGAGATTTTACTATGAAAAATTCAAGGCAATTAAAAGACTTAATCCCGAATCGAAGAAAGGTCTGTTTATATCACTGCCGGTTATATGATTTGAATTCCGGGTAGAAGGATGGACCAGCTGCTTATTTGATATGATACCAAATAATGATATCATGAATATATGAACAACAAACAGCGGCAGACGTTGGCTAAGATATTTGAACAACCTGAGCGTGCAGATATACCATGGGTCGACATTGAGAAACTTTTCGAAGCGCTTGGTGCTGAAATATATAAAGGCAGCGGTTCGAGAATTAGGGTTTCCTTGAAGGAAAGAAGAGCTGTATTTTACAGACCACATCCTGAGAAGGAGACAAACAAGCCACCCGTTCGCTCTGTACGGAGATTTCTTAAAGAAACAGGGGTGAATTATAATGGAATATAAAGGTTATCACGGTAAAGTGGACTTTGATGAGGAAGCTGAGATAT
>PWGT01000144.1 GCA_003554535.1 Syntrophomonadaceae bacterium | reverse complement strand
CCCCACCTCGTTCCTCCCCCGCCAGGGGGGAGGAGGAAAAGAGGGCTCTCGGAATAAGAGAATCTCCTTGCCAAGGATTAGAGCCTCAAACTCCTCCCCCGCCAGGGGGGAGGAGGAAAAAAGGGCTCTCGGAATAAGAGAAACTCCTGAGCTTACCCTGTTAATATCCACACTCTATTTGCTCCCTGCCTCGTTATTCCCCTATATTAGGATTCTCCTTTTTGTTCATAAGAGGTGCCACCACTTTTGAGTTTGGCCTGGGCAGCGGAGAGTCTTGCTACCGGCACCCTGAACGGTGAGCAACTCACATAATCAAGCCCCTGCTTGTAGAAGAAGTTTATGGAGGAGGGATCGCCTCCGTGCTCACCGCATACGCCCAGCTTGATTTCCGGTTTTGCATCTCGGCTTTTTTCTGCAGCTACTCGCACAAGATCGCCCACTCCGTCCTGATCAACTTCGATGAAAGGATTCTGCTCCAGTATGTTTTGATCCATGTACTGCTGCAGGAACTTGCCTTCGGCATCATCGCGACTGAATCCGAAAGTGGTTTGAGTCAAGTCATTAGTTCCAAAGGAGAAGAAATCAGCATGTTTGGCTATTGTATCTGCGGTTACACAGGCTCGTGGCAACTCAATCATGGTTCCGATAAGCTGAGGGATGTCTACGCCTTTTTCTTCTTTGACCTGATCCACGACTTTTTGAGTCATCTCTCTTAATATTTCCAATTCCCGCTCGTGACCTACCAGCGGAATCATTATTTCAGGAATGATTTTGTTAGCCTCCATTCCCTCTTTTACCAGTTCCGCCCCGGCTTCCATGATTGCCCTGACCTGCATCTCATAAATCTCGGGGTAGACCACACCCAGACGGCAACCGCGATGCCCCAACATGGGGTTCAGTTCATTAAGGGCTTTAACTTTCGCCCACAACTCTTCTTTTTCTTTGAGCTCCTGGGATTCACCCTTTTGCCTTAACTCTATCAATTCTTGAAGTAACTCTTCCCGATCCGGTAAGAACTCATGCAAGGGTGGATCCAAAAGCCTTATAGTTACCGGATAACCAGCCATCTCCTTAAAAATTCCTTTGAAGTCTTCTTTCTGGTAGGGAAGCAGCTTATCCAGGGCAGCTTTTCTATCTTCTGCGTTTTCAGCCAGAATCATATCCTGGACCACCGGAAGGCGGTCACCAGCAAAGAACATGTGCTCGGTACGGCAGAGCCCGATTCCTTCGGCACCTAGCTCCACAGCTTGACGGGAATCTTCCGGTGTATCTGCGTTAGTCCTGACGTTCATTTCACGAACACTGTCAGCCCATTGCAAGATATCCTGAAAGTCACCACTTATTTCCGGATCACGCATGGGAACTTCACCCAGGATCACATTACCGGTAGCGCCATCCAGAGTTATTTTATCGCCCTTAGAAACTGTTTTGCCGTCCACTTCAAATTTCTCCTGTTCAGTGTTCACCTTAATAGCCTCACAACCGGTAACGCAGGGCTTACCCATGCCCCGGGCTACCACAGCAGCATGACTGGTCATACCGCCGCGGCTGGTCAATATGCCTTCGGAGGCGATCATCCCGTGAATATCCTCAGGGGTAGTTTCCGTCCGCACCAACACAACTTCATGTCCTTCATTTGCCATCTGTTCGGCAGTATCAGCATCAAATACTGCTTTACCACACGCTGCACCCGGAGAAGCAGGCAACCCGGTGGCAACAGGATCAATCTTGGCTGATTCGTCAATTTGACGATGCATCAACTGCTCCAATTCCTCGGGCTTAACCCTCATAATCGCTTCTTCTCTATTTATAATACCTTCCCGGGCCATATCTACTGCAATCTTAACTGAAGCCGCAGCCGCACGCTTACCATTGCGGGTCTGCAGCAAATAAAGCTTGCCCTCCTCAATGGTAAATTCTACGTCCTGCATGTCTTTATAATGGCTTTCAAGCTTACGGCAATTTTCCGTTAGTTCATCATAAATATGCGGCTTGACTTCTTTCAATTTTTCTATATCCTCAGGAGTACGAATGCCGGCTACCACATCTTCCCCCTGGGCATTAATCAGGTATTCACCATAAAGTTTGTTTTCACCTGTAGACGGGCTGCGGGTAAAGACAACTCCGGTACCGCTGTTATCACCCATGTTGCCAAAAACCATAGTTTGCACATTTACTGCAGTTCCTAAATCATGAGCGATGTTGTTAGCATTTCTATATACTTGAGCACGAGGTGTGTACCAGGAATCAAATACAGCCCTTATGGCTTTAAGCAACTGCTCTTTAGGATCTTTGGGGAACGGCTCTCCCGTTTCTTTTTCGATGACTTCCTTAAATCTGTCGATTATTACCTGCAAAGCATCTTCATCTAGCTCCACATCAGTGGAAACTCCGCGCTTTTCCTTTTCTTCTTCAATGATATCATCGAAGTTGTACTCCACTTTAAGGACCACATCGCCGTACATTTGAATAAAACGACGATAACAGTCCAGGGCAAAGCGGCGATCACCTACTCTGCGAGCAAGTCCTTCCACGGTATCTTCATTCAACCCCAGGTTCAATACCGTATCCATCATTCCCGGCATGGAAACTACTGCCCCGGAACGAACAGAGAGAAGGAGAGGATTATCATAGTCACCAAACTTTCTTCCCATTTCTTCCTCCAAAGCAGAAAGAGCATCCTCCACCTCTTTCTCTAATTCAGGGGAAATGACTCTACCTTCCTCATAATATTTTATGCAAGCTTCCGTGGTGATAATGAAACCAGGAGGAACGGGAAGCCCCATACTGCGCATTTCCGACAGATTAGCTCCTTTACCTCCCAGCAATTCTCTCATTTGGGCATTGCCTTCACTAAAACGATAAACTCTTTTCTTGGACATATACATGCTCCCTCCTTAAGTTGTTATTTGTTAACAAGAGCCACGTGTCATTTCCCTTAATTGCAACAAAATCAGGCTGCATGAAGATACGAAAAATCAGCATATCGATTAAATAATTGCCTGATGCGCTGCAGAAGATGCAAACGATTGTTGCGCACCTCTTCGTCTTCGCTCATTACCATTACCTGGTCAAAAAAATCATCAATAGGTTTTCTCAAGTGGCTCAAGATAGTCAAAACTTCCGGATAATCATTATTTATCCAGGCTGCCTCTACATCTTTTTCCGTTTTTAATACCACCTCCCATAGTTCTTGCTCAGCAGATTCCTGTAAAAGAGAAGCATCTACTTCTCCTTGACTACCTGCTTTCCGGGCCAAATTATTGACCCGGGTATATGAAGTAAGCAGATCTTCAAAATAATCTTCTTCCATGAAACTGCTAATCACCTTTGCCCGTCGGTATAGGTGATCAATTATCTCATAAGGAACAGCCAAAACTGCCTCTACAATATGATGGGATAATCCTTTCTCTTCCTGGAATATATACCTGATACGCTGCTCCAGAAACTCATGCAAGCTCTTAAAGACAAATTCTGCATCTTCAGGATTTTGAATTTGTGCATTATTTTCTACCTGCTGTAAAGCTATTTTGATTAAATCGGACAGGGGAACAGGAATTTCTTTCTCTAAAAGAATGCTCACTATTCCCAAAGCTTGTCTTCGCAAGGCATAAGGGTCATGCGACCCCGTAGGTTGAATGCCTGCGTAAAAACAGCCCACCAGGGTATCAAGCTTGTCGCCCAAGGCAACCAGAGCACCTTCTTGGGAAGAAGGCAACTTATCACCGGAAAAACGGGGCAAATAATGTTCAAGCAATGCAGAAGCCACCCCTTCTTCTTCCCCGCTCAAGAGAGCATATTCTTTACCCATGGTTCCCTGTAATTCCGGGAACTCTTTGACCATTTGGGTAACCAGATCAGCTTTGCTCAAATAAGCTGCTCTCCTGGCTCTTTCCAAAACTTCCGGAAGTACATCCCATTCGCTACCCGCATAGTCAACCAGTCCCTGGATGCGCAAGCTCTTATCATATAAACTTCCCAGAGATTCCTGAAATAAAACCTTTTTTAACTTGGGTACATTTTCTTCTAAATTAAACCGGGTATCTTCCTGGTAGAAAAATTCCGCGTCTGCTAGCCTGGCATGCAAAACTTTTTCGTAACCCTTCCGCGTATAATCGCTAAAAAGATTATTGCTAATCCCTAAAAATATGGGTAGTAGTTGCTCGTTTGAGCGGGATACTACCGGAAAAAACCTTTGGTGCACCTGCATGGTGGTAATAAGAACCTCCCGGGGAATGCGCAGAAAATCCTGTGCAAAACTCCCCTGGATAACTACCGGATGTTCTACTAAAAAGCAAACTTCTTCAATCAATTCCGGCGTATAAAGCGGTTTTCCTTGATTTTCAGCAGCTTTTTCTTCCAATAGTTGCTCAATAGTTTTCTGGCGACGCTTTTCATCTAGCATCACATAGCTATCTTCCATGATTTGAAAGTAAGATTTCGCATCAGGCACTTCAAAAGGCCCAGGTGCTAAAATGCGATGGCCATAAGTTAGATTGCCGGCAGAAACTCCCGCAAATTGAAAGTTAATAGCTTCCTGACCATACAAGCAAAGCAGCCAGCGGACTGGCCGAGCAAAGCGCGTACCGCCCCTCTCCCAAAACATAGAACGAGGAAAGCGGATAGAATCTATCAGCTGAGGCATAAGTTCCGGGAGAATCTCTTTCACCGGCTTACCCTCTATTTCTTTTAAAGCTACAAGGTATTCCCCCTGGTTAATAACTTCCCTTTCTAAAGCTTCAATTTTTACTCCGGCGCTGCGGGCGAATCCCTGTGCCGCCTTGGTAGGCTCGCCATTGGAATCAAAGGCCTTATCCACTGGCGGGCCTTTAAGCCTCTCGGTCAAATCATCCTGGCGCTCGGCAACCTCTTCCACGTACAAAACCAACCGTCGGGGAGTGGCCCAGCTTTCCACCTGCCGGTAGCCAATCCTGTTTTCCCCGAGCAAACCGGAAGCAACTTCTTGAAGCTGTTCAATTGCCGAAGGAAGATAGCGAGAAGGAATCTCTTCACAACCTATTTCAAGCAACAAATTAGCAGGCACCCTTCTCACCTCCCGAAAGCAGCGGATAACCGCACTCTTCCCTTTGCTCTAAAAATACCCGCGCGCAGAAACGAGCCAAGTTCCGCACTCTTGCAATATAACCCGTACGTTCTGTAACACTAATCGCCCCGCGGGCTTCCAGCAGGTTAAATGTGTGTGAACATTTTAAAATATAATCATACGCGGGCATAACCATGCCTTTTTCCAAAAGGGCATTGGCCTCCTTTTCGCATACTTGAAAAAGATTTAGCAGCATATCTACATCCGCATCTTCAAAACTGTAACGTGAATGCTCCCTTTCTGCTCCCTGGAACAAGTCACCATACGAAACACCTTTTTTCCACGTTAAATCATATACATTATCCTTATCCTGAATATACATGGCTATACGCTCCAGGCCATATGTAAGCTCTACAGAAACTTCTTCCACATCGAATCCTCCCACCTGCTGGAAATATGTAAACTGGGTGATTTCCATGCCGTCAAGCCAGACTTCCCAGCCCAACCCCCAGGCTCCGAGGGTGGGAGATTCCCAATTATCTTCCACAAAACGTATATCATGGTGCTGCGAAACCAATCCCAGTCTTTCCAAACTTTCCAAATATAGCTCCATAATATTCTCCGGAGAAGGTTTCACAATAACCTGAAACTGCAAATGCTGGTAGAGCCGGTTTGGGTTTTCCCCGTAACGCCCGTCTGTGGGCCTTCTTGACGGCTCCACATATGCAACTGCCCAGGGTTCCGGTCCCAGGGACCTTAAAAAAGTAGCAGGGTTCATAGTTCCGGCACCTTTTTCCAAGTCATAAGGATACCATAATAAACAGTCTTGCTCCAACCAAAAATTTTCCAGATTCTTAATTATGTCCTGAAAATACAAAAAAACCCCTCCTGCCTCAACTTAATTTTCTACTACTGCTTGAAAAGTGCTGTTTGATATATTGCAAAGACTTGCATTCTCTGATATCCAGATAATGTTCCATAAGCCCGGTGGTAAAGGCATACAATTCACTTTTTTGGCCATAACCGGCTTTGATAACATCCGTTTCTGCCAAGTCCCGAGTTAAAAAATAATTCACCAGGGAAACAGTTCCCGGGGCAAAGGAAATTGCCATTGAATCTCTGGCTACGCAATTATAACAAACAAGGCCGCCCATCCTGCTGCTAAAGTATTCCCTGTCCCGGCTGCCACAGTTTATACACCCGTCGAAATAAGGATGGTAACCGGAACTAGAAAGCAACTTTATTTCAAAGGCCCTGGCTAAAAGATTATAATCTTTAACCCCCTCCAGAGCACGCCATCCTTCCAGCAGAAGGTTGCTCACCGGGACATTTTTTTCACCCTCCATTAATATTTTCTCCGCTAATTCAGCAAAATAGGAGGCATATGCATATCCCTCAGGCTGATGATGAAGGTGATTAAAAGTTTCCAAGATTTCTTGCTGGGTTATAGTAGCCAGGTTTTTTCCCTCATAAAGGACATAGTTTCCGTACACAAAAAGATCCACGCCTGCTGCCAATTTGCTTTTTGTTTTGCGCGCTCCTTTGGCTACCGCCCCAATCTTCCCTTTTTCCCAAGTTAGCAGAGTAACCAGTCGATCAGATTCACCCAGGGGGCGGCTCCTTAATACAGCACCTGTGGTTTTAAAGTGTTTCATGCTAATCATCCCTGTAGCCTAAACTATTTAGGACCCGCTGCCGGTTTCGCCAGTCCTGGTTTACTTTTACCCACAAATCCAAATAAACTTGACTCCCCAGAAATTCTTCAATTTCAGGACGAGATCTCGATCCTACTTCCCGGAGCATTTTTCCGCCTTTGCCAATAAGAATGCTTTTTTGGGACGGGCGTTCCACATAAATAACCGCCATAATATCTATTAAATCCTTGTTTTCCCTGAAACTCATATCTTCTATATCTACTGCAACTGAAAAAGGAACTTCTTCACGGGTTAACTCCAGCACCTTTTCCCTGATGATTTCACTGACAGTAAAGTATTCCGGATTGTCAGTGACCATTTCCGGAGGATAGTATTGCGGTCCCTCTGGCAAATAGTTTACTATTTCTGAAACTATCTCTGCAATATTTTCCGCATAAAGAGCAGATATGGCAAAGGAAGCATGAAAAGGATAAAGCTCCCCATAGGCCTGCATCCGTTCCTCCTTTACTTCCGGTGTTACTAAATCCGTTTTATTAAGGACTAAAAAAACCGGTGCATCTATTTCCCGTAAAAGATCAATTATGAAAAGATCCCCTTTACCCGGCTTTTCACAAGCGTCAGCCATGAAGAGAACTATATCGCCATCCCCTATAGTATTGCGAGCGCTCTTTACCATAAAATTTCCTAATTGGTGTTTGGGTTTATGGATCCCGGGTGTATCAACAAAAATAACCTGGTAAGAATCGGTAGTAAGAACTGCCCGAATCAGGTTACGCGTGGTCTGGGGCTTGTCCGAAATAATTGCCGCCTTAAAACCTACCATTGTATTTAAAAAAGTTGACTTACCAACATTAGGCCTTCCTATAATAGAAACAAAGCCGGAACGATACATGAGCTTTTTTCAACTCCTCTTCACTGCTGTGACAGAGGAACACAGTCACAGCTTTCTTCTTATTCTGCATATCTTTGACTGAGTAGCTACACTAATTTTAACTTCCCACTGCTAAATTTAATTATAGGAAGCATGAGCAAATTCCTGCCATCAAATTCATTAGCCCGATAACATCTTCAGCCCTTTAACCACAATTAATCTCGACAATAAAGGGTTGCCTGGGTTATAATTAAATTAAGCAAAGGAGGCAAACGATTTAGCTATGAGTAATAATCCAAGCAATGATCCAAACAATGACAATCAAAACAAAAAAGAATGGCGGACCAAAGGTAATAAAGCACTCATCATCAACATAATTTTCTTTGTAATATTATTTATCGGAATTCTTCTGGTGCCCGCCATAGGATGGGTAGCGCCTGCTATCATTATTACTATAATTTTTGCAGGTTCCTTGTGGTATATTTATAAATTTTGACCATCCAGGCAGGTTAGGCCTGGTTATTCCTGGTGAAAATATTGCCGGGGAGAAGTAAGGCTGGCTGGTGAGAATGGATGCGGCAACAAGGTATTAAGAGGAACAGTTAGTAGATCATCCTGCAAGTTGGCAGCAATCACCTCTATTTCTCCGGCAAGCTCCCATAAAACCTGGCGACAGGCTCCACACGGGAAAACGGGCTGATAACTATCACCCACTACCGCCAGGGTGGTAAAGTGATAGCTACCGTTCATTATAGCAGTGTAGGCAGCTACTCTCTCGGCGCAAATGGTTAAACCCGAAGAAATGTTTTCCATATTAGCACCCCTATAAATCTCCCCTTCTGTGGTCAATAAGGCTGCACCTACTGGAAACCGGGAATAAGGGGCATAAGCTTTTTCCCGAGCCTCAGTTGCTGCTGCAATTAATTCATTAGTTATTCCCATACAAATCTTTCCTTTCCCAATTATATTCCATATTATACCTAATATTGCCGATATAAATTGCTATTGAACCAGGCACCCAATTAAGCTTCGGAATTAAAGCAGTATGCTTAAGCATATTTTCTTCAAGGGGAAATCAGGATTCCGTATATGAAGGCAGGGTTATAGAATCCTTTTTCTCTATTTCAAAGTAAAGTTCTCGTTCATCTTCCAGGGTATTTCTGATAATATCTACGCCACTGCTTAGGAGATCGGAATCGCCAACCGCCTTAACTTCCACAGGGTTTACAGGAATCAAATTATCATCTACTTTGATCAATGGCCCGGTACAGCGAATAGAAGAAGTTACTGTTAATCGTTGCCCTCCTACTGCAACTCCTTCAGCTCCTGAAGCGTACATTTCATTAACAACATCTCTGATATCCGTATCATGAACTATGCTGTGTGAATCAGTAGCTTCTGCTTCATCATAAATTTTAACCACTATTCCCTCTCCACTCTTTTCCGAATACCCGCTTTCCTCTCTTAACTCGCGCAAAGATTCCCGCAGCGAGTCCACTTCTTCAGATAATATTTCCACATAATCTTCTTCACTTTCTTTGACCAGGGGTTTAGCTTCGCCCTCGTTAATTTCCATCTCGATAACTTGCTCACCAATAAAATCGCCTGTAGAGTACATTTCTTTAGCCCGGGATTCTGTAGAAGCACTTAAAAAGTTATAAGGCTCCACATCAATACCATTATCAGAAAGTTTTACAGCAACCTGGGTATAATCATCAAGCTCTGCGATGCCTTCATCCTGGTTAACCGCCTCAATAATATTTTCTTTAAATTCTTCCTCCCATTCGTCATAAATAATATCTTTAACACGAGTGGGATGGTCCAAAATTATTTCAACTAAATCATCACTGGTGGAAGCAGTTTCAATATCATAACTGAAATCAGCAAGAGCCTCCTGAACAGAACTTCGTTCTTGCACCTCTAAGTCTTCAGCAAGATCACGACAATGCTCTAATAAACGAATTGACGAATGCTGCTTGTAGCTAAATTGTGATCTGGTCCCAGGATACTGGGCAGTTAAAATATGAAAACTCCAGGCCGTAAAAACAACGCTTATAACCAAAGCTACACACATTATAATGACCAGGTAAAAGATCAGCTTGTTTTTATCCATTTTTTGAAACTTTTCTTTAAGGCTCAAACGCTCTTCATTCACTTAATAAAACCACCCTGTTATATGTTTTTCAAATTTTTATGCTTACATCTATAGTATAAAGGATTTGAACGGCTTATCTCTACCAATAAATGCCCCTCAAAAAGTTAAAATTCTTTAATATTTTACCCACTTTTTCAACTTATTACCATTTAAAGTAAGCTTGGTATAAAAAATGCTTCATCCTACTTCATTGCTGAAATGAGTTCTCTTACTTTTTGGTCCATTTCCCTCTCTTCTTCTTCATTTTGATGATCGAAACCTAACAAGTGATACAAACCGTGACCTAATAGATAAAGAACCCTGTATTCCCACGAAAGATTATCTTCATCAGCTTGTTCCAGAGCACGATCAATAGAAATATATACTTCCCCCAATGTTAATCCTTCCCCTTTTGCAGACTTTTTGTGCACATTTGCAGCTTCTTCTAAGGGAAAGGAAAGAACATCTGTCGGTTTATCCAGCTTACGGTAGTCGTTGTTTAGCTGATGTAAATGCTGATCATGGGATAGAATTATCCCTAATTCCACATTTTGCAGATTTTCTTTAGCTAAAAAACAATGCACCATCTTCAATACTTTCCAGCGCAGACGAGGATTGGACCGGGGCAAATAGTGTAATTCATTCAGATAAACTGTCATTTAACTATTGCTCTCCATTTCAGCTTTAATTTCACCAACCGGGTATTCCATGCGCTTATGGTAAACTCCAGATATGGTATGAATAAATTTATTTTCAATTTTATCTATGTCCCTGAGAGTTAGATCGCATTCATCCAATTGCTCATCATTTAATTTATCTTTAATCATTTTCTGCACCATCTCGGCCACATTTTCCTTGGTTGGATTAGAGAGAGATCTTACCCCAGCCTCTACAATATCGGCTAGCATTATAATAGCGGCCTCCTTGGTCTGAGGAAGCGGACCTTCATAGCGGAAATTTTCTTCGGTTACTTCATCTGTTGTTACATCATCAGGCTTTGTTTGCAATGCCTGGTGATAAAAATATGAAATCATCCCGGTGCCATGATGTTGCTGAATTATATCCTGGATTATTGCGGGAAGATTCTCTTTTCGGGCCATTTCTAAGCCGTCTTTAACATGAGCACTGATCACCAACGCGCTCATATTAGGTGACAATTTCTCATGGGGGTTTTCTCCTGAAAACTGGTTTTCAGTAAAAAAGTAGGGACGAATTGTTTTGCCTATATCATGATAATAAGCTCCTACACGGGTGAGAAGGGGATCTGCATCAACCTCTTCTGCCGCAGCTTCTGCCAAATTTCCTACTACTATACTATGGTGGTAAGTCCCGGGGGCTTTCATTAGTAGCTGCCTTAATAAAGGTTGATTGGGATTAGAAAGTTCAAGCAGAGTTACTGAAGTTGTCAAGCCAAAGCCGCTTTCCAAAAATGGCAAAAGGCCTATAGCCATCATTGCCGAGAAAAGGCCATTGCCCATCCCTGCAGCTATACCATAGCCAAATTCCTGCAGGAACTCCAGTTCCAGACGCACCGTTTCAAACAAAAGAAAATTGGTTATGATTATCACTGCATTAGCCAGAGCAACGTATAATCCGGCTTTGACCAGATCCATTCTACCACTAAGCCTGCTTACCGTAACAATTGCTATAAAGCTACCCACCAGGGCCATCATAATTACTCCGACATCTCCATTAGTAATTAAGCCAACCAAAATAGCAAGCACTACACTTACCAGAATGGCCGCCCGATTACCAAAAAGCACTGCGGTTAAAATTGCCGCAGCAGCTATAGGCATCAGGTAGTAAGAAAAGTAGTTAACCGCTAAAGCAAAAATAAGGGTTATTACTAATATCAAGCCCATTAAGGTAAGCAAAGAGGGATCGTTGAAGACATGACGGTTAAAAACATACAAATAAATTCCGGCAGTGAAAAAAACTACTACGAGAAATAAAAACAGCCCCAGGAAATTCATATAATCTGCCTGGCCTCCGCGCAGAAGTCCCATAGCTTCCAACCGGGCAATGTCTTCCTCAGTTACAGTTTCTCCTTCGCTCAAAAGTCTAGTTCCCCGGTGAATCATTACCGGTTCAACCTCTGCCAGCGCTTCTTCAATTTTCTCAGCCGTTGCATCGGGGTTAAATAACATATTAGGTTGAATGAGAGGGGTTAGCAATCTTTCGGCTACTTTTTTCAACTCATAATTAAAAAGAAGTGCGCCTATCTCCTGGCTAACCTCCTTTTGAGCCATTTCCACGCCGCCCTCTTTGACACCCCTCTCCTGGTAGATTTCTTCAAGAATTTGCTCCAAATTAGTTTTTAATTCCTGGAGTGTAGCTTTATCAGCTTGCAAAAATCTGCGCAAAATATTAGAAGAAATTTCATTCCCTAATTTTCCCTGTAGTTCCTCTGCTTGCTCAGCCAGCTCCATATCCTCATCCTCTTTTAGCTGGAATACCACATCAAAAAATTCTTCTACTTCTTCCTGGCTTTCTTCCAAAATCGCAGGATCATGGGTATATACTTCCTGGACTTCCTCGGCAACTTCCTCCCGCCTTTTTTCCGTAGAATACTCATCTATCATATCCTCCGGGGCATAAACAGTTTGCGGGCTTGGCCTCCCTTCTTCTACCTCTATTCGAGAAGGAACATACATTACAGCAAGTAAAACATATACAATAACAAAGATAACTATAGTGATAAAAACTCGCCGAGCCGTCACATGCTCGGCAGATTTGACAAGCCTGCGCAAGGAATTTTTCAATTCCGTCAAAATTGCCATTTACAATCTCCTTTATTTTAGATGTAAAGCTGGGAATTTAATTACTGGGTTTGGTTTTGGGAAGAGTTTTTACCTTCATGTTGCTCATAAGCTTCAATGATCTTTTGAACCAAAGGATGCCTGACTACATCTTTTTCTGTCAAGTAGAGAATGGCAATCCCTTCAATACCTTTTAGCACTTCCGGGGCTTGTACTAAACCCGATACTTTTCCCCGGGGAAGATCAACCTGAGTAATATCCCCGGTTATAACCGCCTTGGATTCAAATCCCAGACGCGTCAAAAACATTTTCATTTGTTCCGGAGTGGCATTCTGCGCCTCATCTAATATTACAAAAGAATCATCAAGAGTCCTTCCCCTCATATAGGCTAAAGGAGCTACTTCAATGATTCCCCTTTCCTTATATTTCTGGAAAGTATCCACCCCAAGTAGATCATACAGACCATCATATATAGGCCTTAGATAAGGATCTACTTTTTCCTGAAAATCTCCGGGCAAAAATCCCAGGTGTTCACCAGCTTCAACTGCAGGACGGGTAAGAATAATACGCTGCACCTGCTTGTTTCTTAATTCGTCAATGGCTTTGGCCAAAGCCATGTAAGTTTTACCCGTTCCTGCAGGACCAATAGATATAACTATATCACATACCCGCATTGCTTCCAAGTATTTTTTCTGGCCTGTAGTTTTAGGCTTAATCTGCTTGCCTCTTCCAGTTACGATAACTACATCAGTGAATATGTTTTTAACTTCATCAATACGGTCTTCACGGGCCATTTGCAAAGCATATTCAATCTCACTTGCTGAAATATAATACCCCTGGCGAATAACTTTAATGAGCTCTTCAAATAAAAAAAGCAACTTTTCCACATCCTGCTCTTCCCCTTCCAAAAGCAATTCATTACCGCGGGGCGTTATTTGAACCGGAAAATGCTTTTCGAAAAGATCCAAATGTTCGTCAAACCTTCCCAGCAGGGAAAGGGATTCCTCATCTTGCTCCAACGTTATTTTCCGAGTAGATATTTTCTCCAAAAAGCAGAAACACCTCCGACATAAATTCTTTTTGCTCTTCAGGCAGAGCAAAAATTAACCTAAGTTTAAGTTTTTAATTTATTCTTTTTAACTCACTCTAATTAAGGATAATCTGCAATATTTTCTCTGGTTTCTACCACTACCCTTACTTCCCAATTTTTTTTATCACGCTTCTCTTCAAAAAACAAGCGTTTTCTCTCCGCTTCCGGAGGAACCTGGGAAAGAACAGCCTTTTGAGCTAATTTTTTTGCTCTTTCTAATGCTTCTTCCTGTGTAAATTCTACCTCTTCAATTTTTAGCTCATTAAAGGTCACTGTTATTAATTCTACAGGTAACTGAAGATTCCTCCAAGACCACTTTCTTTTAAATGTTTCCCGAGTATATTGATTAAAAGGGACTTCATCTCTACCCCATAATTTTATTTTTTGCAAATTCCATAAAAGGTACACCACGTTCTGCTTATTTCCGGTAGGTATCTTGTTTATTTTCTTTTCTTCAACTTCCTGCCTGGCCTCATACCATACCCTTGCTTCCACCTCTCCCCGGGCCCTGATCTTCTCTGGCTTGAAATCTTCTACCTCTTGCAAAAATTCCTCATCATATTCCCGAATTCCCTTGATCAGGACATCTCCCCGCGAAACAACATCTCCGGGGGAAACTACCGGAGTTCCATCTACCACGGTAGTTTTTAAAATTAATCCGTCTTTGGAAGCTACCAGGTTAGAAGGCTTTTGCTCCATTTTTGGCCTGGGAATGTGCTCGGCAATTTCAATCTCCAACAATACTCCTCTTGTCCTGAAGCTTGCCCAAGCTATGTCACCATGCAACCGGGCCAATTCCTTACCCAGCTTGTCTAATTCCAATCCTCCTTTATATGTACCAGGAGCAACTCCCATTTCTCTTGTTATTTTCAAAATCTCTTTTTCGTTAATATTTTCCAGACCTTTAACCTCTATGAGCCAAATAAAAGAACTAAAAATATAAAGAGCGGAAACAAAAACTATAACACCCAACGCTATCCCCTTACGGCGTTTAGTTCTTTGTAAAAAAAAGGGCAAGCCTGCTTTATCCTGAATTTTTAGCTTACTTCCAGTTTGGCGCACCAGCGGGCGAAACTTTTTGAAATTTTGCACAGGAGTTTTAAAAATAAATCCTTCCCGGATTTTTCGCACATCCCAAAAATTTATGCCCCGAATAATAGACAAGTTCATGAACTTTTCGGTGCCTTTGCCCTCTGCTTTTACTACCAAATAACCCTTTAAAAAACGTAATAGCGTAATCAGCACTTCATCTAATCTCCTTAATCCTCATATTTTACAGTTTCTATGTAGCCTTCTATGGATAATTCATCTGTAAACAACCCTCGAATTTGCAGCTTGCTGCCTTTAACTATAACCTCTCCGTTACTAACTGCAATTCTTACTTTTTCATTGCTGTATTCAATAATGCCCCGGTGATTTTCCAGGATTAGCTGGAGATTGCCGATTAACACCAACCGGGGCAAATCTAACATGATATCCTTGGGTAACTCGAAAAACTCTGCCAGTAAATCTTTTAAAGCTACACTTTTTTTCTTTTTCAAAATACCCCTCCAGCCTTATCCCTGCCCTGAAGACAACCCAGCTCTTTTTTAATTAAAATGCCAGACTATACACTCAACAGAGTTAACAGGGATAACAGTAAAAATCTCTTATAATATCTATGCACAAGAAATCTCTATATGTTCTAATTTGCAAAGAGGTTTTGTCTAAGAATTTTAGACAAAAAAAAGCAGAGAGTAGAATCTCTGCTTTTTTTGTCCATTTGATTATTTAATTATTAGCTAATAGACTTTTGCCAACAGTTTCTAAAATAAATCTTCTGGGCAAAATGATAAAAACTTGCTGAAATTAAAACTTTCTTTTACGTGCAGCTTCAGACTTCTTTTTCCGACGAACACTGGGTTTCTCATAATGCTCCCGCTTTTTTGCTTCTGAGAGAATACCGGTGCGGGCACATTGCTTCTTGAACCTTTTCAATGCTTTATCCAGTGTTTCATCTTTGCCTACCTTGATCTCGGTCAACTATTATCCCCCCTCCTGCAACTTATTAAAAAAAAGAGGAGTTGACAATTAACATAATACTTAAACCCCTCGTCCCTCAGCTATATTATGGTTCAATGGTTTGCCGCCCAATAAATGCAAGTGGAGATGCGCTATGGCCTGTCCTCCTTCTTGCCCACAGTTAATTACTACTCGAAAACCTCTTTCCTTGATCTCATATACACCCGCTAAATGATTAGCTGCCAGGTGTAATTTGCCTATCAATTCCGCATCCTCTTTTTGGACATCAACAAGGGAATCAAAATGCTTTCGAGGAATGATCAGAATATGTACGGGGGCGGCCGGGTTAATATCCTTGAAAGCCACTATTTCCTCATCTTCGTAAACAACTTCTGCTTCAACTTCTTTTTCTGCAATCTTACAAAAAAGACAATCAGACACTTGCCACATCCCCCTTATTTGCCTTGAACAGCAAATTTAGGTTTTATATTATATTCAATATGCAAATTATTATAACACAAACCCAATACCTTGAAAAGGATCTTAGCGCCAAAGAGTAAATATTTATCTCCTTACCAACAAAGGAATTAAGGCTTAAATATGCTTTACCTTATTTTGCTCAATATACATGAAAATAAAAACAATTGCATTTTAGAGAATAGTAGAATAATTGAGCGTATTAGGTTTATTCTGCAACTTTTTGAAGGCAGAGGAAAATATTCGCTATCTATAGAATAATTATACATATACGCCTTAAAATCTTAAAATTTTCCATCATATTTTATAAGAAGGGGTGATTAGCTACTTAATAATCATTAGAGCAAAAGTCCAAGCAATTAGTCGTGAGGTTTAGGTTTTGTTTAAAGAGTAGGTAGTTATACAAAAGTATGTTGAAGCGAAAAAAGTAATAATAGGAAAAGTAAGAAAATTGGTATAATCTATATTAATGGAGGTATCTTATGAGTTTCCTTTATACAACGGAAGAGCAATTTCATAGGCTCGTTGACTTTGAAGAAGCCAGGGAACATCATTTACGTAAAGACCGCACCAAAAAAGATAAACGACTTTCCCTGCAAGAAGCTGTGGATAGGTTTGTAGAAGACGGTGACATTTTTGCAGAAACGGGATTTGCTTATGTGAGAGCCCCTATTCAAGCTTACTATGAAACAATGAGGCAAGGCAAAAAAAATCTTATAGGAATCGGTTCCCCAATGTCCAACTGCTCTAAATTTATGGCACTTGGATTAATGAAAGCCATTCATTTATCCTATATAGGGGTTGAAATGCGGGGAAACGATAAAAACTTTGGCCGGGTAATTAAAAACAAAGAAGCAGAAATACTTTCTTTATGGAGCCACGGTTCAATGGCACAAGGCTTTAAAGCTGCACAACTGGGAATGCCCTTTGTGGCCTCCAAGCAGCTACTAGGCTCTGATTTGGCAAAGAAAAACCCGTTCGTTAAAATAATGGATAACCCTGTAGGAAAAGATGACAGTCCTGTATGTCTTATTCCTGCACTATTTCCCGATGTATGCTTTATTCATGTGCAAAAAGCCGATAAGTATGGTAACGCCGCTATAGAAGGCCCGGTGGTTAATGATCTGGCGCTGGCAGCGGCTTCTCGAAAATTAATTATTACCGCTGAAAAAATTGTTCCCGAACACGATATTAGGAATGATGCTGATGGATCTATACCTTTCTGGTACGTTGATGCAGTGGCTGAGGTCCCTTACGGTGCCCTCCCCGGTTGCTGTCCGGGACACTATTATTGGTCCAGGGAATGGTGGGAAAGGCTCGTCCGAGTAGCAACTCCTGACAAAGAAAAATTACAACAGTTCCTGCAGTATTGGATCTTAGATTGTAAAGACCAGTATGATCACATTGATAAACTGGGAGGCATCCGCTTTATAGATGAAGCCAGACGGCAAGCTGAAGCTGCCCAGCTATTCATAGATGATTCTACGGTAAATTATGCATACGAAGAAGTAAAACCAACAGACAACATAATACCGGAAGAATAAATAACCAGAAAATTATTTACTTTACAAGGAGGTAACTTTAATGAGTGAAGTTGCACCAGCAAATCCTTTGGAAATGGTAGCATACAACTTGTCCCGCCAAATCGAGGACAATCAAGTGGTATATATTGGCACGGGAATTCCCATGGTGGGGGCACTGTTAGCACGCAAAACCCATGCTCCAAATATCACCATGGTTTTTGAAAGCGGAGGCCAGGATCCGCTAGAGGGGGATATGCCCTGGTCCGTGGGATGCCCTTTTACTTTTCGCAAATCACCCATGACCATGGAAATGACTGCTTCTTTCGGTCAGTGCTCGGTAGGTTATGTAGATATAGCATTTCAGGGAGGAGCCCAAATTGACATGTATGGCAATGTAAACACCTCTGTTATTGGCAGTTACGAAGATGTGCAATCCCTGCTCCCGGGAAGCGGGGGAGGTAATGATCTCGGCTCTCTCACTGAAAAATCAGTTCTGGTGGGCCTGCAAACTCCTGATCGTTTTCCCGAAAAGGTAGACTTTATTACTACGCCGGGTTACTTAGAAGGAGGGAACTCCCGCAAAGAAGCCGGTTTATTGGGAGGACCGATAGCAGTAATAACCCAGGTGGGCGTATACGACTTTGAGCCAGAAAGCAAAAAGATGCGCTTAATCGCTATCAATCCCGGCATGGATACTGAGATGGCCAACAATTTATGTGGATTTGAGTTATTAGTTGCAGATGAGATTAAAACAATTGATCCACCTCCAGATGATGTTTTGGAAATATTACGCAATGATGTAGATCCGCGTGGTGTCTTTATTACCATGCCTGCATGATCTAAAAAGAATAGACAAGTATTGGAGGGTGTTTAAATAGCACCCTCCCTTTGTTTTACTGCTAAAAACAGTTATATAAGGAGTGTTTAGGTTGATCATGGGGCTTCCTGCTGAGGTTTTTGCAGTCTTTGTGACCGTTCCATTAGGAATCATAATTGCCTTGCTTGTCTGGGGCTTACTATATCGAGCTGAGTAATAATTACTTGAGCAGAAAACAGCAAGCATTTAATAACTTGGCAACGGGGGCAATAATAAATGGATCGAGTAGTAATGATAGCTGTAATAGTATTATATTTTCTGGCAATTATGTATGTAGGGGCCAGATTTTCCCGCTTTATAAAATCTTCTGAAGACTACTTCATTGCCGGGAGAAATCTGGGATTTATCGCTTTTGTAATCCTGGTAATCACATCTATTATAAGTGGGATGACTATCTTGGGAGCCAGTGGCCTTTCCTTTCTGGCTGGTTGGCCCAGTATGTGGGAACCCATATTTGTAACTTTAAGCGTAGTAATTTTAATTACCGTTTTCGGAGCCAAACTCTACCGAATTAGCCGTAAATTTAATTACTATACCGTTCAGGATTACTTGTCTCACCGCTACCAGAGCCCTCGCACTGTGCGTGCTGTTTCTGGAGTCGCCGGAATTTTAATCAGCTTCATTTATTTGACAGGCCAATTCACCGCCATCAGCATTGTGCTATCGTGGTTGATGGAAATACCTCATTTTTACGCTCTTTTGATAGCCACAGTAGTTATTACTTTTTATGTTTTCCTGGGAGGATTGTACGCCATAGCCTATACTACCCTGGTACAGGGGCTTGCTTTACTGGTTGGTTCCCTGATCATTACTCCCTTGATAATCAACGCTGCCGGCGGATTCAGTTTTATCAATAAAAAATTAGCCGAACTTGAGCCCTATATGGTGCAAGCAGCTTATCCCCAAACACACCCGCCTCTGGGCGAGCATGCTTTTCTTACCCCTCTGTTTATTTTAACCTTTTTCTTTTTGCTGTCTTTTGGACTGGCCGCTGCCCCTCATGCAATCAATAATATCCTTACCGCCAAAAAAGCAGCATATTTTAAATGGGCACCTCTTATCATTTTTAGTGTCTATATAGTTGTCTTCTATTTGATCAAAATTGCCGGTTACGGTGCCCGGGTAATATACGAGCAAGGATACATTGAAGTTCCCCATCCTGATTATGCTCTTATTTCAGCAGTTGAATATACCTTACACCCGGCAGCCTGGGTAATCTTTGGCGTAATTGTTCTGGCAGCGGTAATGTCTACTACTGATCGCCTTCTGTTAACCATAAGTACAATATATAGTTGGGACATTCACCGTAATCTGTTAAATCCCGAAACAAGCGATGAAAAGGTAAGGGTTATTAGCCGCATAGTAGTTGTGATAACCAGCATTCTGGCTTTTGTAGCAGCAATAAACCCTCCCGACCTCCTGGCCTGGTTGATCTGGATGGCTATTGGACTGATGCTTTCCACTTTTTGCGCTCCCCTGCTGGCAGCACTATACTGGAAAAGGGCTAATCGCCAGGGAGGCACCTGGGGCATGATTGCAGGCCTTGCCACCGCTCTTGTATTCGGCTATATTCACGAGTTTATAACCCCTCTTCCAGTTCACTTTAGCTTCTTTAGTTTTCTTATTTCTATATTGACCGTAATTGGAGTCAGCCTGTTAACTCCACCACCTTCGCCGGAACTTCTAGAAGAAACTGAAACAGGGTTTTACATCAACCCTCGCCAAAAAGAAGAAAAGTAAATCAGACCGCAAAAGCTAACTTGCAGAAAATACAATAAATTATTTATAATGTCATTATGAAAGGGGGAAAAGGGCCTGTCACCCTTTTTCCCCGGTAACCATCTCATCCTGCTCTACTGATTCCTGCAAAAGAACTTCTCCGTCTTCATCCAGAAAAGTCCAATAAACTTCCGGAGAATCCAATTTTTCGCGACTAACCATAACAATATGATAATAATCAGGGCGCATACTTACTTCAACTTCCACTTTCTGAACACCCTCGTCTGCGGTGTGTATATTCATATCCTTAATTTCGCTGTTCACTGAACAAAGGGCTACTTCATAAGCATCATTAAAAGGATAATCAGGGAGCTCCAAAAGAGGATTAGCTTTTAAATCTTCCCACTGAGACTGGTTATATACTAGATGAAAGGACGTAGGAGCAGAAATTTCTCCCCTGGTAGTTGTATTGAATACTTTTTCTTCTCTTACTGCTGGAACAGTGTCTTCCTGCTGAACACGAAAAAAATTGTCATAAATAGAGAGACTTATGAGAAGCATTAGCAAAAACATTAAGGGCAAAAGCCTTTTTCCTTCTAAAACAACGAACTTATTGCTCACAGTTTTCCCCTCCCCGTTACTAATGCCAGACGATATACAGGATGATAGATAACACAACACTTAAGCAAATCATTTTAAAGCTTTTTTAAATTTATTTGATACCTGAAATATCGTTCCGGCTGTTAATTAATAATATGTGGGGAGAGAGATTCTTATGCGTGAGAGAGAAAAATCCCTTGCAGCGTTTCTTCAACAGCATTTTTAACTTCAACCCATACCAATTGACCCAGCCACTGAGAGGGTTTATCTTTTGTTTCTGCTCTAACTCTTAAATAATGTTCTGTAAATCCCTCCAGATAATCATCTTCATCCGAAGCTCTTTCAGCTAAAATTTTAACTTTCCTGCCCATAAATTTTTGCCGGTAATAATGAGCCAAATTTTTTCCCAGTTCGTTTATTTCTTGCCAACGTTCTTCTTTGATACGAGGATCCACATGGCCTTTCATCTCTGATGCAGGAGTATGGGGACGGGGAGAATACCGGAATACATGCAACCTGCTAAAAGCAATTCTTTGAATAAATTCATAACTTTGCCGGTGATGTTCATAAGTTTCTCCCGGAAACCCTACCATAATATCACTTCCCAGGGCCAGCTCAGGCATTTTTTCCCTCAATTTATGCACCAGTTCCAAGTAATGTTGTTTTCGGTAAGGACGATTCATTTTCTCCAATATATAATCACTGCCACTCTGCAAGGGGATATGCAGATGATGACAAACTTTACTGGAATCAGCCATAACCTGAATAAGATCTTCGTTAAAATCAGTTGGTTCTATAGAACTCAACCGGATTCTTTCTATAGCCGGGAATTTTTCTATTTCCCGGAGTAAACCTGACAGGTCAACTCCTGCTTTATCATCGCGATATAATCCCAGTCTGATGCCAGTTAGGACTATTTCGCGGTATCCCTCGGCAGCAATTTGTTCTACTTCTGCCAAAACATCAGGCAAGGGTGAACTGCGGTCCGGTCCACGGGCCTGAGGAACAATGCAGTAGCTGCAGTGTTGGGTACATCCTTCCTGAACTTTTAGGAAAGCTCGAGTTCGACTCCGGTTGGCTCGGTAAGTAAGCCTTTCAAATTCAGTAGCACCTTCAACCGGATTAACAACATTTATTTTCCCTTCCATTTTAGCCTGTTCAATAAGCCTGGGAAGTTGATGACGCTGGCTGGTTCCTACCATTATATCTACTTCGGGTAAACTGCTTAAATCCTCCGGAGAAACCTGAGCATAACAGCCTGTGACCACAACCAGTGAATGAGGAGCGCGCCTTTTAGCTCGCCGGATCAATTGCCTGGATTTGCGGTCACTAAGGTGGGTAACTGTGCAGGTGTTAATTATATAAACATCTGCAGTATCGGAAAACTCAGTGAGAATATACCCTTCTTTTTCCAGAAGAGCTTTCAGCGCTTCTGTTTCGTAAAAGTTTACCTTGCAACCCAGGGTGGTAAAAGCCGCTTTTTTCATATCACTTCTCCTTCAAATATCGCCAAGGTAGTTCTGCACAAGAGTCAACCCTACCACCGCAGCGGTTTCTGCTCGAAGAATACGGGGGCCCATTCCAGTTATCTTAACCTTGTGACTTTCCATAAACTCTATCTCTTCCGCTGAAAACCCTCCTTCCGGGCCAATTATCACCCGGATCTTTTCACAGTTTTGCAGCAGTTCCCGGCACTCAAGAAAAAAACTTTCCTTATCCTTTTTTTCTTCCCCAAAGGCTATTATTATTTCCCGGGAAAAATCCAGCCCGGATATTAATTCCTCCAATTTGGCAGGTGTTTCCACATGGGGAAGACAATTGCGTTTGCTCTGACTGGCCGCAGCGCGGGCAATCTTCTGCCAGCGCTCTGTTTTTTGATGCACTTTTGTTTTCTGCAAGACAGGAATACTGCGCTGAGTAATTAAAGGAATAATTCGCTTTACCCCCAATTCTACAGCCTGATGCACTATCGTATCCATTTTATTGCCTTTGAGCATGCCCTGAACCAAAATTACTTCTTTTATAGGCTCCGGGGCTTCAAAGCATTTTTCTTTTAAAACAGCCTCCACTGCTGCAGGAGTAGCAGAATTAATTGCCGCATGGTAGCAGCTGCCCTCTCCATCAGAAATTTCGATCTTGTCTCCTTCTTTGAGCCGCAAGACTTTGTGAGCATGATGGCTATCTTCTGCAGACAACTGACAAGTTACCCCTTCAGCCAGTTCTTCACCTGTAATAAAGTAGCGGGGCGTGGAACTCAAAAACTCTCACCTCGAGTACATTTTTTCAACCAATCATCAAGTTCATTGATTATAAAATAGGGAGGCATTTTGCATAGCCCCCCTTCAGTAGTTCATCGTATCATAAAAGTTGATTAACAGCTCTGTTCTTCAAATTTGGAAACTCCGGTTTCAAAATCTATATGGTAAAGTTTCCAAAGCTTACTTCACTTGCCGCCCCCGAAAGCTTCCCTCACCCGATGAATAAAACTCTTGCCATCTTCGGAAATTTCTTCGCCACACAAACGGGCAAACTCGGCCAGGGCTTCCTTTTGTTCTTTATTCAAACGCTTAGGCACAATAGGCTTCAATTTTACTTTCATATCTCCCTGTCCAAAACCTCTAACATGAGGCATGCCCTTTCCTTTTAACCTGAAAACATGATCCGGCTGGGTTCCTTCGGGAATATTTACAACTGCCTGACCCTCCATGGTAGGAACTTCCACTTCACTTCCCAGTACAAGCTGGGTAAAACTTACCGGAAGCTCGTAAATGAGATCATTCCCTTCTCTCTTGAATAGCTTATGAGAACGAACTTGAATAAAGACGAACAGATCTCCAGGCGGGCCGCCCTTATAACCTGCTTCTCCTTCTCCACTAACTCTCAAGCGGGTGCCGCTATCCACTCCTGCCGGTATTTTAATTTCCACTTCACGTTCTTGAACAATTTGCCCTTCTCCCCGACATTTAGCGCAAGGATCCTTTATATTTTTACCTGCTCCGCGGCATTTGCTACAGGTTTGAACATTCACGAAACGCCCATAGGCCGTATTGCGCACAAACTGCTCCTGCCCGGTTCCACCACAAGCAGAACACGTTTCAGGAGAAGAACCTTGCTTGGTACCACTACCTTTACAATCAGGGCAAGTTTCCGTACGGGGAATAGATATAGTTTTATTAACTCCATGATAAGCTTCTTCCAGGGTAATTTCCATATCATAACGCAAATCGTTGCCGCGCCGCGGCCCTGAGCGACGCTGACGAAATCCACCGCCAAAAAAGGTTTCAAATATATCATCAAAACCAAGTCCGGAAAAGCCGTCAAAGCCGCCGCTTTGACCACCGCCAAAGCCTGCAAATGTCTCATCAGCGGTTCCGTAACGATCATATCTTTTTCGCTTTTCAGAATCAGAAAGCACTTCATAGGCTTCCTGAACTTCTTTAAATTTTTCCGCCGCCTGGCTGTCATCCTTATTGACATCAGGATGATATTTTCGGGCCAACTTCCGGTAGGCTTTTTTTATTTCCTCTTCATCGGCATTGCGATCTACACCCAGAATTTCATAATAATCTCTTTCAGGCATCTTATATCAACCCTCTTAATAAGTTTTGGAAAATTATTATTGTTCGCTCTCACCCTGCTCCTTGTTTGGGTCATCTTCATTCTTGATGTCAAAATCAGCATCTACCACTGTCTCAGAGTCATCGTTTCCTGCTCCACCTTCTGCTCCTGCTGCTTCTCCTTCAGCTCCTTGCTGCTGGGCTTGCTGATAGAGCTGAGAAGATAGTTCGTGAAGATACTGGGTCAAGCTTTCGGATGCTTTTTCGATTGCTTCTTTGTCCTCGCCTTCTTTAACCTGCCGTAGTTCCTCAACAGCGTTCTGGATCTCCTCTTTTTTAGCAGGGTCAACGTTTTCTCCCAATTCATTGAGAGTTTTTTCCGTATTATAAATCAAGGAATCAGCATTGTTCCTAGCTTCCGCCAGTTCACGTTGCTTGCGGTCTTCCTCGGCATATTTCTCAGCTTCTTCAACCATTTTTTCAATATCTTCATCTTCAAGACCGCTAGATGCAGTGATGGTAATGCTCTGCTCCTTGCCTGTACCCAAATCTTTGGCAGAAACATTAACAATACCGTTAGCGTCAATATCGAACGAGACTTCTATTTGAGGCACTCCACGAGGTGCAGGAGGTATCCCGTCTAATACGAACCTGCCCAGTGTTTTATTATGCTGAGCCATCTCCCGTTCTCCCTGAAGCACATGAATTTCTACACTGGTCTGATTATCAGCCGCTGTGGAAAAAACCTGCTTCTTGGAAGTTGGTATGGTTGTATTTCTTTCAATAAGCTTGGTAAAAACGCCTCCTAAAGTTTCAATCCCCAGGGAAAGAGGAGTAACGTCTAACAAGAGCACATCCTTAACATCACCAGAAAGCACTCCTGCCTGAATAGCAGCCCCCATCGATACAACCTCATCGGGGTTGACACCCTTGTGGGGATCTTTACCCAGCAAATTGCGAATAGCCTCCTGTACTGCCGGAGTCCGAGTAGAACCTCCCACCAGAATAACCCTGTCAATTTCTTCCGGCTTCAAGCCGGCATCTGACAGTGCCTGGCGGGTGGGCCCCATGGTCTTCTCCACCAAATGAGAAGTAAGTTCTTCAAATTTGGCCCTGGTCAAATCAATGTCCAGGTGTTTGGGACCCTCCTGGGTCGCAGTTATAAATGGCAAGTTAATATTAGTGGTAGTCACACTGGATAGTTCTACTTTGGCCTTTTCAGCAGCTTCTTTCAGCCTCTGTAAAGCCATCCGATCTTCCCGTAGATCTATGCCATGAGATTTTTTAAATTCTTCTGCCACATGATCTACTATACAGTTATCGAAGTCATCTCCACCCAGTTTGTTGTTGCCACTGGTGGCTTTAACTTCAAATACACCTTCGCCAAGCTCCAGGATAGAAACATCAAAAGTTCCACCACCCAGGTCAAAAACCAGAATCTTCTGGTCTTCCCCTTTGTCCAGGCCATACGCCAGGGAGGCAGCTGTTGGCTCGTTTATAATCCGTAAAACTTCCAACCCGGCTATAGTACCTGCATCCTTAGTAGCTTGCCTCTGGCTGTCGGTAAAATAAGCCGGAACCGTAATAACTGCCTGCGTTACCTTGTCCCCCAAATATTCTTCCGCATCCGTTTTTAGCTTTTGCAAAATCATAGCTGAAATTTCCTGAGGAGTGTACTTCTTGTCATCTATCTCCACCCGGTGGTCAGTTCCCATATTCCTTTTAATTGAAGCTATAGTCCGATCCGGGTTGGTAATCGCCTGCCTTTTGGCAACTTCTCCAATTAAACGCTCCCCTTCTTTAGTAAAAGCAACAACCGACGGTGTTAAGCGGCTTCCTTCCGCATTAGGGATGATTTCAGAATCATCACCCATCATTGCTGCTACTGCTGAATTTGTCGTTCCTAAGTCAATACCTATTACTTTTCCCATTAATTATCCCTCCTCTTTCTTTGTAAACTACTAATGCATCTACACTACAGTGCTTCAATTTTGTAGCGGGCATAATGTTTTAATCTAACTGGAAATATTAATTTTCTTCCTCTTCTTTAGAAATTTTTTTGCTAAGAGCTCTTTCCTGCTCCTGTGTATACTTTGACCATAGAAGGTCGCAAAACTCGGTCTTTCATCATATAACCCTTCTGAAGTTCTTCTACTACATCTTGAGATTCATAATCTCCCTCTTCTACTTGCATTACAGCTTGATGGTAGTGAGGATCAAAAGTGCATCCTTCTGCCTCTATAGCACATACGCCATGCTTCTCAAGCAACTGGCAAAGTTGCTTGTAGATCATGTTCAATCCTTCTACATGAGACTGGGGAACACTGTCATCATTCTCAGTAGCCTGTAGGGCCCTCTCTAAATTATCAATAACCGGAAGCATCTCACCCATAAACTCAAAGAGAGCATAATTTCGAATGTCTTCCTTTTCCGAGGCCGCTATTTTGCGGTAATTGTCGTAATCTGCTTTAATCCGTTGAACCATTTCCAGAGCTTCTTCTTTTTCCTGGAGAAATCTTTCCACTTTCTGTTTTAAACTTTCAACGGTTTCTTCTCCGGTAACTTTTTCTTCTTCAACTTCCACTTCCACTTCCTCTTCCTCTTTTTCTGCCTCTTTCAGGTCAAAATCCTCTAATTTTTCTTCTGTTTCTACTTTTGCTTCCGATTCCTCTTCTACCTCAATTTCAGCATCAGTATGTTTAATGGGAGGTTTTTCTCCATTTTTTACTTCATGCTTTTCATCTTCTTCACATTCAGAATGCTCATTTGCTTCCGGTTGCTCAGATTTAGCGCTGTTCCCCTCGTTATTATTCTGAGATGTAAATTCTTCTTTGTACAATACGATGCACCTTCCTTTACTTCAAAGTCTATATTATAACGTAAATTAGTAAAGCATACAATTAAATTCCTTAGATTTTAATTTATTTTTATTATGATGATTGATTTTCGAGCACCTGGTTTAAATTATCTACCAGGCACTTAACTATTGCTACTACCCGTGGATAATCCATTCGAGTAGGCCCCAGCACTCCTATTTTGCCTATATTGTGGTTCCCAACGGCAAAAGTAGAGGTAATCAATGTACACTCTTGAACTTCCTCTAACTTATTTTCTTTTCCTATCCTTACTTCAATACCTTGCTGGTCTTCGCCCTCAGCTTGCAACAAATGCTGCAATAGTTCTTCTTGCTCGAATAAATTAAGGAATTTTTTCACCTTGTCCACATCTTTAAATTCCGGTTGATTTAAGATGTTAGTGGTACCACCCAAAAATATCCTTACGCTTTCATCTTCAGTCAAACTTTCTTCCAGTAGCAAAAACGCCTGCTCCAGCAGCTCCATTCGGCGGAACAGGTCTCTTTTTAATTCTTTTATTAAAGACTCTGTTACTTGATCAATGGTTAAACCATATAACTTATGATTCAAATACTGCACTACCTGCTGCAATTCCGCAGAAGATAGAGATTGTGGCAACTCAATAACCTTATTTTTTATAAATCCGCTAGTTGTAATAAGAATAACCAGGCCTTTTTTTTCACTCAAAGGTAAAATACGCATCTGGTAAAAAGAGCTCTTGCGAAACTGAGGCCCTAAAATTAAAGATGTATGCCTGGCTACCTGGGAAAGTACTTTCGATGCTTCCGAAACCACTTTTTCCACTTCATTAACCTTGATTAGGCTTCGCTTGATTGCTTCTTCTTCGTTTTTATCAAGCCACTGATACTCCATAAGATTATCAACATAAAATCGGTATCCCTTATGAGACGGAACCCTACCGGCAGAAGTGTGGGGCTGCTCCAAAAATCCCATTTCTTCGAGATCTGCCATTTCGTTTCTTATAGTTGCAGAGCTGAGGTTCATCCCGGAACGGCGTGAAATTGTTCGAGAGCCCACAGGTTCTGCCGTGTAAATATATTCATTCACTACAGCATTTAAAATCTTCTGCTTTCTCTCGTTCAATTCATGGCCCATATGACCACAGCTCCTTTTTTTAGCACTCTTAGTGCCTGAGTGCTAATTGTCAACAATAAAATATCATCATTACCCTTGTTTGTCAAGAATAGTTATCAAACCTGTGTGATCGTTCTGAGGTAGTTATCAAACCTCCAGTAGCGTTTTGATTTTGGAAAGCAACTGTTCAAAGCTTGCACCTATCTTTTCCAGATCAATTTGGTATTCTTCTCCGCCAAAAATAATATAAAATTTGTTGTCTCCAAAGGAGAATTTTAAAGCTTCATAACTGGGCTCACTTCCCTGAATATCGCTTACTCCTGATTCAACCAGTACTAATCCTCCATATAAAAACAGAGTTACCAGTAAAAAAGCTATAAGAGTTCGCATACATCCACCACTTTGCTTAACTTGATAATGCCATGTGCAAGGCTTCTCTATAAGCATTAACTTATTATGTAGTGGATATACCAATTTTTTAGATATTAATAACTTAACTATCCACCTTAAATATTTTTGACCCCAAAACTATTCAAAGCCCAACTGGCAATAAGTGTTGGCAAGAGCTTCAGCTAGAATGGGAACAGCTCTTTCGGCTTCTTCCAAACTGTTTAAGTATCCTCCTATTTCTATCAGGCATGCCCTTTCGTGTAGATCCTGGTTGTAGGTAAAGCCCTGCTTGCGAACACCTCTGGATACACCTGGATTAATCTCATCAATGTGTTGCTGAAGAATAAGAGCAAACTCAAAGTTTTGTTTCCATTCTTCATGCCCATCTCCCACAACCATCAACAAATTACCCATTTCCTCTCCTTCATAAGTAGCAGTGCTGGTTTGCCTGCTGACCCCATCACGATGAATATCCACCACCATACATATTTGGGGGTTATCTTCAATTATTTGCCTAATATGAGGACGAGCTTTATGGTAAGCAGTGCGACGGGGTATATCAAATATTTCTGTGTTGTGTTTGACAGGTATACCGTATTCAAGTTGAAGCAAATCTGCAAGCTGGCGACCTAATTCGGCTACTGTATAATCCAAATTTGTTATGAATTGCTCCCCGGTAGTAGGGTAGAATGTTTCAGTTATATGGTTGTGATAAATTAAAATTACCGCATCATCTTCATCAAAACTTTTATTCTCTTTTTCTTTTCCTCCCCCTTCTCCATTTTTGCTATCCTTCGCTGGATAGTTCCTTTCTCCCCGGTTAGGCAGGGTCATATCTTCTTCATAATCTTTTGCAGATTCTTCTGCTGTGTCAGTGCAAGTCAATTCCATTCTTTCAGCTTGAGAGTTTACATTTTCCAAAGAAAACCCTGCAATCCCCCGGGCAAGTACCTTTCCGGGAGAATCATACTCAAACCCTGTCAAACCTTCGAATATCCTGGTCAACAGGAAAGAAAGGGAAGCATTATGGGGATAATCAGCTTTCATACCTGGCAATCCATATGCCAGTAGAAGTTGAAAATAATCTGGGTTCCAGCGCTCCTCACTAATTGTTTCTGTAAAATGTGAAAAGGAAACTGAGGTAGAGCTTTTTGTTTGATCAGCATTTATCCCCTGTAAAAAGTACATTAATAATAATCCCACTACCAAGAGTGGAATCATAAAAAAACCCGGTGATTTGGAAGTATAGTTTTTCCTTAACCTTCTCCGGGTTTGCAGACCTCTTAATTTAAATGACCAATACAATTTGGACCTCCCGGCAGACTCTTTTTCTTTATTTATTATATATGCCGGGAGACAATCAAGTTATTCTGATTCACGGTATTTTTTAATTGCATCATGCAGTGCATCAGCTGCCAAATTCGAACAATGCATTTTCACCGGGGGAAGACCTCCCAAACTTTCAGCTATATCTTTGTTAGTAACCTGCATAGCCTCTTCTAATGTTTTGCCTTTAACCATTTCCGTTAGAATACTACTGGTAGCGATGGCTGCGGCGCAACCAAAAGTTTGAAATTTGATTTCTTGAATAACATCATTTTCTACGTCAATATAAATTAACATCTTATCTCCACATTTAAAGTTTCCTGATTCTCCTACCGCTGTTGGGTTCTCCATTTCTCCGACATTGCGGGGATTGTTAAAGTGCTCCATTACTTTTTCATTGTACATCAGCCCTACCTCCTAAAAACAGCTTTATTAAATTCGATGGTTTACTGCAGACATATGTCTCAGCCTTTCTACAACAGGCTTTACTTTTTCTAAGACATATTCGACATCTTCCGAGGTATTTCCTTTCCCCAGAGAAAATCGAATAGAGCCATGTGCTGTCTGGTGATCAAGCCCCATGGCTAACAATACATGGGAAGGATCCAATGTTCCTGAAGTACAGGCTGAACCGCTAGATGCCGCTATTCCTTCCATATCCAAAGCAAGCAATAAAGATTCTCCCTCTATAAATTCAAAACTTACATTTATGTTGTTAGGTAATCTACGGGTAGGATGCCCATTTAGAATTACATGATCAATAGATTGTAATTCTTCTATAAACTTATCCCGCATATGAATATACTGGTCCATCTTTTCAGGTATTTCTTCTACCGCCAGTTCTAATGCTTTCCCCAAACCTATTATTCCGGGAACATTCTCAGTTCCAGGTCTAACCTTCTTTTCCTGTGCACCTCCCCGGTAGAGAGGGGCGAGCTTAACTCCTTTGCGGATATACATTCCGCCAACCCCCTTGGGTCCGTTAAACTTGTGAGCAGAAAAGGAGAGCATATCCGCCTTAACTTCATTTATATCCAAAGGAATATGGCCTACTGCCTGTACGGCATCCGTATGAAAAATAATGCCCTTTTCCCGAGCCAGGGCTCCAACCTCTTCTACAGGTTGAATAGTCCCTACTTCATTGTTTGCCGTCATAATTGTAATCAGGATAGTGTCTTCTTTTATGGCCTTCTGTAGATCCTCCATATTTATCAGGCCGTATTCATCCACAGGCAAGTAAGTTACATCGTAACCCTCTTCCGAAAGCTCCTCACAAACATCCAGCACAGCATGATGTTCCACTGCCGATGTTATTACATGCCCTTTTTCCCCATAATGCTTTAAAAACCCACGAATAGAAATATTATTGGCTTCTGTGCCTCCAGATGTAAAATAAATTTCATCTTCCTGGGCACCAATAGCCTTAGCTGTCCTTTCCCTTGCTAAATCTACCGCTTTACGAGCCTGCCTCCCCAGTGTATAAATACTGGAAGGATTACCATATTCCTCTTTTAAATAAGGAAGCATCTCCTGTAAAGCTTCTTCTCTTAAAAACGAGGTAGCCGCATGATCCATGTATACTTTGGTTTCTTCCATTGTTATATCCCCCTAACGTTAAGCTTTATTTATGGATATGCTTTATATTATGCACAATCACCATTTCCCTCTTTTCCCCAATTCACCATATCGGCCAGAGTAATGTTATCCACAAAAAGAGTAATGTGATCGCGCAACTTTTCCCAAACCCCACGCGTGACACACGCTTCAGAATGCCTGCAACCGGCATAGCCTTTACTGCCCTTCTCCTCTTCAACTACACATTTAGTTGGAGCTAAAGAACCTTCCAGGGCACGCATTATATCACCCACACTAATTTCCGATGGCTCCAAAGCCAGCCTGTACCCTCCATGGGCACCTCTTTGACTCTCTACCAGATAAGTCTTTTTCAGAAGAGGAAAAATCTGCTCCAAATATTGATCGGAGATTCCTTCCTCACCGGCTATATCTTTTATGGAAAGAAGGCCTTTTTCATAATTTAAAGCTAAAACCATCATGGCCCGAACTCCATATTCCACTCTCGCCGAAAGTTGCATACCCTACCTCCATTTTAATTCTGAGTTTCACACTCGGATATTATATCATAAAAAAATTAATATGAAACTACAAAAATCAATTTTTTGTGCAAATCAAAATTAAAAATTAAGCTTGCCTGTTATATCAAGCCCAAGTCAAAACAAAGTTAACAACCCCGTGTTCCATAGTAACCCTATTGACTTAATAAACTTTTGTAAAATTAACTTTAACCTTTAACCTTTAATTTTGTCAATACCCTCGTTTAATTTTTGTGATCGTTTAATTTATTACCCTCGTTTAATTTTCCTTCATTTTATTTATCATAAACAATCATCTTATAATTGAGGCAGAACTGTTTTTTTGATATATTTCTACTTGAATTTATATTTTCCAATTCAAGAGAGGAGAGGTGCAGTTTGAGCGAAAACATAGCCCAAAAGATACTAAAAAACCATTTAGCATCCGGAGAATTAAAAGCTGGCAAAGAAATTGGCATCTTTATAGATCAAACTTTAACCCAGGATGCCACTGGCACTATGGCCTATTTACAACTTGAAACCCTGGATTTGGACCAGGTCCGCACTGAACTTTCGGTGAGTTATGTGGACCATAATACGCTGCAAAACAGTTATGAGAATGCAGATGATCACCGGTACTTACAAACAGTGGCCGCTCGCCACGGTATATATTTTTCCCGCCCTGGCAACGGTATATGCCACCAGGTTCACCTGGAAAGATTTGGTGCTCCAGGCAAGACCCTGCTGGGATCTGATAGCCATACTCCTACAGCAGGGGGACTAGGAATGTTAGGGATTGGTGCAGGCGGACTGGATGTAGCAGTAGCCATGGCCGGAAGCCCGTTTTATTTAAGTATGCCTCAGATTACCAAAATCCACCTTACCGGGTCCCTGCCACCTTGGACGGGAGCCAAGGACATAATCCTGGAAGTTTTAAGGCGTCTTTCTGTAAAAGGAGGCGTTGGGAAAATACTTGAATACGGTGGTGAAGGCGTCAAAAATATTTCCGTCACCGAAAGAGCTACCATTGCTAATATGGGAGCAGAACTGGGAGCAACAACATCTGTTTTCCCCAGTGATGAAGTAACTCGTGAATTCCTCCGGGCACAGGGACGTGAAGATGAGTGGCAGCCCCTGGAAGCTTCCCCGGATGCAAATTACGATGAAATAATCACCATAGATTTAAGTGAATTGGAACCTTTAGCCGCCTGCCCGCACAGCCCGGATAATGTAGCTCCAGTTTCAGAATTGGGCGAAGTTAATGTGGATCAGGTAGCAATAGGAAGCTGCACAAATTCCTCTCTCCAGGATTTGCTCCTGGTTGCCAGAATGCTGAAGGATAAAGTAATTCACCCTGATGTTAGCCTGGTTATAGCGCCAGGTTCCCGGCAGGTTCTGGAGATGCTTGCTCGAGATGGTGCCCTGGGAGATTTAATTAGATCAGGAGCCCGAGTCTTGGAGTCAGCTTGTGGTCCCTGCATAGGCATGGGACAGGCTCCTCCATCCCAGGGAGTATCTGTAAGAACCTTTAATCGTAATTTTAAAGGTCGCAGCGGAACCCCTGATGCGGGAATTTATATTACCGGCCCGGCTGTAGCTGCGGCAACTGCCTTGAAAGGAAAACTATCAGACCCGCGTGAACTTGGGGAGCCTCCACAAGTTTCTACGCCTGAACAATTTCTAATTGATGACCGCATGATCATTCCTCCTCCGGAAAACCGGGAGGAAGTAGAAATTATCAGGGGCCCTAATATTAAACCACTTTCCCGTTTTGAGCCTCTTCCTGATGAGATACAGGAAGAAGTTATGCTCAAGGTAGAAGACAACATAACCACTGATGATATTATGCCTGCCGGAGCCAAGATTTTGCCTCTGCGTTCCAACATACCGGCCATATCTGAATATGTGTTTAATCCCGTAGATGCTTCATTCCCATACAGGGCTACAGAAAAGGGAGGAAGCATAGTAGTGGGACGTGAAAATTACGGGCAGGGGTCAAGCAGAGAACATGCCGCTCTGGCACCGAGGCACCTTGGACTAAAAGCAGTTTTGGCCAGAACTTTTGCTCGCATTCACCACGCCAACCTGGTTAATTTTGGCATACTACCTCTCTTAATAAACAATGATGAGGATTACAATAATATAGACCAGGGTGATCGCCTTCGCATTACAGATGTTTACAACGGCCTGGAAAAAGGGGAATTAAACGTTGTAAATGAGACAAAGGGAACGAGTTTTACTGCTAAACATCAGCTTTCCCCAAGACAGATCGAAATTGTAAAAGCAGGGGGCTTGCTAAACTACACCCGGCAAAAACAATAACCGGGACGCAGGGACAGGTCCCTTGTCCCACTTTTCCAGGGACGCAGGGACAGGGACGCAGGGACAGGTCCCTTGTCCCACCTTTGATCTCTTCTGCCTGTAGAGAACTAAATTCTTTCTCTTCCCCCACGCTCCTCGGGCTCCTCAGGGTATTAATTTCCTCCGCCAGAGGATTTAAGCTCCTTCCCCCCCTCGAAGAGGGAGGTCAGGTGGGGGTGTTTTTTTTCTTTGTTTCCCAGGGCTGTAAATTTTCTCCGCGAGCGGGTTTAAGCTCTTTCCTCCCCCTCTCCGGCTCTCTCAACCGGCACGCGGGGACATATAACTGTTCCTCCCCCTCGAAGGTCAGGTGGGGGTGTTTTTTTTCTTTGCTCCATCGCCGGGGGTGGGTCGGCGCAGCGACTAGATCGTTGCGCGGGCCATAGGCGCAACTCATCGCGACGGCCTCCGCGGACTTCCCGTCCAAACTGACATCGTGTCAGCTACCGGCGCCCTGCTTCCTGCAGGGCGGTCCGCTTCGGCCTGCTCTTCGTCGGCTATGGCAGCCGCTCACTAAATGTCGCTTTCGCCGACCCACTCCCCGGCTCTCAAAACCGGGACGCAGGGACAGGTCCCTT
>PWGT01000145.1 GCA_003554535.1 Syntrophomonadaceae bacterium | reverse complement strand
GGACCGCCCTGCAGGAAGCAGGGCGCCGGGAACTGACACGATGTCAGTTTGGACGGGAAGTCCGCGGAGGCCGTCGCGATGAGTCGCGCCTATGGCCCGCGTAACGGTCTAGTCGCTGCGCCGACCCACCCCCGGCGAGGGAACAAAGAAAAAAAACACCCCCTCCTTGATCCTCCCCCGTCAAGGGGGAGGAAAGAGCTTAAACCCTCTGCGGAGGCAATTAACAACCCTGGGGGGTGAAAGAGATTAAACCCTCTGGGGGAGAAAGTATTTAGTTCCATAGAGGAAGAAAAGAGTAAAAGTGGGACAAGGGACCTGTCCCCGCGTCCCGGGCGAGGGAACAAAGAAAAAAACACCCCCACCTAGCCTCCCCCTTCGAGGGGGAGGAAAGAGCTTAAATCCTCTGGCGGAGGGAATTAACAACCCTGGTGGTGAAGGAGATTAAACCCTCTGGGGGGGAAAGAATTTGGCTCCATAGAGAAAGAAGAGAACAAAAGTGGGACAAGGGACCTGTCCCTGCGTCCCGGGTGAGGGAGCAAAGAAAAAAACACCCCCACCTATCCTCCCCCGTCGAGGGGGAGGGACTGTTATATGTGCCTGCGTCCCGGCTAGGAGTCGACCAGGTTGTGTTTGATGGCATAAATGGCAGCCTGAGTGCGGTCACTGGCTTCTATTTTGCGCAAGATGCTGGAAATGTGGTTTTTGACAGTTTTTTCACTCAGAAAAAGTTTTTCCGCAATAGTCCGGTTATTTTCACCCCGGGCGATTTCGGCCAGTATTTCCAATTCCCGCTCAGTTAGCTTCTCCTTACTGCTCTGGACTTCTGTGCGTCGCCGCCACTCACCCACCAACTTACCGGTCATGCGCGAATCTATGACGTATTCCCCGGCAGCGACCTTGTGAATGACATCCAACAACTCCTTCGCGCTGGTATCCTTAAGGATATAGCCGGAAACGCCATAATCCATTAGCTCAGAAAGGTACTCTTTATCCTCGTGAATAGTAAGGGCAATCACATTTATTTCGGGATTGCTCTCTTTAATCTGTTTAGTGGCCTCAATGCCGTTTAAAACAGGCATGTTAATATCCATAAGAATTATATCCGGCTGCATCTCCCGGGCAAGGCCTACCACTTCTTCTCCATTGGAAGCCTCTCCCACGATGTCAATATTATGCTCCGGCTCAAAGTTTAAAATCCTCTTCAAACCATCGCGAATCAAAGCATCATCATCGGCAATAACCAGGCGTAACTTTTCCATGGTTAATCCTTTCCTAATCCTCTGAATTGTTTTTTTTGCTTTTTTCTTCTTGTAGAGGAACGCTTACCTTAATTTCCGCTCCCTCACCGGGAGCACTTCTAATATCCATAGTGCCATTTAACAGCTCTATTCGCTCACGCATGCCCAACAGCCCATAACCGGAAGAATATTGGACTTTTTTCTGATCGAAGCCACGACCATTATCCCGCACAATCACATTTATTCTTTCCGGCTTGACTTCCACATTGATAAACGCCTCTGTAGCCTGAGAATGCTTCAATACATTACTCAGGGCTTCCTGGATAATGCGGAAAAGAGCAATATCCAGATCTTTACGTTCATGGAAAGGCGCTCCGGAATTCACAAACTCTACTTTTAAGTCAGGGTGTTTTTCCCGGAAATCTTCCAGGTAGCGCTTGAGAGTTGCCACCAGCCCTAGATCGTCTATGGCCATGGGGCGCAGGTCAAAAATAATTTTCCGCAACTCCTGCAAACTTTCGCGAACCATTCCCTTTAACTCACCCAGTTCCTTCTTTACTTCCTGCGGCTTGGAATCCAGGATTTTCTCACATATTTCAGTTCGCAGAACCAGATTTGCCATGAATTGGGCAGGGCCGTCATGTATTTCCCGGGCCACCCTTTTTCGTTCCTCTTCCTGTGCCAGTATAATTTTCAACCCTAAATCCTGCTTTTGCTGAATCTCCTCAAACTTTTCCTCTATCCCCTGTAAATTACCGATTAAATAATCTAGAGCCACTCCCACCCGGGAAACCATATCATCAGCTTTCTCCAGGGTTTCATTGAGCCGGTTTAAGTGGACCTCCAGCTGGTCTCTCCTTATTTTAAGCTGCCTTTCCCTCTCCTGCATATGACCCAGCATCATTTGCAGTTCCCGGGCATTCTCATAAGCTTCCCTGACTTCTTCTTCGCTGTAGCTCTTGTAATGTTTACTCACTTCCATGAGATGCAGCCGGGCCTGTTTTTCCTTAACTTGTAACTGATCTACATAATCAATGGTTTCCTGCACTTGTTTTCGCAGGGTTTCCAACTCTTTTGTAGATGAGTCCCGCTCTGCGCGGGCTCCTTCACCTATTTCATTTACATTTTCCCGACTTTTTTCCAAGGCGCTAACAGTCTGTTTGAGTAATTTATCAAGTGCCTGGGAGTTATCCATAAACATACACCTTTCTCTTCATTTCTAAAAAAGTATTCAACTTTATTAGGCTACTATCCTTTTTTTTTCGAAAAGTTCCTTAATTTCCACATTTTTTCAGATTGCTACAGCTCGCCGCATGCAAACATTAAACTTATTCTTTACAAAATCACAGGTTTATTTCATAATCATATAACCATTTTAATCAAAACTGTGCGGCTGCGATAGGAGATGACAAAATATAATTTCCCGGGAAATATTTTTTATTCTTTTTTGTAAAATGGCCCCAATAGTGAATTTTTTAACGGTGATAGGGTTCATTCTTGATTATTTTCATACATCGAAAAAGTTGTTCCATGAAAACCAGACGGGCCAACTGGGAGGAAAAAGTTAGGGGGGAAAGTGATAGCAGCCAATGGGATTGCCTTTTTACTTCCGTTGAAAGCCCTGCGTGACTTCCAATGACTACTTCCAGGGTGGTGTTTCCTTCAGACAGGAGTTTATCAATCTGGGAAGCCAGTGCCTCGGATGAAAATTGCTTGCCCTCTTCTGCAAGGGATATGATATAAGCTCCCTTGCGAAGATTTTTTAATATGCGACGCCCTTCTTCTTGAAGAGCCTCTTCAACCTTATGTGCAGAACGATTGGCCTTTAATTCCACGACTTCCACTTCAAGCCAGGGTTTTACCCTTTTAATATATTCATGAACCCCTTCCTGGAGATATTTTTCTTTCATTTTACCCACAGCAACTATCCGTAAACTTAAACTCATATTTTTCCTTTATCTCCTGCCAAGCTGTTCCCAAGATAGTTATATATGAAAGGAGCCACCCCCGTAATATCTCGCAAACCTGGCATTTGTCGCTGTCGCCAGGAAAGAGGAGCTACTATCAGCGCCGGAACCGGGTTAAGGGTGTGCTCCTGATGGCTAATATCTTCCAGGTTGCCATGGTCACTGGTGACAATTAATAAGGTGGAGGAATCCAGGTTTTGCACTACCGTGCCCAGGAACCTGTCCAGGAGGCTAACTATCTTCCCGGCCTGCTTATAGTCCATCTGATGCCCGATCAGATCGGTCAAAAAATATTCAAATAGGACAAAATCATGCTCTTTGCTTCCCTCAATCACTCTGTTGCCAGCCTCTTCCGGCTCAACAATATCCACCGGATAACCCATTCTGGCCAGAAAATCATTGGTTATATCCATGTAAACTGCCTTGCCCTGATTCAATTCCTCGAGGGTGCGAAAAGAGAGACCTGCATAATAAGTTATAAACGTGGAACAGGAATAAGGGCGAGTAAGCCCTTGTTCCAGGTCTTGGAAAAACTCAGGGCGGTAGGCATTGTAAAAAACGGGGTGATAGCCTGACTCAACCAGTCGCCCCAAAATCCCTTTTTCTCTCAACAACTCCTTTAGAGGCTGGTGCGGATAGCGATTTACATGTTTGCCAACTCGCAGAGGTGCATTTTCTCCAGTAAAGAGTGACGCCTGCCCCGTAGCACTTTGAGGCAGCCCCGGCACTCCCAAGGTGGCGTCCAGGGCCAGCAGGCTCAAACGCTCATCGTGAAACCCGGCTGCTTCCTCACAAAGAGGCAACCCACCCAGCATTTGGGTTATATTAGGGGTGGGAGTATACACAAAAGGATTCGTTTGGGGATCGTTTTTACCCAACCCCACTACATCGATAAATATCATTATGGCTCGCATATCTATAATCTCTCCTGTCTTTCACCTGAAACCAATTTCAAACCACGCTAAAGCTATTGTAGTCCTTGTTCCATTTCTTCCAGTTCCATGGTGGCTTCGTAACGTTCGTCATCCCGTATAACTTCCAAATTAACTTCTTCACCGGGCTGGTAATCAAGCAAACGATCAAACAACTGGGCGGTGAAGTTAATGGGATCATCATTCAAACTTACAATAACATCGCCCTCTTCCAGACCAGCTTCATGGGCAGGACTGTTAGGGGTTATTTCCTGAATATAAACCCCGCGATCAGTGGCCGCGCCGGTCATATCAGATAAATCCAGGATCAACACTCCCATGAAAGGCCGGATAACATACCCATACTCAATAATATCGTCTATAACCCGTTCCACAGTATTGCTGGGAATGGCAAACCCTATGCCTTCTATATGGGGATCATGGATTTTGGCCGAGTTTATGCCAATTATTTCCCCGGCCAGGTTGATTAACGGACCTCCGCTGTTGCCTTCATTGATGGCCGCATCCGTCTGCACAAACGTATATGAATAATCACTTCCGGGAATGGGCACCTGGCGCTCGGTGGCGCTAACCACTCCCTGGGTGACAGTATGCTGGAACATCAATCCAAGTGGGTTTCCAATGGCGATAGCCACTTCCCCGGGCCGCAAGTTGTCAGAATCAGCAAAAGTGGGCACAGTTAACTCTTCTTCCATATCAACCTCCAAGACCGCTATATCAGTGAGCTCATCCTGTCCTACCAAAGAAGCTTCCGTGTAGGAGCCATCGCGAAAAATAACAGCAATGTCTTCGGCTTCCTCGATAACATGCTGGTTAGTAACAACCAGCCCATCCTCGCTGATAATTACCCCGGATCCTGTGCCTCTTTCAACCTGAACCTCCCGGCCTCCCTGCCGCATGGTAACAGTGTTGGTTATACCCACAACCGAGGGGGTAACATTTTCTACGGCCTCAACTACTTCTGTATACTGGTGCTCACGTGGCTCTTCCGGGACCACCGGTTCCTCAATTTCCTGACGGGGTGACACTTCTGGATCCGGCTCCGTCTCCGGTGGGGAAACCACACCTCCTCCTATTATCAAGGCGGCAAATAACATACCGCCCAGCAATATCCCAATTATGCCCACAATGAAATAGGGAAAAATTGAACGCTTACGAGGTTTTCGGGCAGGACCTACCCGGTAGGAATATTCTTGCCTGCGCTGGCGTTCCTGCTCTTCACCAGAGTTTCTGCCCCGCTCCCGTTGGCCAGAGTTATAATTATCCATAAACCAAACTCCTTTACAAAAAATAATTAACAGTAGCAAAGTACTAAATTATTATTATTGTTTCTATTAAATATATTATTAGTAGTGTACATGATTTAGTAAATATAGTAAAGGAAGGGATTTAGTTAAAAAGGTGCTGGCAATCATTAAAAAATCTTAAAATGAAATTGTCTTTTCCCGGAACCCTTTCCAGCAAAGAAACTGAAGCCGGTGAAGGTGCATATTCCCACTTTTGACGAAGGCTCCCCTTGATTAAAAAAGAAATGAAGGCATTTAAAAACCGCCCATGGGAAACTAACAATATTTTATCGCGAGATGAATTACAAGAAGATAGATAATAATAACTGGATTTGACCCTGGCCATAAAACGCCGTCGGCTTTCTCGCTCGGGGACTTTTGCCCACCAAAATACGTTTTTTATCTTATAATAGAGGTTGGGATAAAGCAGATGAATCTCATCCCAGGTTAGTCCTTCCAGGATGCCCCATCCGTACTCCTGAAAACGCCAATTAACACTGAGGGGGACACTTCTTCCGGCAAGAACTGTTTGCGCTGTTTCGTAGGCTCGCTGCAGAGGGCTACAGAACGAATGAGTAAATTTTACTTGCTGCAGGCGATGAGCCAGACATTGCGCTTCCCAACGGCCACGCTCGCATAGAGGATAATCCAACTGCCCTTGCAGGCGCCCTTCCAAGCTGGCACTGGTAGAAGCATGGCGAATAACCCATATCTGCATGCTTTAAACCTGTTTGCTTATTTGAGAAATATCTTCTTCCTGTTGAGAGTAAATTTTAATACCCAGGCTGGCAAATTTTTCCTCCAGCCGTTCATAGCCCCGGTAAATGTGCTCCACTCCACTTAACACAGTTTCCCCACTGGCCACAAGACCGGCTACCACCAGCGCAGCACCTGCACGCAAATCAGTAACTTTCACCGGAGCTCCTGTTAGCGGCTTACCACCATCAATAATAGCTGCCCTTCCTTCCAGTTTGATACGGGCTCCCATTCTTTTCAGCTCATCTACGTGCTTAAACCGGCTCTCGAAAACATTTTCAGTAATAATGCTGGCTCCGTCAGCCTGAGTTAAAACTACCATGCCCAGAGGCTGTAAATCAGTAGGAAAGCCAGGGTAGGGGAAGGTTTTAATATCTGCGGCATTTAGATTGGAAGACCTTTTTACACTTACCGTATCCAGAGTAGTGTTAATGTTATACCCAATTTCCTTCAGTTTCGCAATGGGAGCTTCCAAGTGAGTAGGTATGACATCCTGAAGCTCTAAGTCCCCTCCTGTAGCCGCTCCGGCCATCAACAGGGTTCCCGCTTCAATGCGGTCAGGAATTATGCTGTGGGAAGCGGAATAAAAGTCTTTCACCCCGTCAATGCGGATGATGTCGGTCCCGGCTCCCCGGACAGAAGCACCCATAGCATTTAGAAAGTTTGCCACATCAACTACTTCCGGCTCTTTGGCCACGTTTTCAATAACGGTGCGCCCTTCTGCAGTGGCCGCAGCCATCATCAGGTTGATAGTGGCTCCCACACTAACTACATCCAGATATATTTGGGCACCGGTTAATTTTTTTGCTTTCAACTTGACCACGCCATGCTCCATGTTTACATCAGCCCCCAACGCGGCAAAACCCTTAAGGTGCTGGTCAATAGGCCGAGGGCCCAGTTCGCAACCACCCGGAGCAGGAACTTCCGCATAACCAAACCTGCCCAGGAGGCTCCCCATAAAATAGGCTGAGGCTCTCAATTTTTTCACCATCTCGTATGGTAGAGCATAGGTTGAACGCATATTCGAAGAATCAATTTCCATGGCATTACGTCCTCGCCGACGCATATTAATGCCCATACTTTCAAGTATAGATAACAGAGAAAAAACATCGTCTATCTCCGGAATATTTTCAATATACACCTTAGAGCCTGAAATAATTGAAGCGGGCAAAACTGCAACTGCAGCATTTTTCGCGCCGCTAACTTTGATGCTTCCGTTAATCACCTGGTTGCCGGGTACGATAAGTTTTTGCATAATTTTTTCCTCCCTGTTCTGTTTATAAATCTTAACCCAATTTATTCCTGGATATCATCATTTTCAATATTGCCTATAAAAGCATTAACGTAATATACTTCTTCATCACTAACGATAATCCTCCATACCGGTGGTATTTCCCATTTTTCTGCATCATATTCCTGGCTGAAAAACCCCAGCTCAATATCTGTAATTTCCCGCTGCTCCGCCTCCGGGCTTTTTTCTTCCAATAGCCGAATAACTGCCGTAGCCGCAGGAATAACCTCCATCTTTCTTCTTTCTTCCATACCTTTTACCTGCAACCAGTAACTTTCCATTTCTGTAACTCGGTCCCGGCTTACCACAATTCGTTTGTAGCTGGTAAATATCGGTGACTCCATAAATTCCTGGTAAAATGTAATTTTATACGTTTTCTCATCTACCCGGTGAATCTGGCCCTTGCGCATATTGTTATGGAAAAGCCCCTTTTCGGCCAAAAATTCTTCGGCTTTACTTACCGCTTCACCGGCATCCAGTGGGACATCTTCTCCACCTGAAACATCGTTTTGGTAAGAATACCGGTAATGTCCACCAGGCCAGATGTTTAATTCTTGCTCACCTGCTTCCAACACGGTTTTATCCTCTAAATTAATTGTATGAACATCTTCCCCTGCAAAGAACGCTTCTTTTAACTTGGCCGGGGTCCTGGCAGGAGGCTTCACCGTGATGAAAGAACTATTTTGGGGTCTGTGAGGCAGAGAGGAAGCCAGCTCAAAATTGTTGTCTTCCAGCTTTTCCTCCATGCGCTGCACTTCTTCCGGTGTAACACCTGCGCTCAATCCACTCAACCCTGGAGCCAGAAGTTGGTAAGCAAGGATAATATTCAAAACCAAAAAAGCTAAGATCAAAACGTTTTTAGCTTTCGATATATTCATCTTCTTCTCCCCGCCAGAAAGGATTTAGTTCAGAAACATCCAGGTAAATGACTTCGCCTTCTATTTCAACCACCCACACCGGGTAAGCACGTGCCAGGTTGTTTTCAATAAAATCCTCCAGATGATAAGCGAGGTAAATATCTTCTAGGTGGAATGACTCTGCAGATTCATTATCCTCATTTATATATTCCTCTATATTTTGTTCGACATAAAATTCCAATGCCCTGCTTAAAACTTTTTTATTCCAGGAAATATTTTTCTTTTCTCCTGTTGAATCTCCCGGTGCAAACAAAGTTCGCTGATAAAAATACAAACCGCGGTCATTAAACTTCACTTCTGTTTCCCCCAGGTTGCCCACCACAGGATAGCCCTGGTGGTAATACCGCCAGCGGGCATTAAAATATCCTTCACCTCCAGGTATACCTGTCTCATCGGTACGGGAGATAGCATCCAAGTAAAGACCGTCCGGCCATCCCCCATAATAACATAAGAATTCATTGGCTTCCTGGATAGCGCCATCATAGGAATGGGTGGCAGCGCTCCCTTCCAGTTTTGGGGCCGTGTATTCCAGGTACTTGGATACTCGCAAGCCCTTCTCGCCATCAGTAAAGATCAAAGTTCCATCAGGCTCTTCAATCTGGCGGGCAAGTTTGTGATTAACAAAAACAGCCTGTAAAAGTTCTTCCAGGGCCAAATCCTCACGCATCAAGTCAATATAGTTATACATCTCCACTTCTTCCACAGGCAGATATATATCCTGAATTATTTCCAGCTCAATTTCTTCCGGATCCTCAATATCCAGATCAAGATCAAGATCTTCTATATCTTCATTTTCATCATTGTCCGCTTCCAGTTCTAACAATTCGTAGCGGGGCAAATCGCTATCTTCAAAATCCGCTACCATCTCCTGCAGCTCAACAAAATCATCTTCGGGGAGCTCATATTGAAACTCCTCTTCTCCTTCCAGACGAATAAACGTTTCCGATGCAAAATAAAATTCTAGCCGCATTAGCTGATTCAACCCTGCAAGATAGGGAATATGCTCTATTTCAATTGGAAAGGGGGGATCAAACTCCACCATTAGGCAGGCATCGTCTTCCGGAAGCTGGTCAGAGCCAACCTGCTCTTCTTCAGACAAGTTTTCCTCCAGAAGCGGCTTAATTTCTGTCCATATTTGTTCATATTTTTCTTGCTGCTGGTTTAAAATAACTTTTTGTTCCTCTTCCACAGGAATTAAGATTTGCTCCGGCTTGATAGTTTCCACCTTTTCCTTGGGCTCTTCAAAAAAGAAAGATTCCTGAAAAACAACCTCGGTTTCTTCATAGGGGGGCATGCCATACCACACCAGGTATGTCATAACCAGGCTGGTCAAAACCAGAACTACCAGCAAAATTGTTTTAAGCTTTTCCCCCGGCAGCGGTGCCATCTTGTTCACTCTCACTTTCCAGGTAAGCCGGCAGAGCAATCCAAACAGCCGTGCCTTCGTCCAGCTCACTCTCAATCCATATTTTCCCTCCATGGCTTTCCACTACCTGGCGGGTGATGGAAAGCCCCAACCCTGTACCTCCATAATCACGGGAACGGGTTTTATCCACCCGGTAAAACCTTTCAAAAACGCGGGGGATTTCTTCTTCAGGAATGCCAATCCCCGTATCGCGAATACATGCATATATCCATCCATCTTCTTCCACTGTAACAACCTCCACCCTTCCCTCTGCAGAGGTATATTGAACAGCATTAGTTAGTAGGTTGACAAAAACCTGGTTTATTTGGCTTCGATCAGCATATACCGGTGAAAGATCTTCCTGGATATTTAATTCAATTTCCGGCCCTTGTGAGTTATACAGGCGGGTATTGGTAATGACTTCCTCCAAAACATCCTGTAAATAAACCTGGGAACGTATAAAATCATCAGCCTGGGCATCCAGTTTGGAAAGGGTCAAAAGGTCCTTCACCAGGGAAACCATTCTTTCGGTTTCATTATCTACTACCTGCAAGAAACGGTACGCCACCTCTTTGTCATCCAGGGCTTCATCCAGCAATGTTTCCACATAACTCTTGATAGAGGTAAGAGGGGTCTTTAACTCGTGAGAAACATTAGCTACAAACTCTTGCTGGCGGTGAATCATCTCTTTTTCCCTGGTAATATCTTGCAATACCACCAGCATACCTCTGAGCATTCCTTCCTCCACCTGGAAGGGAGCAAGATTTACCCGTAGCACCCGATAAGGATCTTCCCAGGTAGTTTCAAAAGTCAAGGGCGTACCTTCCCGGTAAAATTCATCAAGGGCATAGTTGCCGATCAAATGATCAAGTAGAAAACGGGGAGGTTTGCCTATTTGTAAAGGTTCTTCACCCAGGGAAGTGAGCAACTCTTGTGCTGCGGGGTTAATATGAATCAACACTCCTGAGGCATCAAGAGCTATCACCCCATCGCGCATATAATTCAGAATGGCTTCCACCTTACTTTTTTCCTCAGATATTTCTTCCAGGGTGCTTTGCAAACGCGATGCAAGGTAATTATACATGTTAACCAGCTGCCCGATTTCATCTTCCGAATAAGCAGTAATACGCTGGGAAAAATCTCCCTGCGCCAGCTGTTCCGATTTTTGAGTCACTTCCCGTATGGGCGAAGTGATAGTCCGGGTCAAAACCATGCCAATGGTAAAGCTGATGATCAAAACCACCGCTGAACCGCTAATAATGTATCCTTTAATCTCGCGCAGAGTCTGATCAATATTATGCAAAGAACTACTCAGATAAATAACCCCAACAATCATATCCTCATAAGTTACGGGATGAGCCAGGTAATAATACCGTTGTTCATTGTTGGGGTTAATGCGTATTTCATCTTTGGGATTTCCGGCCAGGGCCTTAGTAACCTCTTCCTGGATGATTCGCTTGCCAAGCATATCCTGGGAACCGGAAGTGCCAATTACCCGGGAATTGCGGTCCAGGACAACTATGTCAAAATCCCGGGTGCCGCGAAAACCTTCTACGATATCCGCAATATGTTCTTCGCCCTCATCATCGTAAATGCGCGGGGATAGAAAGTTGGAAAGCAGCTTGGCCTGAGTTTCCACTCCCTCGATAAAGTTTCGCATATAATAATTTTCCAGGGATTGGACCAGGTATACTCCTATCAGCAAAAGGGCAAAAAGGATGAGGGAAGAATATAACAACACAATTTTCCACTGCAAACCTTTAAACATTATCAGCCTCTCCCTCGGAAATAATAGCCTACCCCTCTTTTGGTACAGATATATTCGGGATCGGCCGGATTGTCTTCAATCTTTTCCCGCAGGCGCCTGATCATGACATCCACAGTTCTTTCCTCGCCGGTATAGTCATAACCCCAGACTTCATTCAACAGCTTCTCCCTGGAAAAGACATGATTTTGCCGCTGCATCAAAAAAGTTAACAGGGCAAATTCGCGGAATGTAAGCTCTATTAACTTGCCACCTTTAAAAGCCTCCATGGTGTTAAAATCAACTTCAATATCGCCCAATCTCAAACGGGAACCGGAAGCCTGGCTGCTTTCATGCGACCGGCGCAGAACAGCCTTAACCCGGGCAACCACCTCACGGACACTAAAAGGCTTGGTTATGTAATCATCGGCGCCAAGCTCCAGGCCTACTACTTTATCTACTTCTTCTTCCTTGGCGGTAATCATAATAACGGGGATTTTACTGTGATAAGTGCGAATTTCTTGACATACTTGAAAGCCATCTTTTCCCGGAAGCATGATATCGAGTAAAACCAGATCAAAGTCTTCCTGATTTATTTTATGTAGCGCTTCTTCTCCATCAAAAACCAGTTCCGCTTCATAGCCTTCTTTTTCCAGGCTGTATTGGAGAATCTCGCCTATTGATCTTTCATCATCTACTACCAATATCTTATCTGACATCAGACCTCCTGTAAATCAAAGTTCTTTTATAACAAGTTTTAACCATGCAATTCGCGTTGGAGTTTCCCATATCCTCCCCGCAACCTGCATTCCCTATCATCCCCAATTCACCTTCACGCCTGAACACGCACAAAAAACCAAAGACCGGGGGCCTTTGGCGTAAATACTTAAACCCTTTTAACCAACTTTAAGTTTCCTTAATGCAAGACATGCAAGACTGACAACAAGCTAAAAGTAATCGCGGGGATTTACCGGGTTAGCACTCTTCCATCCACCGCCACCGGACTTGGTGCGAATTTCAAAGTGTAAATGAATGCCCGTGCGACCATAAGTGCGGCCCGTATTACCCATATAGGCAATAGTGCTTCCTTTTTCCACACTTTCCCCGGAACTTACCAGCATTTCGCTGCAATGGGCGTAAACGGTATAATGGCTGCCGTGATCGATTACCACTGTTTTACCATAGCCACCATCATAAGACGCAGATACTACCGTGCCGGAACCTGCTGCCACAATAGGGGTGCTCGTCAAAGTGGAAGCGTAAATATCCAATCCGGAGTGTCCGCCAGAGAAACCACGGGTAACTCTGCCTCCACCATCATACGAACTGGGGATAGGCCAGATGAAATCCCCCGACCCTTCGCTAACCTCACTCGAGGAATAAGTATGAGTTTTAGTTCCTTCAAGTATGATCTCGTCCTGGGGTTCCTCTGCAACTATTTCCTCGACTTTTTCCTTTTCCACTTTCTCATCATTTTCCCAGGTTATATGATAAACAATTTCTTTAACTCCTTTTTTCCCCTCTTCCTTAACTTCGCTCTCTCCACGCTTCAATTCATCCGAATCTTCATACTGAGTATCATAGGAAATAGATTCTTCTTCTTTGTATTCTTCCACCGAAACCAGGGTAAGCTCATTAAAAACATCGTCTTCCGAATCTTCATCATCAACTTCCCTTGCTCCACGAGAACTCAGATGAACTCTCTGGAATGGTTCATCAGGGGAAAGATAAGCAAAAGCTTCCTGGGTAGTCATTACTTCTTCCGGAGAAACTTGTTCCCAAGTGCCTTTAATTTCTTCTTTGAGTTCTATGCTAATAAGCTCCCGCTCTTCACCGGCAAGCTGGATATGGGTGTTTTTTATCTCTTCAATTAATTCCTCGTAGGACTTAGGGTTGTAAAGGTAAAAACTGGCCTGGTCATCTATAGTCACCTTATAAGCCCAGGTAGAATACTCCAGTTCTTCAGTCAAAAAACTTAAAATTTCTTCGGTATCATCAAGGTGGGTGGGATGAAATTCCGCTTCGGAAAATCGCACCGAAGATTCTACTTCCACCCTGGTGTCATATTGCTCACTCATAATTTCGGCTAGCTCATCCATAAAGCTCTCCACAGTTTCGGTGTCTTCTACCAGGCCAAGTTTGGAATCTTCAAAATATACAGTGTGATAGAAATTTTCATAATAGCTATATATACCAAGGCAAAGAGAGAGGACCAAGCATGACGCCATCATAAATGTTGCCGGATTTGCAGACCGGCGTGAAGGTATGTAAGTTTTCAGTTTTTGATTTATTTTGCTAAAGATTGTCTTTCCTTTTTCAAGTATTTTCTCTCGTTGTCGCCAGTACCCCCGTGTTACATCAAAACTCTTCATTCTTCTGCTCCTCCTGCTCTGTTAATATTATTTATATGTGTAAGTGCTGGTTAGTTACTCTTGGCTGATTTTGCTCTTTTTCTCTCTTTTCTCTCTGTTTTCTCTATTGTTAAGAATCAGTAAACATATTAAACTTTCATAATATTCAATGTCCAAAGTGATAGATTCTGTTTATTGTTCAAAATTCCTCCCTGACTTCTAAAAAAAATTGTTAAATTTGTCTTCAGGCACTTTTTTCGGTTTAATTCTCCATCCTCTCTAAAACTTCCCTGGCGGCTATAACCCCTGACGCCGAGGCTTGGACCAGTCCCCGGGTTACTCCTGCTCCATCTCCCACCGCGAAAAGATTTTCGATCTGAGTTTCCAGGGCAGGAGTCAACTCCAGACGGTAGGAATAAAATTTCACTTCCACCCCATATAAAAGAGTGTGGCGGGAATTAACCCCCGGAGCCACCTTGTCCAGAGCTTCCAGCATCTCTAAGAGTGAAGTTAGATGACGATAAGGTAAAACCAGGCTCAGATCACCCGGAGTGGCTTGTGGCATAGTAGGAGTTACCAGGCCCCGGTCAATGCGATCCTGGGTAGAACGCCGGCCTTCCAGCAGATCACCCAGCCTCTGGATAAGTACGCCATCGCCCAGCATGTTAGCCAAGCTGGCTATATATTTGCCATAGCGAATGGGTTCTCTAAAAGGTTCGGTAAACATCTTGCTCACCAGCAGGGCAAAGTTGGTATTCGCTGTCTGCTTATGGGCATAGCTGTGTCCGTTTACAGTAATAAGGCCATTGTTGTTTTCGGCCACCACTTCCCCGAATGGGTTCATGCAAAAAGTGCGAACCCGGTCGTCAAAAGATGGCGAATAATACACAAGCTTGGACTCATAAAGTTTGGCCGTGAGGTGCTCCATGGTTACCCCCGGCACCTCCACGCGCACTCCAATATCTACAGGGTTGTTAACTCCTTTAAGGCCTAATTTTTTGCTCTCCTCTAAAAACCACTCAGCCCCAGCACGGCCAGGGCCGCATATTACACAAGGAGCAAAGTAGGTCTGATCTTCTTCAGTCAAAACCCCCCTGGCCTTACCATCTTCCACCAAAACCTCCCTTACTCCTTCACTGGTGCGGATATCGATCTGCTGCTCCAGCTTTTCCCGCATCCGGGTCAGGATAAGGTTGCAGTTTTCAGTGCCCAGATGCCTGATCTGGGCCGGAATTAGATTCAAGTCAGCCGTTGCTGCTTGGCGTTTCAAATCTTTGGTGGTCTCATCATCAGCTCCGTACAAATCAGCAGGAGCCCCATAAGACAAGTATTCTTGATCCACATAATTGATAAGCTCTTCTACCACTTTGGAGCTAACATAATCACTAAGCACACCACCAAATTGAGGTGAAAGCGTTAATTTGCCATCGCTAAAAGCACCGGCTCCGCCAAAACCGCAAATCAACAAGCAGGGTTTGCAATGCAAACACGAGCTTTCTCCGGATTTAACAAAACACTTGCGCTGGTTAATATCCTTGCCTTTTTCCAGCACCAATATTTTCAAACCATTCTTTTGTTTGTAAAGCTCCATGGCGGCAAATATCCCAGAGGGACCAGCCCCAATAATAATTACATCATACTCATTGCTACTCAAAAATAACTCACCCCACAATTGTTGGAGAGTGGAAAGAAAAGGATCATCAATAGCAAAATTTTTTAAAGTTCAATGCTCGGCATATTCAGCACTCAAGTTGCCAAACTTTACAAAATGATCCATAAAATAAAGCTCAAACTTTCCAACCGGGCCATTTCGCTGCTTGGCCACAATTATTTCCGCTATGTTTTTCTTTTCCGCTTCTTCTACATAATAGTCTTCCCGATAAATAAAAATTACCATATCCGCATTAGCCTCAATTCCTCCCGATTCCATCAAATCACTTAAAATAGGCCTGCGGTCAGTTCTCTTTTCTACGGCCCGGCTCAACTGGGAAAGGGCGATTACCGGGATATTCAACTCCTTGGCCAGAGCTTTTAGAGAACGTGAAATATCCGACAATTCTTGCTGCCTGTTTTCACTTTTACCCTGGCTGCTCATTAGTTGCAAATAATCAATAAAAATAGCGCTGAGGCCTTTTTCCGCCTTCAAGCGCCGGGCTTTAGAACGTATTTCCATGACAGTCTGGCCGGCGTTGTCGTCAATAAACAATTCCGCTTCACTAAGAGGACCTACCGCGTTAACCAGCTTAGGCCAGTCATCCTTGGCCAAAAAACCATTGCGCAGTTTTTGGGAATCCACCTGGGCCTGAGAGCATAACATCCGCTGGGCCAGCTGCTCTTTGGACATTTCCAGGCTATAAAAAGCAACCGGTAACTTTTCATTTACAGCAACATGCTGGGCTATATTTAAAGCAAAAGTTGTCTTTCCCATAGCAGGCCTGGCAGCTAAAATGATCAGGTCTGATTCATGAAGCCCGGCAGTTAGCTGATCAAAATCTAAAAAACCAGTAGGGATACCGGTTACTCCAGACTTTTTCTCAGTAAGCCTTTCAATGCGGTCAAAAGTTTCGGTTAAAACATCTTTCAGTTGCACAAAACCTTTGTCGGAAGTATGGGTGGCAACTTCAAAGATCAATTGCTCGGCCTTGTCCAGGAACTCTTCTACATTATCCGGAATTTCGTAACTTTCTCTTACAATCTCAGTTGACACCTGGATTATGTTACGCAAAATAGACTTTTCTTTAATGATGCGGGCATAATATTGAACATTGGCCGCAGTAGGGACTGTATTAACCAGGGTGGTAACATAGGTATACCCACCAATTTCTTCCAGGATGCCCTGGCTCCGGAGCTCGTCAGTGAGGGTAATCATATCTACCGGTTCGTTTTGATCTAACAAGTTGGTAATGGCATTAAATATTTTTTGATGCGCGGTCCGATAAAAGTCATTTTCGCTCAATAACTCCTGGGCTAAATATGCAGCTTCTTTTTCAATAACCATAGCCCCTAAGACAGATTGTTCCGCATCTAAATTATGTGGAGGAACCCTTGTTTCCAGCAAATATCTTCCCCTCCATGATCCATTATATTTTCTTCTTCCCCGGCGTACTTCAGGAAAAGCTAAACCAGATTGAAAGGTGGTTTGAAAACATATTTTATGTACTTTTCACTCACCCGGAATGATTTTTTTTAGCTTTCCTGATTTTCTTCGCTACCCTGAAGCTCACCCTCCATATTTTCGCTCTCTACCACAACCTGCACATTAGCCTGCACATTAGCTCTCAGCTTCAAAGTTACAGGGTATTCACCTATTCTTTTAATTGGCTCTTCAATTTCCACTTTGCGCTTATCAAGCTGAAAACCTGCTTCTTCCAGTTTTGTGGCAATATCACTGGCAGTAACGGAGCCAAACAACTTTCCTTCTTTACTTGTAGGAAGAGTAAATTTGACTGTTTTACCAGCAAGCTTCTCTGCAACTTGTTGGGCTTTTTCTTCTTCCTGAGCTTCTTTTTTCTTCTGAATGGCAATTTGCTTCTCAGCCTCTTTCAGTTTGGCTGGAGTAGCCTCTTCTGCCAGTTTACGGGGTAATAAATAGTTACGGGCATAACCATCGGCCACGTTCTTAACTTCCCCTTTATTGCCAAGATTTTCGACATCCTGTAACAATATAACCTTCATAATATTATCCTCCTCAAGCTAATTTCTTGTAACAGAACTTGCCTGCGCCTCTTAAAACTTTTAATTAATGGAGGTATTTAACACTTTTAGGTTTCTATCTACAAAAATCGGGAAACCCTACCAGGTAAAAACCGGTGCCTTTTCAAGGGCACCGTAAAATTAGTTAAATATCTCTTTCTTCCGGCCACCATCGCCATCTGTCTTGTCATTAAACATTTTCAGAAGTAAACGGAAGCAGGGCCAGTAACCTGGCTCGTTTAATGGCTATGGTAAGTTGCCGCTGGTGATGAGCACAGTTGCCCGAGATGCGGCGTGGAAGGATTTTTCCTCTTTCAGTAACGTATTTTTTCAATTTATCGTATTGCTTGTAGTCAATATGCTCTACTTTTTCCTGGCAAAAAGTACAAACTTTCTTTTTGGGTTTTCTTCCTCTATCCCTCTGCACTTCTAGCACCCTCTTTCTTAAATAATGATTTAATTATCCACGCGCCGTTGGAGTTAAGCTAACTCCGGGCGCTCAATTTCGACATTTCCTGCGTTTTGCAGGTTAAAATCAGTACCTCGGTTCAAATTTTAGAAATTATGCTTCCTGTTTTACGGTTAAAGACCGAATGACTTCATCGTTCATTTTGTAGAAGCGATCCAATTCACTTAAAACGTCCTGGTTACCGTAAAAATTTACTTGATAGTAGTCGCCTTCTTTATAGGTTTTGTTAATAGTGTAGGCTAATTTTTTCTTTCCCCAACCATCAAGCTGGATAAGTTCACCGCCATTTTTGCTAATGACTTCTTTTACCTTTTCCAGCATGCTATCCTTGGTTTCCTCATCCAGATCGCTTTGCAGAATAAATACGCTCTCGTATGCAGTCATTTTTTCACCTCCCTTCGGACTAAGCGGCCCTGTTTATCCACAGGGCAGGGACAAGAAGAAATATATCATATTTGCATTTTTTAAGCAATAATCCACAGCAAATCTACAATCTAAAAAATAAATGAATGAGAAAAAGAGACTCTATATTACTACACCAGAGCATAAATGGTATTAATTAAAGTTTAACAAGAATTATCGACATATTTTAGCCGTTGCAGGCATATTTGATATCTGTTAATATGAATTTACATTTTCACAGCCAGTTATTCACAGGCCTTGTGGATAAGTGGCTATCTTGTGGATAACTTGCTCCTTAGAAATTTATCATCAAATACTACATATTCCTTTTATGGGGGATTTTTTTATGGAAACAGAAGTAGGCGCTCTTTGGGAAAAGGTGTTGCAGGAAGTTGAAAAACACCTGAATAAGGTTAGCTTTGACGCTTGGGTTAAACAGATTCGACCTCTCAATTTTCAAGATGATCTCCTCCTCGTAGAAGTACCAAACGAATTTACCAGAGACTGGCTGGAAAACAGGCATAAAGATCTTCTTGTGGATTCTCTCCGCAAAGTTGCTGAAAAAGATTGTCAGATTCAATTTCAATGCGGGCCCACAATAAAAGAAGAATCAGAACAAGATTTTACCAGCAGCAGTCAGGAATATAGGCAGCATCAACCTCAGTCACATTCTGCCGGCACTAATAGGAACTCAACAATTAAATCAAATAATACCAGGAATCCCAGCACTTTAGTCTACAATCCACCCTGGTTAAATCCCAAGTACACTTTTGAAACTTTCGTAGTAGGAGGGTGTAACCGACTGGCTCATGCCGCATCCCTGGCTGTTGCCGAAGCACCTTCTAAAGCTTACAATCCTCTTTTTATTTATGGCGGAGTAGGGCTGGGCAAAACTCATCTGATGCACGCTATAGGGCATTTTGTAATTAGCAATTATTCCCAAAACAATGTTTTTTATCTTTCTTCGGAAAAATTCATGAATGAATTTATAAACGCTATCCGAGATAACAAGACAGTGGATTTTCGTAATAAATACCGCAATATTGATGTGCTGCTGGTAGACGATATCCAATTTTTGGCCGGAAAAGAGCAAACACAGGAAGAATTTTTCCATACCTTTAATGCACTTCACGAGAGTAACAAACAGATTATCATCTCCAGCGATCGTCCGCCCAAGGAAATTCCTACCTTGGAGGACAGGCTACGCTCCCGTTTCGAATGGGGATTGATCACAGATATAACTAAACCCGATCTGGAAACTCGCATCGCTATTCTTAAGAAAAAAGCCCATACAGAAAACGTTCAAATCCCCAGCGAAGTTATTAACTATATTGCCAGTAAAATTGAAACTAATATCCGGGAATTAGAAGGAGCCTTGATCAGGGTAATGGCTTATTCTTCATTGAATAATACTCCTGTTGACCTAGACATTGCCGACGAGGCCTTAGATAACATCCTGATTGAAAGAAAAAGTGAAGTGACTGTTGAAAAGATAATTCAGACTACTGCTGAACACTTTGACATCAGCCCCGAAGATATTAAAGCAAAAAAAAGAAGCAAGAACATAGCTTTTCCCCGTCAAATAGCTATGTTTCTTTCCCGCGAACTAACTGAGCATTCCCTGCCCAAACTGGGCAACGAATTTGGAGGAAAGGACCATACCACAATAATTCACGCCTATAACAAAATAAAAAAATCTTTCATGGAAGATCCAGAAGTAAGAGATATTATTGACAGTTTAAAACATAACATTGTGAGTTATTAACACCATCCCTGTTAATTGGTGTGAATAAGTGCTAAACGATTGTGGTTTTGTTAAAAACTCTGAACAACCTTACAAGGTTGTGGATAAATATTAGATTCTATTAACAAGGATTAAGTCGTTATAACAAGGATTAATAGCAGTTATTCACAAAACTAACAAGCTCTACTACTATTACTAACTATATATAAAATTTAATATATAAAGAATATAAGGAGGTTAATCAATGTTTTTGAAAAAAGATAAGCAAAGCTTACACAAACAACTTGACATAGCAGAAAAGGCCCTTCCGGGAAAAACAACCATGCCTCTCTTGCAAAATATATTTATGGAAAAAGATAGTGATAAATTAACATTAATGGCTACCAACTTGGAAATTGGCATAAAAAGTAATTTAAAATTAGATGGAGAATTGGAAGATTCTGAAGAAGCAGAACTTGAGCAGATTTTAATACCTGCCAAAATCATAGATATAGTGAAACATTTGCCGGAACAAGAAGTTAAAATTAAAGTAGATGCAGAAAATTATAATATCCATATCCAAAGTGGAGAAGCTAAGTTTAATTTGAAAGGCATTAATGCAGAAGAGTATCCTGTGTTTGCAGAGCAAGAACCTGAAAAAAAACCTCTGAAACTAAAAGAAAAAGAGCTTAAAGAGAGCATCAGGAGAACTATCTTTGCTACTTCTTCCGATGAAGGCAGGCCAGCATTTACCGGCCTGTTAATTTCTATAGAAGGGCAGAGTTTGAATTTTATTGCTTCAGATACATATCGCCTGGTTATTGAAGAAAAGGAAATTGAAGAATGGGGATACGAAGAAAATAAATTTCTAGTTCCGGCCCGCTCCCTGCGAGAATTAAGTAAGTTACTTGGTGACGATGAAGATGAAGTTTGGATCTACCCTGTGGATAAACAGCTAATTTTCTCTTTCAAGGATATATTTTTCTTTACTCGCTTACTGGAAGATAAGTTTCCCGATTTTAGGAAGGTTATTCCCAGTGAGCATACTACCCGTATAACAGTGGAAAAAGAACTTTTTGAAGATCTGGTGTCTCGAGCCGCACTTTTGTCTGATAATATTAGCCGGGCCATGAAATTAAAGTTGGAGGATCAAGAATTGATGATTACCAGCTCCTCCGAAATGGGCAAGATGGAAGAAGGTATGCCGGTAAAAGAACAAGAAGGAGAAGATATTGAAATACTGCTAAATGTTAAATTTGTAATGGATATTCTCCGGGTGTTGGATTGTGAAGAAATAGAGATTAAGTTCAGTGGAAGGGAAGCGCCCACTATTATGCGTCCGGCTCAAGAAGACAACTATCTTTACCTGGTGTTGCCCATAAAGGTGGAACAGCCCATGTAGGAGGCATTGAGTTGCACTTAAAAACGTTGGAGATAAAGAACTTTCGAAACTACGCTGCAGAGCAATTGGAACCAGGGCCCAGTCTAAATATAATTTATGGGGAAAACGCCCAGGGAAAAACTAATTTACTGGAAGCTGTTTATTATTTGCTGTCAGCAGTATCTCACCGGACTCGAAAAGACAGGGAACTCATTAAATGGGAAACAAATTTCTTAGCCCTCCGGGGAGAAGTTTTATTCCAGGAAAAAGAAAAAAAAAAGTTGGAAGTAGTATATAAAAATACTAAAAACAAAACGGTTAAGTTAAATGGGAAGAATTTAACTGTGGATAAGTATTTTGCCCAGTTTCCGGTGGTTATATTTTACCCCCAGGATCTTTACCTGGTAACTGGTGGTCCTGCAGAACGCAGGAGGTTTTTAAACACTCTCATTACCAGGATAAACCCCTCTTATTATCACCACTTGATTAATTATTACCGTGCCCTGCGACAACGCAACAATCTCCTCAGAGAAATGGCCACGAGCAAAGAAGAGTTTAAAACTTGGGAAGATCTTATGGCCACTTACGGAGGGAAAATAATTGTGGAAAGAACTAATTTTATCAAGGAATTGAGTGATCACGCTTCATTTTTTCAGGAATACTTCACCTCCGGAAAAGAAAAGATGGAACTTGTTTATAAGACAGTTATGGACAAAGTTAAAAATTTGAATAATGTAGAATCCTGGCAAGGTTTAGAAGGAGAGAGTGAAACAGAGGTAAAATTGTCTCAATTGCTGGAAAGGAAAAGAGAGGAAGAATTAAAGCGTGGCTATACACTGGTGGGCCCCCACCTGGAAGATATAAAAGTGATGCTTAATAACAGGGAGGTAAAGAAATTTTCTTCCCAGGGGCAGAAAAGGACGGCGGTTATTTCAATGAAAATGGCCCAGTCAGAAATAATGCTGGAGAGAAAGAAAGAAAAACCATTGTTGCTTATGGATGATTGTTTCTCGGAGCTTGATCCTGCCCGGGGAAATCAGATTTTGGATTTAATTAATAACAGGGATTTGCAGTGTCTGGTGACCAGCTACGAAAAATTGGAGTTGCCCCCGAAAAGTCAGGGTTGCTTATTTAGAGTGGAAGGGGGAACAATAAAAAGTGGATAACGTAGGGGATCTAATAAAACATTTATTAAAAAACAGCAATATGTGGGGAGCGGTAAAGAGACAAGAAATAATTGTGAAGTGGCCAGAGGTGGTTGGCTCAAAAATAGCTAACCATACTGAAGCGGTTAAAATTGATAAGGATGTGTTGTGGGTTAAAGTGCGGGATTCGGTATGGATGCACCACTTGAGTTTACTTAAGCCTAAACTGAAGAAAAATGTAAATAATTATGCCGGCGGAACGCTTATTAAAGATGTTTATTTTTTTATCGGGGATATCGTTAAACCAGAGGAAGATAAGCAGGAAGAACAGTGTGGAACGAATAATTTTGAGGGATGGGATTTTTCGGAACAAGAAATAGAGCAAATGATAGGGGAACTTCCCCCGCATGAAGAAGAAATAAAGGAAAAAATAAAGAAAATACTACAAAATAACCGGTGATTTATTTTCATAATTCCAGGTTGCCTGTATATGTTATACTATCCTTGATAGAGTAATTGCAGTAAAGAAGATTTATTATTTAAGGAGGAATAAAATTGTTCTTGCACATTGGCGATTCGCGGATTGTGTTTTTGGATGAACTCATTGGAATTTTTAATCTTGGTAGTAATGAGAACGAAGATAATAAGCAATTTTTGGAGTATGCCGCCGATGATAGTGAATTAAAAAGGCGGGATTACGAGAATGATAAATCTTTTGTAGTGACCGCTGAAAACGTATATTTTTCTCCCATTTCTTCTTCTACTCTGGCCAAGCGGGAAGAAAAATAAGAAGGCAATTATGGTCACAAAGCAACGGTTCTTAGTGTGACCCACAAAATAGTCTCTTTTAAAAAGGGTTATATAGCCATAAGTCACAGAAGAACCGTCTCTCTGTGACGTGAAATAGCTTTGTGTAAATAACAATGATTTAAAATATACGTAACTATTTAGGGATGACAATTCACCGATAGGCAATAGCGTTTGTAGAAAGATTTGTTCATAGTTTTGGGAAAGACGTCCATCGAATTACCTGGAATAAAAGTTCATAAGTTGGGCTTAGGTTCCCTCCTCCCCCGGCGGGAGGAGGTTAGGAGGAGGGGGGCTTTTAAACACACCCCCATCCCGACCTTCCCCCGTCGAGGGGGAAGGGGAAGACGTCCGTCCTAACCCCCTCAGGGGGAAGGAAAAGAATAGGACTTCCCGGTTATTTGCCATCTGAATAGTTACAAAGATACTTAGTTATTTGTTTGGTATTTTTTTGTATATTGTCTTGGTTTGGGTTATAATTAATAGGGTGCACATATTTAAAGTAAAAAGCTGGAGGTATATTAGCGTATGGTAGCAATGGGAAGAATGGATAATGGAGGATATGATGCTTCACAAATTCAAGTGTTGGAAGGACTGGAAGCAGTAAGAAAAAGGCCCAGCATGTATATTGGGTCTACTTCTAGTAGGGGACTTCACCAGCTTATTTTTGAAGTTATAGATAATAGTATTGACGAGTCACTGGCGGGCTATTGTCAGAATATAACCCTGACCATTTATGATGATAACAGTGTAAGCGTTGAAGACGATGGAAGGGGAATCCCGGTAGAAAAACATCCTCAGCAAAAACGCCCGGCGCTGGAAGTGGTGCTCACTACTTTGCACGCGGGAGGTAAGTTTAGCCGGGAAAGTTATAAGGTTGCGGGAGGATTGCACGGGGTGGGCCTTTCGGTGGTAAATGGCCTGTCTGATTGGCTGGAGATTGAAGTTAAAAGGGATGGCAAAACTTATTACCAGCTTTATGAAAAGGGAAAGCCGATTACTGAATTAAAGGAAACAGGTAAAAACAACGGGACAAGCGGTACCAGAATTTCCTACAAAGCAGATGAAACTATTTTTGAAAGCCTCAATTATGAATATGAAACTATAGTTCAAAGGCTTAGAGAGCTGGCTTTTTTGAATAAAGGTGTTACTATCAACTTCATAGATAAAAGGTCTGATAAGCAGGAAAGTTTCAGCTATGAAGGTGGGATAGCTTCTTTTGTTGCTTATTTGAATCAGGGAAAAGAAGTGATCATGAACGAACCTGTTCACATTGAAAACGAAAAAGATGGTAATAACGTGGAAGTGGCCTTGCAATATAATACAGGTTATAGTGAATTAATTTACTCTTTTGCAAATAACATTAGAACTACAGAAGGCGGCACCCATGAAATGGCATTAAAGAGTTGCCTTACCCGCTTGCTTAATGATGTGGGTAGAAAGATGGGTGTCTTAAAGGATAATCAGGGCAACTTGAGCGGAGAAGATGTGCGGGAAGGATTAACCGCGGTGGTAAGTGTGAAACTGATGGAGCCTCAGTTTGAAGGCCAAACCAAGACAAAGCTTGGCAACACGGAAATACGCGGCATAGTAGATGCTATTTTGTATGAAAATCTGGAAATTTTTCTAGAGCAAAACCCTGCTATCACCAAGAAGATACTGGAAAAATGCCTCAGGGCTTCCCGGGCCAGGGAAGCAGCCAAAAAGGCCCGGGAACTTACTCGCCGTCAAAATGCTATGGAATCTCTGGGCCTGCCCGGAAAGCTTGCTGATTGTGTTAGCAAGGATCCGGCTGAAAGTGAGCTCTTTATCGTGGAGGGGGATTCAGCCGGAGGTTCTGCCAAACAGGCCCGTGAGCGAGGATTTCAAGCAGTGCTTCCATTGCGGGGAAAAATTTTAAACGTGGAAAAAGCGCGGCTGGATAAAATATTAAGCAATGAAGAAATTCGGACTCTAATTACAGCTATAGGCACCGGGATAGGGGATGAGTTTAAAATAGAAAAGGCCCGTTATCAAAAAATAATTATTATGACTGATGCCGACGTGGATGGGTCTCATATCAGAACTTTGATGTTAACTTTCTTATACCGGTACATGCAACCACTGATAAATTCGGGTTTTGTTTACATTGCCCAGCCTCCGCTATACAAAATGAAAATAGGCAAAAAGGAAGAGTATCTGTATAATGAAGAGGCCTTTGAAAAGTGGCTGGAAGAAAACAACAAGGATAATCTTTCTATTCAGAGGTTTAAGGGTTTGGGAGAAATGAATCCGGAGCAGCTGTGGGAAACTACCATGAATCCCGAAACCCGAAAAATCAAGCGGGTGGAACTATTCGATGCGTTTCAGGCAGATCAGATATTCAATATTTTGATGGGAGATAAAGTAGAACCTCGCCGCGAGTTTATTGAGAATAATGCGCTAGATGTCAAAAACCTTGATATCTAAAAACATTTTCAGTTTATAAATTGGCAACCATTTCTATATTTAGATATTCATTTGAGGAGGAAACATGGCTGAGGAGGAAAAAAATCAAGTAACTCCAGTAAATATTCATGACGAGGTAAAAAGTTCATTTTTAGATTATGCCATGAGTGTTATTGTGAGCAGGGCCTTGCCTGATGTAAAGGATGGCTTAAAGCCTGTTCACAGGCGTATTCTGTATGCAATGAGTGATATGGGTTTAACCCCGGACAAGCCTCATCGCAAGTCCGCCAGGGTGGTAGGGGAAGTTCTTGGTAAATACCACCCCCACGGTGATCTTTCGGTATATGATGCCCTGGTGAGATTAGCGCAGGATTATGCCAGCCGCTATCCCCTGGTTGATGGACATGGAAATTTTGGGTCCGTGGATGGGGATTCGGCTGCAGCTATGCGGTATACGGAAGCCCGTATGGCTTCCATTGCCGCGGAGATGCTCACAAATATTAAAAAGGAAACAGTGGATTTTAGGCCTAATTTTGATGAGAGCTTGCAAGAACCGGTGGTTTTACCCTCTAGATTTCCTAATATCCTGGTAAACGGTTCTTCGGGAATTGCAGTGGGCATGGCTACTAATATTCCACCGCATAACCTGAATGAAGTAATTGATGCTATTAATTATTTCATCGATAAACCGGATGCCGAAATAAATGAACTCATGCAGTTTATCAAGGGCCCTGATTTTCCCACCGGTGCATTAATAGTGGGCCGGGAAGGCATCAATAATGCTTACCAGAATGGCAAGGGCATAATTAAAATTCAGGGCAAAGTAGAAGTTGAAAGCAGTGCCAAAAAGAAAGATGTTATTGTGATCAAAGAGATTCCCTATATGCAAAACAAAGCCAAGCTGGTGGAAAAAATAGCGGATTTGATCAAGGAGAAGAAAATTGAAGGTATCAGCGATTTGCGAGATGAGTCGAACCGGTTTGGTATACGGGTAGTAATGGAGATTCGCTCCGGATTTAACCCCCACCTGATTATCAACCAGCTATATAAATTTACTCCGTTGCAGCAGAGTTACGGGATTAATTTATTGGCCCTGGTAGATGGAGAGCCACGGGTGTTGAATCTTAAAGAAATTTTATATCACTACCTGGAACATCAAAAAGATGTTATCATACGGCGGACCAAGTTTGATTTACGGAAAGCTGAGGACCGGCTCCATGTGGTGGAAGGCCTCATGGTGGCTCTTTCCAACCTGGATGAGGTAATTAAGATAATTCGCGGTTCTGAAGATGTTCCTACTGCCCGTCAGAGCTTAATGCAAAGATTTGATCTTACCGAGGTGCAGGCGCAGGCGATTTTAGATATGCGTTTGCAGAAATTGACAGGCCTGGAAAGAGAAAAGCTGGAAGAAGAACATGAGAGTTTGCAAAAGGATATTGCTTATTATAAACGTCTTTTGGAAGATGAGGCTATGTTGATGAGTGTGATCAAAGCGGAATTGGAAGAAATCAAAACCAAGCATGGTGATAAACGCAGAACTCAGATCACGGAAGATAGTGAGGAAATTGACGAGATGGCCCTGATCCGGGAAGAAGAAGTAGTATTAACCCTTACCCAGAAAGGTTACATTAAACGGATGCCCCTTGATAACTACAAGAGCCAGCGTAGAGGCGGCAAGGGTATTATTGGGGCCAAAACCAGGGAAAATGATTATATTAAAGCGATGCACATATGCTCGACGCATAGCAACCTGCTATGTTTTACGAACAAAGGAAGGGTATATCAGATTAAAACCCACGAAATTCCTGAAGCTAAGCGACAGTCCAGGGGAACTGCCATGATTAATTTGCTGCCATTTCAGGAGAACGAGCATATTACCAGGCTGGTTCCCATTCGAGATTTTGATAAAAACCAGTACCTGCTCATGATAACGGCGCGGGGGTATATCAAAAAGACACCCCTGAAAGCGTTTAACAATGCCCGTAAGTCCGGCATAATTGCATTGTCCATGAACGAAGGGGATGAATTGGTAAGCGTGTTAATGACAGAAGGTGGCGAAGAAATTGTTATTGGGTCAGACACCGGACATTTTATCCGCTTCAAGCAGGATGACGTGAGGTCCATGGGTAGAAATGCCCGCGGAGTGAAAGCTATCAGACTTGAGAGCAACGCAACTTTGATTGGTGCTGACTGCATTCAGGATGATAAATATATATTGCTCATAACCAGCAAGGGTTATGGCAAGAGAGTATCTTTGGATGAACTGGGATCTCAGAGACGCGGCGGAAAAGGAGTTCTGGCTATCAAGACAGATCATAAGAGTGGCAAACTGAGCAGTTTTAAAGTAATTAAGGGTGATGAGGAGTTTATGATCGGGACGTCCAAGGGAATAATATTAAGACAAAAAGCTAAAGAAGTTTCCATTCAAAGAAGATATTCCCGCGGCGTAACTTTGATTAAAGTCGGGGAAGATGATTATGTGAGGATATTGACCGATATTGATTAAATTTTAATTTTAATAATTAAATCAATAGATTGTTGGGGGGTAAATATATGGGAAGACTTAAAATTACTGATACCACCCTGCGGGATGCGCATCAATCATTGATGGCTACCAGGATGAGGACCGAAGATATGATTCCGGTGCTGGAAAAAATGAACCGGGCTGGATACCATTCCATGGAAGTATGGGGAGGAGCCACATTTGATAGTTGCATGCGGTTTCTGGACGAAGATCCATGGGAAAGGTTGACTTTGCTGAAAGAAAAATTGAAAGATACTAAATTGCAAATGTTGCTCAGGGGCCAAAACCTGGTAGGATACAAGCACTACCCTGATGAAGTGGTGGAAGAGTTTGTGCATAAAGCAGTTAAGAACGGCATTGATATTATCCGAATTTTTGATGCTTTAAATGATGTTCGCAACATGGAAAAAGCAATTGAGTGCACTAAAGAAGCAGGAGCTCATGCCCAGGGAACTATAAGTTATACCATCAGTCCGGTTCATGACCTGGATCATTTTGTGGAAGTGGCCGAAGTTCTCAAGCAAATGGGTGCCGATTCTATCAGTATCAAGGATATGGCTGGTTTAATTACTCCTACTGATGCTTATGATCTTGTGACCAAACTTAAAGGAGAAGTAGGATTACCAGTTCAACTGCACTGCCATTATACCAGTGGAATGGCTTCCATGGCATACTTAAAGGCAGTGGAAGCAGGGGTAGATGTGGTGGATACAGCGGCTGCCCCTCTATCACTGGGCACAAGCCAACCGCCTACTGATAGCATAGTTGCTGCTTTGCAGGGCACCTCCTACGATACCGGCATAGATATCGAAGTGCTGGCCGAGATAAGCAATCATTTTAAAACCATCAGAAAAAATTATCACATTCCCGGGGATATTGCTATTGGCGTGGATACCAACGTATTGAATTATCAAGTTCCCGGAGGAATGATTTCCAACCTGAGCTCACAGCTGGCAGAACAAAATTCTTCACATCTGATAGAAGATGTGCTGAAAGAAGTGCCCCGGGTGAGGGAAGAATTAGGGTATCCTCCCCTGGTTACTCCTTCCAGCCAGATCGTAGGCACTCAGGCAGTGGTTAATGTGCTTATGGGTGAAAGGTATAAGATGGTTTCCACGGAAGTGAAAAATTATCTAAAGGGACTATATGGACAGCCTCCGGGCAAGATAGACGAAGAATTACGCCAGAGCGTTTTAAAAGGAGAGGAGTTTATAACCGGCCGCCCCGCTGATCAATTAGAGCCGGTGCTGGAAAAGTCCAGAGAAGAGATTAAAGATTATATGGAAAAAGAAGAAGATGTTCTTTCTTACATCCTGTTTCCTAATGTAGCCTTGAACTTTTTCAAAAGACGCCGTGGGGAAGAGCCTCCTTTGGCAGCTGCGGCGGGAACAGGGGCCAATAATAAGCAGCCTGCTAAAGAAAATTTAGAACCGGAGCTCTATAATATTAATGAAGTTGATCCTTCGTTAATCGGTTCTGCCGGAGATAGGCTGGTATATTACCCCGCCTGAACCCTTGGTTAAGCCTATAAAGGCTTTTTTCCTTTTCCATTGACACCAGATAGTGGCGGTTGTATAATAACGCTCGTAAATAAAGAAGCATATAATGAGCTATTTTATCATAAAAAAAGGGGAATAGATTTATGAAGAGAACTTATCAACCTAAAAACAAAAAGCGCAAAAGAGTCCATGGTTTTTTGAAAAGGATGAAAACCAACTCAGGCCGGAGAGTAATCAAAAATCGCCGCAAGAAGAATAGAAAAAGGCTTTCTGCCTGATAAAATATGAAAAAAACGCTATACCGATTGCGAAAAAACAGGGAGTTTCAGCAAGTATTTAAAAAGGGACACAAGATCCCCGGCAGGTATACATTGCTGTTTTATCGCCGCAACAAAAAGAGTTATAATCGGTTTGGTTTTACTGTTAGCAGGAAAGTTGGCAAGAGTGTGCGTCGCAACCGGATAAAGCGTTTGTGCTTTGAAGTTTTAAGGCATATGGAACAGGATATGCTAAAAGGTTATGACTTCGTAGTAGTTGCCAGGAGGAGAGCTGCGGAAATGGATTACCACAGCGCCCAAAAAGACTTGAAGAAAATCTTGGATAGGGCGCAAATGTGGGAATCGAAGGAGAAGGAAGATTGATCAGAGCGGTGTTATTATTCGTAATTAAAATATATCAATCGTATGTTTCTCCCTTATTGCCACCTACTTGTCGGTTTTATCCTACATGTTCCCAATATGCTTATGAGGCTATTGTTAAATATGGACCAATTAAGGGTGGGTATATGGGATTGATTAGGGTATTGAAATGTCATCCTTTTCATCCAGGCGGTTACAACCCGGTTGAATAATTTATTTAAGGAGAAAAGAAGTTATGGGTGAAATACTTTATACTATAGCAGGATTTTTTGATGTTGTTTTAACAAATATATACTCAGTGATTCCTAATTTTGGGGGGGCCATTATTATTTTGACCCTGGCGGTTAAATTGGTTACATTTCCCTTAAATAACAAGCAGATCAAATCAGCTCGCAGAATGCAGGCCTTGCAACCCGAAATGAAAAAAATCCAGGAAAAGTATAAAAACAACAAAGAGAAACAGAATCAAGAAGTGATGAAATTCATGCAGGAAAATAAAGTTAATCCCCTGGCAGGTTGCTTGCCACTTTTTGTTCAACTTCCCATATTGATCGGTATTTTTAGATTATTAAGGGATCTGAAAATAAATCCTGAAGATTATCTGATTACTAATGTGGAAAATTTTAATGCTTATCTAATCCCCGCTTTGGAAAATACAGCGCTGGATTGGGGAAACCTATTGGCTGCGGACCCTATTTATATATTTCCGGTGCTGGCAGCAGTAACTACTTATTTTTATTCGCGATTGAGCTTAACAGATCCCAATCAAAAGATGATGTTGTATCTTATGCCGGGAATGATATTTGTGATAAGTGCAGGATGGCTGGGCCCAGCGCTACCTTCTGGGCTGGTTTTATACTGGATTGTGAACAACATGTTTTCAATAGGTCAGCATTTTTATCTCTCGGGAAAAGATGAGAAAGGAGCGGAGGAAAAAACTAAATGAGCACAAATGAGGCCATAGAAATTATAGATAAGACTGTTGAAGGTGCAGTGGAGAAGGCCGTGGAAGAATTGGGCGTGAAGAAAGAAAATATCAATGTAGAAGTAATCGCCGAACCCGGCAGCGGAATATTGGGTTTTCTTGGAAATAAACAGGCCAAAGTTGCGGTATCCATCAAGAAGAGTCCTGCTGAATATGTGCAAAACCTCATGAGTTACTTTCTGGAAAAGTTAGGTGTAAAAGGTGAAGTGGTAGTAAGCGAGAAAGACGGAGATTTGTATGTGGATATTAGTGGTGATAATTTAGGTGTTTTGATTGGTCGCAGGGGCCAGAATTTAAACTCCATGCAGTATCTGGCCAATGTAATATTGCATCGTCAGTTCGGTAAATTTGATGGACGAGTGGTTGTTGATGTTGAGAATTATCGCCAGGAAAGAGAGACAGCCCTGGAACAACTTGCCCAGAATATTGGGCAAAAGGTTGAGGAAAGTGGAAGAGAAGTTTTTTTAGAACCAATGTCACCTCAAGAAAGGCGCATTATACATGTGGCGCTTAAAGATCACCCCCAATTAATAACTTACAGCAGTGGTGAAGAACCCAATCGCAAGGTGGTCATTGCGCCTCGTTCGTAAAATAACTTCTTTAGAATTTAATTTGATCTATGAAAAAATACCGCCTGCATGGGTGGTATTTTAAAATATGGAGAGAATAATAGGACGAATTGAGGTATGCAGATATGAGGCTGAATTTTAAGAACAGCGAAGATACAATTGCGGCCATATCTACACCAGTTGGAGAAGGTGGAATCGGAGTAGTGCGTTTAAGCGGTCCGCGTGCTTATGAGATTGGCATGGAAACGTTTAACCCCCGCCATAAGTCAGATGATTTTCCACAGTCGCATCGCCTTTACTATGGACATATTGTAGATGAAAGCGGGGAAATTATGGACGAGGTTATGGCCTCTTTTATGAAGGCTCCGGCTACCTATACCCGGGAAGATATAGTGGAAATTAACTGCCATAGCGGGGTAGTGATGCTGAAAATGATTTTGGATCTCTTGCTCCGGCACGGTGCTCGCATGGCAGAACCGGGTGAATTTACAAGACGTGCTTTTATAAACGGGCGTATTGATTTAAGTCAGGCAGAAGGTGTTTTAAACTTGATTCAAGCACGTTCCGAAAAAGCTGCTAAAAGCGCTGTTAGAAGCTTGCAAGGAGAGTTGGCTGAAAAGGTAAAGAGTTTGAAGCAAGAAATGGTCTCCATTTTAGCCAGTGTAGAGGCAACATTGGATTTTCCGGAAGATGTGGAGGATCTGGAGAAAGGAAGCCTTGCAGCATGGTTAAATCAAATTTATGAACAGGTCCAGAAATTATATGAGGGGTCATTAAAAGGGTCCGTTTTCCAAAATGGTTTGAAAGTATCTATTGTAGGTAAGCCCAATGTAGGAAAATCGTCACTCCTTAATATTTTGGTGCAGCGAGAAAAAGCCATTGTTACTGAAATTCCCGGCACCACGCGTGATGTTCTGGAAGAGCAAGTTAATATTAAGGGTCTTCCGGTGTGGTTTATGGATACAGCCGGTATTCGCCAAACCGGAGACCCGGTGGAAAAGATAGGGGTTACCCAGGCCAGAGAAACCATAGAAGCAGCGGACCTGGTTTTGGTAGTGGTTGATGCTTCTACAGGAATCGATGCAGAAGATAGAGAAATTCTACAAGAAATAATAAGGGAAGGCAAAGAGTACATATTAGTTGTTAATAAAATAGATATAAGTGATCTTAAGCCGGAAAAGGAGCTGCCCGAGGTGAGTAGTGAGCGAGTGGTTAAAATATCTGCTAAGGAATTGACAGGCATCGAGGAAATAGAAAATAAATTAGTAGGGTTGGTTGAGGAAGGAGAATTAATTTCGGGAGAGGAACCTCTCGTATTGAGTTTGCGTCACCAGGAGGCTTTATTGCAGGTAAAAGAACATCTAGGTGATGCGCTGGAGAATTTGGAAACCAATCCCCTGGATATAATCAGCGTTGATCTCAAAATGGCTGAAGAAATAATGGGTCAAATAACCGGTGATTATGTAGGAGAAGATCTCCTGGATCATATATTTTCTAACTTCTGTATTGGAAAGTGAAATGAAAAAATTATTAGCCGATGTAATTTCCCAGGAAATTAATATTAACCCCACCGCAAATCAATTGGACCTGGCAGAGCAGTATCTACAGGCAGTTTGGCAAGCCAATGATTATTTAAACCTTACTTCAGCAAGAACTCAGGAAGAACTAATCTTTAAACATTTTATTGATTCCCTTTATTTGATTAAATATTATAAGCCGGAACCTGAAACCACTTTGCTAGATTTAGGCACTGGGGCAGGTTTTCCAGGTGTTCCTTTAAAAATATTTTTAGAGGATATGGAGCTTTACTTTGTGGATGCAGTGAGAAGAAAGATTAATTTTTTAAAATACACTATGCATGAAATGAAGTTAGGTGGAACATTTTGTTTGCATGCACGAGCTGAAGATTTGGGAAACAATTTACAATACAGGGAGCGGTTAATGTGGGTGGTAACCAGGGCCCTGGGTGATCTGGAGCTTAATCTAGAACTGGGGATGCCTTTATTGAAGATGGGGGGCAATTTAGTATTATACAAAGGCCCCAAAGGAGAGAAGGAATTAAAAGAAGGTGCAGAAAGTATAAGCCATTTTGGAGGCGAAATAAAAGAAGAAATTGAGTATTTGTTGCCAGGTGGGGAACAAAGGAGATTATTTATTATCAAAAAAAGGGAGAATACGCCCGGTAAATATCCCCGAAAAAAGAAAAAAAGTAAGCATAAAGGTTAATTAATGGGAAGGGAAAAAATGGGCAATGTCGAATAATTTCAAAAAGGAATATACAAGGTGGTGAAAAGTGTGAAAGAAAAAAGTGGTGGAATACTGCCATGGGTAGAAAATAATCCGGATAAGGAAAAGGTAGTTACGGTTGAGCTGGATAAAATAGCTCCTAATCCATATCAACCACGCCGTACGTTTGAAGAAGATAAAATAGAAGAGTTATCCCAATCTATTCAAACCTACGGTCTTTTGCAACCAGTAATTGTCAGAAAAACCGGGCGGGATGCATATCAACTGGTTGTAGGTGAAAGACGCGTCATAGCTTGCAGGCGGTTGGGAATGAATAAAATCCCGGCAGTTATCAAAGAACTCTCCGATAATGCAGTTGCTACCATCGCTTTAATTGAAAATTTACAGAGAGAGAATTTGGATTTTATAGAAGAAGCACGTGGGTATGAACGGTTAATCCATGAATTTAATTTTACTCAAGAGGTTTTGGCACAAAGATTGGGCAAAAGCCAATCTACTATTGCTAATAAATTGAGACTTTTGAAATTGCCTGATAAAGTCATTCAACTTCTTACTAACGGGGATTTAACAGAAAGGCATGCAAGGGCGCTTTTAAAACTTAATTCTGCTGATGAACAAGAAAAG
>PWGT01000011.1 GCA_003554535.1 Syntrophomonadaceae bacterium | reverse complement strand
TTCCTACAAATTCTGGCAGGCTTTTTCTTTCTTCAGGTTCCATTTCTTCCAGACAAAGCTCAATAACTTCCTTTAACTTCACCTGCAGTTCATCAAGTGTTTCGGCCTGCGTATGAGCTCCAGTCACCCCTGGAACAACGGCTACATATAAGCCTGAATCGACATCTCTTTCTATATAGGCAACCAATTTAGATATCATAAGATAACCCCTTCCTTGTGCTTGATATTGGTATTGATAATGCTCTAACTTATATTTATTTTACCTAGAAGAATTTTGATAAATACATGACTTGAGTTCTACTGTTTTGCAATAACATTATTTTACATTCGCCACCAAGGATATGGAAATATTTTGAACATACTATTTTGAACATACTATTAAAATTATACCATGCCTAGTAGTTAACTTCAAGATCGTCAAAAATGGCCTCAGGCATTCCGCAAATGAGCTTTAAAAATAGCTCCGCTAATCTTAAGGCGTATTTTTGATCAAATGCGCAATAACTAGCAAAATCTGTGACGCATCAAATAAGAACCATATTTCAAGGCAAATAAGACAACCACGGTCAAAGGATACCCTCAATACCCATCTTTAACCTCGTTAGTTAAAGCTTTGAGGTTTTTCCCAATGTGACTGATTGCCAGGAAAAATGCCCACGCGCCTGTTCCTTGTAACATGATTTATTTTTCTTGTTCATGCTCTGCCAGCAATTTCCATGCTTTTTCCAGATCCTTTTTATGCACTTCAACCCTGGCGGTCAGTGTAACGGGAACATTTGCAGGGTAGCTACGGGTAACAGGGGTGGACATCCTGCACCTCACTCCACCACCTTTAAGGAGAGAGGTTGTTGCCTGTGCCAGCCTGACCAACGGCATCATTGCCAGCGGCTTCGTATACAACCTTCCAGCTTCTTTGCTCTTGCCAGTAAAAAAGTATTATTAAAAGGATAATTACTATTACCAGTAATGTGCTAAAATGTTCAACAAACCATTCGGTCACCATTTTTCATTTCTCCTTTACCAATCCCTTGAAAATATTCCTTGCATACCTTTTAAGAGATTTATACTACAATGTGAGGTTGAAATTAAAATTTCCTACTCCTTGAAAAAGCTTCATTATAGATTTGGTTAAGGTTCGATTAAGTGCTTCTTTAAATCATCTAGCCAGACACTAAAGAAGTTTTTATATTTATATTCTAGATTGGTATTTATGCCTAATCCTATGTCTTCTCTAATATGTGCCTTAATTTTTGTTCCTTTTTCCACTTCTTCTAATTCAATTATTGTTTTTTTAGGTAGACATGTTACAGGCGTAAGGAAAGTCCCTAACAATCTGGTTATTATAGGTGACCCATGTTTAGCAGATATTTTTTTTGGGTTTTTCTCTATAATAACCATTCTGTGTTTTCTCATAAAATACAGTATTTTATCATATACGTTGTTTTTCTTATCTTCAACTACCCACGAACTGCTTAGCTTGGCATCAGTCATAAAATACCTCCTAAAATATGATAGAATAATTAATGTTACCTTATTAAAAGCCTTTCAACCTGCAAAGTTTATATCCCTCAAATATTTGACTCGCGCGCATATCAGTACCCCTTATAATGGAATAATCATCTACGGCAAACCATCCCTCTACCCCTTCGGAACTCTTTGCCAGGCACTGCGGACCGGCCGGGTCGATGGCACCAATGGCAACTGCTTTCGTATCTTCTTTAAGATCAACAATCTCAGTGTCCCCTGAAAGGCTGTCAGATCTAACAGTAATGGATAGATCGTCTATCTCCAGGGTAAACCCCTGCTGACCTTCCTGGCCATAAAGCCTTACGCTACTGCGCTTCATACTGCCGTCTTGCAGTCTGACCAGCTCAGCTTTTTTTTCGTAAAATGGATCTTCATACTGGCTTAGACCGGGAATCTTATTTTTGTTTTCCTCAGTCTGTTCATGGTTGGCGGTTATCTCTATCTCTTCGGCATCCGAGTCATTAACCCTATTCCCAGGTTCTCCAACCCCTGAGGAACAACCGGCAAGCAGAAGAAAAAGCAATAATCCCACCAACGTGGTGGTTCTAATGATGCAATTCATAACAGACACCTTTCACTTATTGGATTTGGTATTCTTCCTGTTTGTGTCGCACCATCTAAATACGTAATAACCAAGAATCTAGACTAGTTAACACTAGTATCTTGATCATAATAGTAATACCCATAAGCTCTCAGAACTACATACTTATCAAAACTTGAGATTCTTTTTATTTTCCAGCTATCATAATGATTTTTTAGCAACAATTCTTCTCTTATTTCAATGTCTTCTTTTTTGTCGTAGCTCACCTTTATATCGACGGAGATGCGTCGAAGCGATCTGTCTGGAGGTTTGCTGCCAAATGACGTAGTGTTTTCTTCCGACTTGTCGGGCAACTCAAGAATATCTATTGAATAACCGGTCAATTCATTTATTTCTTCAAGCGCATGCCCTCTATTATAATGCTCAAACATCTCTACTTTGGTTCCCGGCTCATAATAAAACTGGCTCAATGCAAAAGAATATCTTTCCCTTTCCAGTGCTCTGTAGTAATTTTTTACAGTTTCCAATATTTCTGCTTCATCTTCTTCGGTTATTTCATTGCCACACCCAATTAATAGAAACAAGAAAAATACTAATGATAGCAATAGGGGTTTTTTCATGACATTTTCACCACCTCATTTAATTCTTCTCTTTCCTTAAAATGCAATAGTAGCTACTAAATAGAAAGGAGAAAGCAAAACGACCACCACTCCCGCACAAATAATTGATAACATACATCTTTGTTGTTTAGAAAAAAGTAAAATGCACGAGTTTAAAGTTCCACCAGGTAACTTAATTTAATAAATCTATCATTAGGATGAATTATCACTAAGACCTTCTACAATCAGAACTCCTGCGACCACACTTAAAACCAACGTGGTACCTCCCCCCGCAACAAAAGGAGCTATAAATAGGGTTGAGAAAAAGCCTTCAAATCCAAATGAAAACAAATTTGATATATTAGAAAAATCTATAGGCTGAAAACGTCCTAAGCGAAAAAAGTAAAATAAATGATAAGTTGGTATTGAGCTAATCAAGCCTAGTACAATACCAGGCACCAACTTTGGGTTAAATTTAAAACCTTTTTCTACTATTTCTAAGACACGACGCCACTTAACCAGCATTCCCATTAAAATAGCAGATGCGGATCTGATCAGATAAGGTGCTACCATATCATCGGGTTGCAATCTTTGACTTGCTTCCATAAGCTTAATATTTGCAGAAGCTATCAACTGTAATAGCAACACCCCAAAAATGAAAATTGCTATATAAGCACCAGCATTTTTAAATACAACATAATTACGCTTCAATCCTTATCCCCCCCCATTATAATTAATCGGCTTCTGCTCAGACATTTTTTTAAAACGCCTTTATAACTTCCTAAACTTCTTTTGCGTACTATGTTATTTCATTGATTAATCTCAATCTGCTGTTTTATGATCTCCAGCCTTTCCTTTTGCTCGCTTCTAAAGCGTTCTATGAGGTATTCTTCTACTACCTCCGGAGCGATGAAGTCTAATTCTTCACTGCTCCTAAATTCTACCATATAGGAAATGTCATCTTTTATCTTCTTTTTCAAAGAGTATCCAGCTACCCTCTTTTTTAACAACAATGTCGGACCCATACCGAGCATACGGAGCATCTAAAATTCCCCTCATATTTGTTTGATCGTTCTCTGCTGGCATTTGTGATAAAGGCACTTTGGATTCAATCTTTCCAAGAATATCGTCCTCATTAATCTCATCACGATACACTTCTGTCCATCTGCAAAAATAAATGGTATCATCTACCATTATAGATGGATGACGTGCATCCGGTACATCTGGCGGCACGTCTGGTGTAGATACACCACGTTGGCTGTCACAACCCACCAACAAAACTGCCACACAGGTCAATGCCAAAAACAATACAACAAGCTTATTCATATATTATTCTCCCTATACTCTCAAGTTTACTTTACCATGCTCTTTCATTCGCAGTTATCCATTTTCTCATGGATGAGCATAAACAATATTGTTATAACTGGAAACTCTTTAGACCATATTACAAGCTAACTGGACTAAAAAGCCTTCACGAGAAACGAAAGTGTAATTTAAGGCAATTAAAGTGCATTTCTTAATGGTTAAACAGCTTCATCCACAATGCAGTGCTTGGGTATCTCCAAAAGCACCTCAAAGTAGTTTTCATCAAGGTTAAATTCAAGGTTAGCATTATACTTCCGGGCCATTCTTTTTACTATTAATAACCCTTTCCCCGGAGCACTTTCTGTTTCTTCTTTTTGTAGAGATTGCTCTAGCAGCGGGAGCTGTTTCGGGGATACTTGATTACCAATTATAAAAATATAATCAACAGGATCTTCGTGTATACAAATCTTTACTTTGTTGTTAGGTGGCTTGTTTTTTGATGCAGCAGTAATAGCGTTGTCAACAAGGTTGGAAACCATTGAAATTAAGGCGGGAATATCTTTCTTACTGCAATGTAAATTAGCAAAGAGTGAATGTTAGAACTCAACACCTTTGCTGTGAGCCTCTGCTGACTTGGCATATAGCAATATATCCATTTCTTTTAGGCCTGTTTTGAAGGCAGGTATATCTTTTTCCAGGTGGTTTATATAATTTGATAAGTAATCCAACAGCCTTTCATGGTCGTTTTTTCTGGCAAGCCCGGCAATGACATTCAAGTGGTTTTTAAAATCATGCTTGTGCTGCCGGTGCAGTTCGTATTGTTTTTCCAGCTGTTCCATTTTAAGTCTATCTATTTTGTTCTGTTCTGCTTCTTTGCTGCTAAAGTAAAGGTTTTTGACGGCAAAGATAACAAGTATATTAAAGAAAAATACTGTAATGCCTAAAGGGAGTTCCAATATTTCTTGATTTAAAATAAGTGGGAAGCCTGTCCTTTTCATAAGTGAGTTGTTGATCACAAGGGCGAGTAAAAAAACCTGGCCCGCACATATTAGCATTGCAATTTTGTAATAAAGGGCCACTGCTTATCCTCTCCTCAAGGGCTCTTCGAATATAAAAACATTAAACCTAGCAACTATTAAAGCAACAATTACCAAGGCTGCCATGTGAGATAAAAATCCAAACAGGTACAGTAATGGATCTTCCATAAACTGCCGTGGAGCTATATTCCAAATAACCTCAATTGCTTTTATGTTTAAGAATTCAATAACCAGGTAGATTGAAAAGGCCAAAAAGGACATTGTTATTCGCTCTGTAAGCCCTTTATACCTAAACGCAGTTAGTACAATTATCAACCCAAGGGTATAAAGAATAATACTTATAATATAACTGCCTAAAAAAACCCGCGTGCTAACTGCAAGAGCTGCCAAAAAGGGGGAAGCCGAGAGTATTTTCTTTGCCCCCAACTGCTGGTTTGATAATGCATGGATTAAAAATAAAATAACTGCTGGCTCTAAAATGCCAATTGGATAAAGAAAAAAAAGGTTATCTATCATTTATGGCCTCCTTAGTGACTTCCACGGCCTGTCAGCATTTTTATTTTTTTGCGAAACTCCGTATAGTTTTTTTTGGATAATACAGCTCTGTATTCTGTTGTATCAAAATATATATCGAATGAAGTCCGTGACCTGGGCTTGATCATTTTCACTTTGGCAAGGTTCACAATGTAGGAACGGCTTGTTTTATAAAACATGTAATTATTTAACTTGCTTTCCATTTCACTCAGTGACTGGTTTGAGTAAAAAGTGCCGTGCTCTGTGTTTAGTGCTATTTTTTTGCCAAAAGCCTCCACAAATAATATATCATCCTCTTTAATCCACACAGTTTCCTGGTTTTCAGTTTTGACTTCCATCGTCCTGTCGAAGGTTTTTCTTTTATGCTTGATCCTCTTGATGGTTTGTATGAGGCGTTCTTGGTCAAGGGGTTTTTTTATATAATCCGAGGCATAAAGCTTGACAGCTTCAGATATATAATCTTCATATGCTGTGATGAATATGATATCTGTATCAAAATACTTTTTTCGAACCTGTTCTGCTACATTTATGCCAGAAATATCGGGAAGTCCTATATCAATAATGCAAATATCGGGGTTGGTTTTCGATACAGCTTTAAGTAAATCTTCTCCCGAAGAAGTAAGATATTCCACCTTCACACTATCTATTTGTGACATAACAGCAGCTATTTCTTTACAAAACTCTATATCGTCTTCTACTATAAAAACTTTTAACATCAATACAACCCCTGTTAATTAAACTATACTTTTATGTTTATTTATAAAAAAAGAAATACCTTCTGATGTGAAGGCATTTTCGTTGTTTATTTTGACACTTTTGTCCACCAGTTCCACCAATCTACCTTAAGGGGCCTTTAGAACTAGCAACAAAAGAATTAAGACAACCAGAACCGCATCCCCGTAGTAATAAAAACGCCAGAGATCTTTCACTAATATCATGGCTCCAGTTTAATGTGATATTATTCCATATTATTATATTATATTTTTATTTATTATACGCTTTTATTATTCATTATACATATTTATTATTTCTCCACAACAGCTTGTTTGATAACATCTAACTCTATTCCACAGTGACGCTTTTTGCCAAATTACGTGGCTTGTCGACCGGGCAGTCCCTTTCTACAGCAGCGTAGTAGGACAGGAGTTGGAGGGGCACCACAGTTAAAATCGGCATCATAAAATCCTGGGTGGCGGGGAGGTAGAAGACCCGGTCCACTTCGCTTTCCAAATCTTTGTTTTCTTCCTGGATAAAGCAGATGACATAACCGTCGCGGGCTTTGACTTCCTTGATATTGCTGATGGATTTTTCCAGAACAGCTTTCTGGGTGGCCAGCGCAATAACAGGAATGCCCTCAACGATAAGTGCTAAAGTGCCGTGCTTGAGTTCGCCGGAAGCGTACGCTTCCGCATGGATATAGGAGATTTCTTTAAGCTTGAGCGCCCCTTCCATGGCTACGGCATAGTCCAGGTTGCGGCCAATAAAGAAGGTGCTCTGCCAGGGGGCCAGGTAGCGGGCAATGTCTTTGACCTCAGCTTCCCGGGCCAGGATTTCTTCCACCTGCTCAGGGAGGCGGTACAGAGCCTGACCTGCTTCCTGGATCCGATCCTGTTCGACACCGCGTTTCTGGGCCAGGTAGAGGGTGAGCATGTACAGGGAAAGCAGCTGGGTCAAATAGGCTTTGGTAGAAGCCACTGCAATTTCGGGACCGGCCCAGGTGTAGACAACCTTGTCAGCCTCGCGGGCTACAGAACTACCCACCACATTGGTAATGGCCAGAACCCGGTTGCCGCTGGAGCGGGCCAGGCGCAGAGCAGCCAGGGTATCGGCTGTTTCCCCCGACTGGCTGATCACAACAACCAGGGTCTTGTCGTCCAGAAGGGGATCCCGATAGCGAAACTCTGAAGCCAAATCCACTTCCACAGGAAGGCGCAGCCAGCGTTCCATGGCATACTTCCCGACCAATCCGGCATGATAGGCTGTACCGCAGGCCACGATATAGATCTTGCTTATATCATTGACTTCTTCTGCTGCCAGGTTCAGTTCTGCCAGGTTGATCTCCCGGCCTTCATCCAGAACACGACCACGCATGGTCTCCCGAAGCGCTTTGGGCTGCTCCATGATCTCTTTGAGCATGAAATGGGGATAACCGTTTTTTTCTGCCTGGACAGCGTCCCAGGTAATCTGATGAACTTCTTTGTCTATTCTATCCCCGTCCAGAGAGTAGACTTCTACAGAGTCGGAGGTGATGACGGCCATCTCGCCATCTTCCAGGATATGAATACGGCGGGTGTGGTTTAAGATGGCTGGCACATCAGAAGCGATGAAGTTTTCTCCTTCACCCAACCCGATCACCAAGGGGCTGTCTTTGCGGGCACAGACTAGTTTCTGGTTTTCCTGCTCGGATAAGACAACCATGGCAAAAGATCCTTCAACGTGACTGATCGCCTCCCTCACAGTATGCAAAAGATCCCCATTGTAGAAGTGCTCCACCAGGTGAGCAAGCACCTCGGTGTCGGTTTGGGATGAAAAACGATGGCCCTGTTTTTCCAGCCAGCGGCGTAAACTCAAGTAATTTTCAATAATCCCGTTATGTACCACGGCGATGCTCTCACTGCAGGCATAGTGGGGATGGGCATTATCATCTGAGGGCACACCGTGGGTGGCCCAGCGGGTGTGACCGATACCAACATGTCCCGGAGGAATTCCTGACCCAACTTTTTCTTCCAGGCTGGCAATTTCTCCCTTGGATTTGGTAATTATCAATCCATTGTCATGGCAGTGCAGGGCTACACCAGCAGAATCGTAACCCCGGTATTCCAGTTTTTTCAACCCTTCAATAAGTAAAGGATAGGCTTTGTTGCTGCCCACATATCCAACAATTCCACACATGATTATGTTCCTCCGTTTATCCAAATTTACCAATGTTCATCGGGCTGAAAAATCTTTTTGACCATTCCAGAAAAGAAGACAGCCCTTGATTCCATCTGCTTTATTTTTCGTAACTGGTATGCTGCTCAGTCCTTATGTGATTTCGCAACACGTCGCAAAGAAGGGGGACTGTTCCCTCGCTTGTCCTGTCGGTCTTCCGCTGCGCTCCGGAAGCGCGAGAACAGTCCCCGCAGCTTCGCTTACAAGTAGCGCGTAAGCAGTTACTTTTATTCTATTAATCACAGGATTTTTTCGTTAATGATTAATTCGCCCCTGGACCACCAAGTTCCTGCTGAACGATGTCGAAGAGTTGCTGGCAAAGCTCTTCCAGCAAGGCATTATCTTCACCTTCTACCATGATCCGGATTAAGGGTTCCGTACCGGAAGCACGAACCAGAACCCTGCCCCGGGTGCCCAGCTTTTCTTCCGCGTTCTGCAGGGCTTCTTGAATGCGCTGGTTTTCCTCCCAACCTTCTTTTGTCTTCACGCGGCAGTTAACCAGTTTTTGGGGCAGGCGCCGCAAAATGGAGGCCAGGCTTGAAAGAGCTTGGCCCTTATCCTGCATGACTTTGAGCAGCTGAAGTGATGTTAGCAACCCATCGCCCGTGGGCAGGACATCGGAAAAAATGATATGGCCGGATTGTTCGCCGCCTAGGATGTAACCGCCGCGCAGCATTTCTTCCAACACATAGCGGTCACCCACCTTGGTCCGCAACACTTGAAAACCGTATTCTTCACCGACGATATCCAGACCGCCGTTACTCATTACCGTGGCAACCAGTGTATCGTCTTTTAACCGGTCCTGTTCTTTCAGGTGTGCTGCACAGACAGCCATGATTGCGTCCCCATCCATGATCTGGCCCTGTTCGTCTACTGCAATCAGGCGATCACCATCGCCGTCAAAGGCCAGGCCCACTTGAGCCCGATGGTCCAGGACGTCCTGCTGAAGTTTGCCGGGATTGGTTGAGCCGCATTCCTGGTTGATATTGATTCCATCAGGGCTGCTGGCTGTAGCCACCACTTCAGCACCCAGTTCGCGATACAGCTGAGGGGCTATGTGGTAAAGAGAACCGTTGGCACAATCCAGCACGACCCGCAGGCCTTCCAGGTGGGAAATCTTTGTTTTCAGGTAGTTGGCATAGCGGGCCACGCTATCCAGTGAAGGAATAGCCGTACCCACCAACTCGCCCTCGGGGCGAGGGAAATTGTTGTTGTCTTGAAAGTAGTGACTTTCCGCTTGTTGCTCCAGGCGGTCATCCAGTTTGTGCCCCTTGGCGTCAAAAAACTTGATCCCGTTATCGGAAACAGGGTTATGGGAAGCCGAAACCATGACACCACCAACGGCTCCCATGCTCGCTGTCAGGTAAGCGACCGCTGGTGTAGGCACCACACCCAGCAGGTGAATGCCCAACCCGGAAGATGTAATGCCGGCCACCAAGGCACTTTCCAGCATAGTACCGGAAATGCGGGTATCCCGGCCCACTACAAAAAAAGAACGGTCTGCTTCACCGGCATAGTTATCCCGAAGTAATGCCGCTACAATCCGTCCCATTTTAAATGCCAGTTCGGGGGTTAGCTCCCGGTTGGCCACACCTCTTATGCCATCGGTCCCAAACAGTTTTCCCATGAACTCACCCTTGCTATTAGTTATTGAAAAACAACCGGA
>PWGT01000073.1 GCA_003554535.1 Syntrophomonadaceae bacterium | reverse complement strand
CGGAACTCTTAGGAGATCCGGCTCTTACTACAGCAGTCTTAGACAGACTTACTTATCGATGCGAGCTCTTTAATTTTACAGGAGAAAGTTATCGTTTAGCACATCGAGAGTCTTTATTTTAATAGAATCAGGCAAGAAAATTGGAAAAAAGATAGGGAAAATTATTTGCCAAAATTTCTCCAAAAGTACTTGCCGGTTACAAAAGATAAGTAAATGGACAGCCCCCCTCACCATAACACCAATAATCGCTGCTATGACAGCAATTCTCGCCACTTTCGCAGTCTTTTCACCAGCTGATACCAATACAAACACACCCACTGGACTCAAAGGGTTCATAACAAATCCAGCAATTCGATTCAGTTCTGCAACTGTCATCATTTCTTTTTCCATCAAATCAAGAATTAGTGCCATCGAGGCAGTCCCACCTGCAATAAACTTCATGATAATGGGAAATATGCTGGACTCCGGAACTCCAACTCGAGAAAGATGAGGGTTCAAGATATAGGCAACAAATGAGATGAAACCGGTCTCTTCAAGCACTGTAACGAGTAATATCGCAAGAATTAGAGGGGGTATTGTTTTCAATGAAACACGAAGTCCTTCTTCGCCACCTTTAAACATCAAATGTATAACCCCTTGTTTTCCCTTTTTATTCATCTCCCATGCATAAGTAGAACTCATTTGATTTTCATCAGGGTGGATATACATATAGAGTCTATACGCAATTATGCCAGCCAATAATGCTCCCAAAAATCCGGTGGCAATGTTCACAGGATAGTTTAATCCTACTGCAATTAATGGAAATGAAGCATTCGCTTGGGGTAAAACAAAAATAGCCGCTAAAGTTGCAGCTATTTTTGCATTCCCAAACTTCTTTTCTTCCATAATCAATAGAGTTGCCAATGGTGCAGTTGATGAAATGAATATGGATTGAACTAATGCAAAAACACCCAAGCCTGGTATGCCAAATTTGATAAATAATGGGGAAAGCAACTCAGAGATTTTAGGCAATACATTTTTCTCATCCATCACCTTCATTACAGCCATCAAAGTTACCATGATCGGCAAAATGATATTGAGAGAAAGAAAGAGACCACGTTCTCCGGATTCCAGAATCATGTTTACAAATCTCTCCATCAGAATCATTCCCCTCTCATTTGATGTTGATCACTTCGAAGACCATCGCGAGATTACCTGAAACTTGTCTTAAGCAGTTTTTTCTATTTCATCGCTTCTCATCAATCGTGACATCCCCCACCAAGCTGCCGGAGCCAAAGGAATGACTGTCAGCATTCCAGGGAAAAACCCATAGGGCTCTGGAGTCATAAAAGGGAATATAAAGTGTGCCAACTCACTTAATCCCATAGCACAAAATACTGACCACGCACCATAATATCCGAAAGAATATCCTTTTTTTATAAGCAATGGACTTAGTAACCAAGCAAATGAAAGTAAGCCGAGCATAAAGCCTGGTGGATAAGTTATCGAAGGATATGCAACGCCAGTGACTTCAGTTAGAGCATCAAAAAAACCAAATAGTTGTTCGTCGATTCGGTGAATGACGAACAGGCCTAAAGTTAGATAGTAAGGCACTTTGATTCTGTCCCAGGAAGGCCGGGTGGGTACATTTAAAAACATTACCAATCCTGCTCCGAATCCAACCAGAAATATAATGCCTGGAGCTGCGCCTATAGATAAATATCCGAGCACCGGGATTGCTATTGTGTACAATACTGCTAATAATACTGATATTGGTGTTCTACTCATATTAATCAAATCCTTTCTTTTTTACATCTCTTAAGCATTCGCCTGTAGCCACTGAATCATTCTGTCCATTTTAGCTATGCAAATTGATCCATTTGGAGCACCCAAGGTCCTTTCCAAAGAATTTGTATATGCACTCACAATTTTTTCGATCGACATTGTGACAAAATCGATATCACTCTGTTTCATTAACAGTTTAGAAATGGAATCGTTAAACCCTTGGATCAGAACCAGTAATACTTCTCCGTCATGCTCAGGGTCGTTAGATATAAATACGCCTTCATCAACACCCTGTTTAACAATTTCTGCCATTAAAGGCGAAAGATTCTTAATCGCTTGAGATCTAAGTTTTTGTCTGATGATGGCATTGCCATCCATATACCACACTTGAATCATAGAAAGAAGAAATTCCATCTGATCGCTTTTCCATTCTCCCACATTCTCGAAAAATTTGTTGAGTTTTTCAATGGCATCTAAATTAGGGTCTTTTACTATTGGACTCAATGTTAATTCAACACGTTCACGAAGCTGCGCAGCTAATGCCTCAAGCAATTTTTCTTTCGATTCAAAGTAGTGATAAAAAGCTCCTTTAGAGATATTTAAACTGCTTGTGATGTCCTTAATGCTCATCGCTTCAAAACCTTTCGTAGTGATCAATTCATATGCCTTTTTCAAAATCTCTGTGCGTTTCTGGATATACTCTTCTTCATTCACTTTTCTTGCCATATGAGGATCCTCCTTCATTAATTATTAAACCGCCGGTCGGTTTTTTAATAATACTACAGATATTTGCATTTGTCAAATCCTCATTTTATGGAATAACCAGTTCGCTAATCCTGTAAAGTATGATTAATAATCCGTTAACCTATGAATAAGAAGGACCTCACCGGGATCAGCGGAGAGGCCCATACATTATTATTTATAGTCCACATAATCGATAAAGTCGACTTTCAGAATATGCCTTTAATACTTCGTTTTCAGCTGTCCATAAGATTATCTTTGCAAATGATCATTGTTGATTTTCTAAAAGCAAAAATGGTTTTTTCATGATGGATAAACGCTACTAGCCTTCTATCAACAGCATTTTTTTCATTGCTCCCCTCGCCATTACAGTAGTACCTATTTCTTCAAGGATGATCATTGCTCTACTCATGTTTAGGTATAATATATGCTGAAACTATATAAGCAAGTATTCCAATCCCACCCATCAGACAAAAAATAGCCCAAAATAGACGAACCAGTGTAGGGTCAATCTCAAAGTACTCTCCAATCCCACCACAAACCCCAGAGATCATTTTGTCTTCCTCTGATAGATATAATTTCTTACTCATCTAAGCTCCCTCCTTTTCATCTATACAATAAATGGTTTTGTCTAAGTTATCGGTCAAAGGCAGCCCCTGACCATATTAATGATTTCATCAAAATTATCGGGGTCAGGGTCATCGGTAGCTACCTTATTGAGTCTTATCTTCCCACAACTTTTGCATTTATGGATAAGCTGCATTCCTTTTTTGGAAGTGTTCTTTACACCGATCGGTTCTAACAATCCTTTACAGGGATTTCTTCGATCCCCGGGATTAATATCCACATGCTTAGAGTATAGACAGTACGGACAATGATTCCGATAGCTTCCATTACTCAAGGAATTTACCCATCGGTTGCAATGATTACAAGTAAAACCTTGATTCTCAATTTTTTTGCTCAAAGCCTAATTTTCCCCTTTCTATATTATTACAATCAAGAAAGATGGGTTCCGTTTAGTTTTTTCTCATTCAGGCTTGAATCAACCAGTGACTATTCACCGCTTATATCTGTTGAGCTAGCGATTACTTCCGGTTCCTGCTTCATTATGGAGTTTTTCCCAAAAATCCGAACCAAGATCGGTTTTTATATTGTACCGACCACTGTAAGACAGGTTGTTGCTAGTTTGGGATCCCGTCTTCCACCGGTATGTGTGTGTTGATCCTCACTGACAAAGGCATTCGCCCCCACCTAGACTTGAGGATTAAAATGATCTCTGATGTGGTAAATCATATAGCAACTGACTCCTTTCATAATATTGCACGATTATTCTACTTTAGAACTTACTCTACAGTCACATTTTTTAAATCTGCCTTGCTGTTTCGTAACATTGCATAAGTTACCTTATCAACGGTTACATCTTCAAACACTATATCTTTTAACTCTGTTTTAAATGAGACATTTCTGAGAATGCACTTATTAAACCTGGTTCCCTTTAAAGATGTGCTGTTAAAAACCGTGTTTTTCATTTCAATACTTTCAAAGCATGCATTGTTTAGATCAGATCCGCTAAAATTCGTATTATCAAGTACTGAATCATGAAAACTAGTGTTTTTCAGGCTGGACTTGTTTAATATTGCGTTACTTAGATTTGCATCGTCAAATCGAGATCCTGCTAACTCACTGTAACAAAATGATCCATCGGTTAAGTTAGCTCCTCTGAAATTCGATTCTTCTAAATTACTATAGTTAAACTCTCCTCCGATGGCTTCCACTTTCACAAAATCTGATTTTGGTGCGATTACTTTTGAAAAATTCACTTTACTCATTCCGATTCATCCTTTCTCAATCAATTTTTTAATGATAAAATTCCATGCATTACCAGCCCAAAGCCCAGACCGCCACCAGCTGATGCGAATAATGCTACAGCCCAGTTTCCGGAATGGAGACCGTACGCAAAAAATGCAGCAATCCCCATAACAACACCAGTTGCATAAAACATCTGTATTGCCTTATTTGGTTCTTCAGTTTTCATTACTTTCCCTCCTTAATATCCTATCATTGAGTTAATCCTGCACTGTCTATTTGTTCTTGATGCCAATAATACCATTCGTTCCGTCGACGACAATGTTTTGCCCATCAGTTAGTTTCCCAGTGATCCCAGGTACTGCCACAACCGATGGAATCCCATACTCTCTTGACACAATCGCCGCATGGCATGTAGAACTGCCAATCTCTGTCACCACCCCTGAAGCAATGCGGAAGAGTGGTGTCCAAACCGGTGCTGTAAATGGAGCAACCAGGATATCACCCTTTTGAATCTTGTCAAACTCTTCTGGGGTCTTAATAATGCATACTCTTCCTTCAGTGATTCCTTGACTGGCAGATATCCCCTGAAATGATTCATGATATTGAGAACCATTTTTCCGTTTTTTCTCTTTGACTTTGGGACTTGGTATAGAGCCTGTTGTAATCATCCAATGCTGTCCTTTATTATGAGCTCCAAGAACTAAATCGAAAGCTTCTTTTCTTTTGCATATTCTGTCTCGTACTTTTTCGGTCTCTAACCCTCCCTCTGCAACTTGATGAATCTCTTCGAGGAATAGGAAGAATACATCTGTATTTGTGTTTACGATCGACTCTTCGACGAAAAGATCTCCCAGTTTTAGAGCTATTTCTCTTATGCCTGCAATTAGCTTCTCAATGATAAACAGGCTTTCTTCTCTAACAATTTCACCGTCACGGGCTTTGTCAAGATGGATATTAAACCAGGGACCGGTTTTTTTGCCCAAGGATTTTTCAACCATTGCTCGTATACGTAGATATTCTCTCCTCTGAGCTTCATCACGTTCTTCAATGCTTCCTGCGTCTGATTCTTTCATCAATGTTTTGATCAAATCCATGGTTACAACAGGATCCTCTTTCAGGGTAGAAATACTTGGCATCAAAATCATCCCTCTTGCAGGCCTTGCTCCGTACTCATTCAAGTATTCATTAAAACTGATTTGAAACTCATCACTCTCTAAACCGTATGATTTTCCTAATGCTGCTAATTTGGTTAGCTCTTTATTTTGTATAGCGGTGCGAAAGGGTAAGGCTTGAAAGAGTTTTGGTTTGATTTCCTTTGCCTCTTTTTTTCCTAGTGCTTTTCCAGCGAGAAATCCAACGATAAGCTCACTTATAAGGGTGGTCATAAATACTACAGAAAATCGTTTATGCATTAAAGGTTCAAATTCATCAATCGCTTCTTGTAATAACTCCGCCATCGGTTGCAGTTTCTTTATACTGTTCACCTCCTGGCTAATTCTACTTTTATAAGCTTCCATCTCTTTGAACAGAGGGGCCCATAAATCCATGGGGTTTTTCTTGGCCTTGGAAATCAAAGACTTCGGCATTTTCCATGCTAATGCCGGTGAAAAGCCTGCTTGCTCAAGTTGGATTCCGATCATGCCGTTGTTTCTCTCGACCGGTTTGGTAAATGTCCTCGGAGGCTTCATACCCATTGCTTCACCTAGGGCCGCTTGTTGAAAGGTTTTATCGCCTATGGTGAATACTGCCATATCCAGCGGAGTGAGGGGTTCAGGTGAATGCTCCATTACATCCTGAATCATTACCGGGTCCTTTTTTCTCTTCCAAAGCAAATCTAAATCTACAAATTGCTGCTCTGAAAGGGTTGTGATTGGCCTTGCCTGTAATAAATATAACTTCCCCCTTGAGATCGCCCATTCAGTATCTTGGGGTTTTCCATAGTAGTCTTCAACCCTCTTAGCCAATTCTAACAGTTGCAAAATTTCTTTATTGGTTATGGAGTATTTTTTCCTCTCCCTTATGCTTGTTATCTCTTTTTCTGCTTTTCCATCTATTAGAATGATTTTTTCTTTCTTGTCTCCCAGGACCTTCTCCTTAATTGAGCCGTCCTTTCTTAGAGTAATGCTATCCGGGGTCACTATACCGCTTACTACAGTCTCCCCAAGTCCGTAATTACTATTGATCATAACCTCTTTACTTGATCCGGTTACAGGATTGGCGGTAAACATTACTCCGGAAGCATCGGCATTTACCATGGTTTGAACAACTACAGCAATATCCACTCTTAAGTGTTCAAAGTCCATGCTGTGTCTATAGGACAGTGCTTGTGGAGACCAAAGACTTGCCCAGCAAAGTTTGATTGATCTCAGTACATCATGGATTCCCATAACTCCTAAATAGGTTTCTTGTTGACCTGCAAAGGATGCTGTGGGCAAATCCTCAGCAGTGGCACTTGATCTGACCGCTACCGATACTTCTTCTTTTTTGTCTTGCAGTGCTTGTACTTTCTTTGTAAGTCCTTCATAAGTCCTGGTTGCTTCCTCTTCTATCTCCTTTGGCATAGGTGACTCTAGAATCCACTCTGTGATGGTTTTACTAGCAGTGTTAAGATCCTCAGATTCATCTAAGTTTATTTCCTTAAGCATTTTTTTAATTTTTTTGTCAGCACCGGAATCTTCAAGATGTTTTCGGTAAGCCTGTGCGCTTATGATATAACCCGGTGGAACCGGAAGCCCTGCCTTGATCATAACTCCTAGATTAGCTCCTTTCCCTCCGGCTACCACTAAGGACTCTTCGTTGAGCTCTTCTAGAAACATTGTGTATTTAACCATTTTCTTCACCTCGCTGAATTTCTTATTATTTCTTCCGGTTTCCATTTATATAGGCCTTTTCTTAACAAAAGCATCGACAGGGCGATTATAACCATCAGCAAACCGTATACCAATATTGCATTTGGAGCCCCAACCCATTCGCCTACAAATCCGATTAATAATGCTCCGAATGGCTGGGTTCCAAAACTGATCATCATCCATATCCCCAGCAGTCGTCCCTGTATTGCATCGGGAGACAATATTTGAATCAAACTTACGGATGTGGTCAAAACAACAGGAGCAAAAGAGTTGCCGATGAAAACTCCCACAACCCATACCCATGGAGTTATAGAGTTAGCGATCAAAATATACCACAGTCCGATCCAAACTACAGAGAAACTAAGGAGCTTTCCGATCTTCTTAATCTTTTGAACCGAAGGCAAAAGAACGATCGATCCGAAAAGTGCTCCAGCCCCCGAGGCCCCTTGTATCCATCCTAAGGTCTCCGGTCCCTCCTGCAGATAATCCGTGACGATCGCAGGGATTATTCCGATTGCACTAATAGCAAAAAAGGGAACACAAGCTGAAAAGATCAGTAAATCCTGTATCCTTGGACTTTTTAAAATAGTATCTTTTGCTTCTTTAATATTGCCTCTTCGTTTATCTTTTGCCTTTTGTGTTACATCATAGCCTTTTAAGATCAGCAATGCACCGATGGTGACAATAAAGCTGCTTCCGTTAAGCCAAAAGGTCATTTCGATGCCCAGATTTCCCATTGCCACACCGGCTAAGGCAGGCCCTACAGATCTGCTTAACTGTCTGACCATATTGTTCAGTGTAATTGCAGCTCTTGATTCTTCCGCACCTGCCAAGTCTCCTACGAAAGCAGTTTGTGCCGGCATGTCCAATGTTGCAACACAACCTAATGCAAAGGCTAACAGATAGATGTGCCAGATCTCGATGATATTCATCTGAACCAGAGTTGCAAAAATAAATGCTAAAGCCATTTTAGAGAACTGTATGACGATCAGCAGCTTCCGTCTATTAAACCGATCAGCGATAACTCCTGAAAATGCACCAAACAGTAACATAGGGATAAAGTTAAGCATGACCGTGAACCCCAGGATACTTGTGGATCCGCTCAAATTCCAAATCACCCATGTCTGTGCGGTCATCTGCATGGCTACTCCCAGCATCGATATGGTATGACCACCTAAAAATATGGACATGTTAGGATTTCTTAAAGGTTTAAAGGTTTGTAAGATACCACCAAAAATGTTTTTCATGTTTTCACCCCCACAATCAATATTCATTTACTAATCCAATGAATCACTCTTCCATCTAACAATGTTAGTTTATCACCTAACGTTGTTAGTGTCAAGCTTTTTTTCTCGTTATTTTTATGATATACTGTTGAAAATCAGGTTTGTCTAAGTACACGACAATAAGCAATATGAGAGCTCGATTGGAGGGATTGGATTGAAACTATCGAAAGAAGTGATTATTCACGAGGCAATATTGATCTTAAACGAGAGCGGTATGTCTTCCCTAACTATGAGGGAGTTAGCCAGCAGGCTTAACATAAAAGCTGCGTCCCTGTACTGGCATATTAAGAACAAGGAAGAATTATTTCAACTTATCTCTGAATCTATCTGCGAAAATATTACCTTCGATGGTTTAGGCGGTCATTCTAGAGACAAAATAATGAATGTGTGTGATTCCTATCGCATTAACTTGTTAAAGGTCAGAGATTCTGTGGAAATTTTCAACTCAACAGTTCCACTGACTCCATCACGAGTGAGGTTAGTGTCCTCATTACTCAATACACTCCAAGACCTGGGAGTTAAAGAAGACTACCTGATTCAAACGGGAAACCTCATTAACAATTTCGTACTTTCCTTTGTCGCTGATGAGCTCAGGATGCAGCCGGTTAAGGAAAGCGCCATGGAAGACTTCATGGGATACCCCATCAGCTTTGATTTTGATCAACAGTTCGATGATAATTTGCAGGTACTATTGAACGGCATCGTAAATAGTCCGAAGATCATAAAAGAAAACCCATGATTATTCATGGGTTTTCTTGTTACAATCCTCTTCTTATACAGTTATCTCCTATAAAAATGAAGCGATACTTCTTTATCCGATTTTGTAATGATCACCTCTCGATTAAACACCCTTCCCCCCAACAATTCTATACCTGTCACCTTCCATTTTTCTGATTAATGGTCGTCCTTTTGCGATTAATTCCTGAATAAAGTCGAGCTGCAGTGAACTTCTGTGGGCCTTTTCATCTTGCCAGATTTCCATTATGCAAATCAAGTGATCATCATCTTTACTTACATTGACTGAATACAGTTTGCATCCTTCCACTTTTTCCATAGATTCACCGGCTTTTAGCAAAATATCCTTAAGTTCTTCAGTCTTACCCTCTACAGCCTCTAATTTTCCGATTACTGTGAAGTTGTTTTTCATCCAGCACATCCTCCTTTTCATTGGACAAGTCTTAACAATCCAGTTCGATTCGATTTTCTAGATTTTGTATATTCGATGCAACTCTACTATCGCTTCTGGCGAAACAGTGTTCACATTTAATTCGATTTCATTCAAGTGCTCTTCCAAGTTTTCCATCTTCACACCAGGCGGAGCATAGACTACAAAAATAACATTCTTCGTATTTTTAGTAATCCTCGTTAGATGATTAGGGCCATAAATAATAGTCGACAACACTCCGTTATCATCAACCATCATCATATCACTCGGCACTGTTTCTTTTTTCTCCCCATTTAGCAGTCTATACATTTCCCTGTTATTTACCAGTTCCACTTTTATTGGCATCTCAACTTTGTCCATATCATGTCCAGCTGTTAGTAGCTGACTGCCTAATTCCGCTGTAAACATGGCTTCTACTAATGGATTTACATTAGGGATAGATTTCTTCTTATGCACGATCGACTCCAGCTGATGAATCACAGGATGGATAGGCTACACTTAGTTGGACAGTTATTTTAAGGTCATGTACAATGAAGAGAATATACCTAAGGAGATGTGACCATGAGCAAACTATCCCAAAAGCCCAGAAGGACTTTTACCCCGG
>PWGT01000099.1 GCA_003554535.1 Syntrophomonadaceae bacterium | reverse complement strand
TCAAAGTCGGACGGACCCATCTTCAGGATGCTGTGCCGATTCGTTTGGGCCAGGAATTATTAGCATATGCCAGGGTGGCTAACCGGGATTTAGACAGGCTCAGGAGATCGATTAAGACGCTGCGGTTTATAAACATGGGAGCTACTGCTGCCGGAACAGGGCTGAATACTGAACAGAAATATACCCTTGAAGTGGTACGGAAACTGCGTGATTATTCCGGCCTGGATTTAATTGGTGCCAGTGACCTGGTTGATGCCACGCAAAACGTGGATGCTTTTTCCGAGGTTTCCGGGGCTTTAAAAATTATGGCACTAAACCTTTCCAAGATTGCCAATGATATCAGGCTACTTTCTTCCGGACCCCGGGCGGGGCTAGCCGAGATTAATCTTCCGCCTGTGCAGACCGGTTCTTCCATAATGCCGGGTAAGGTCAACCCGGTAATGGCAGAAGCAGTTAACCAGGTTGCTTTTCAGGTGGTTGGTAATGATACAACCATAAGTATGGCTGTAGAGGCGGGGCAGCTTGAATTGAACGTGATGGAGCCGGTAATGGTCTATAACCTGCTGCAAAGTTTCCAGATATTGACCAATGTGATCAATGTTTTTGAGGAAAAGTGTGTTCGCGGCATCACCGCCAACAAGGAAAAATGTGAAGAATATGTAGAAAACAGTATCGGGTTGATTACAGCAATTAACCCCCATGTGGGGTATGAAACGGCTACCCAAATAGCTAAAGAAGCCCTGGATGATAACAAGCCGGTTCGCCAGGTGCTACTGGAAAAAAATGTTTTTACAAAAGAAGAGCTCGATTCTATCTTTAAAGTTGAGGATATGACCAGACCGGGAATTGCCGGAGTGCAGTTTTTGAAGAAATTCAACAAGTAATAGTTAAGATCATTTCTCGAAAAATATTTTAGTGAAGAAGAAAGGATTGAAAATGTTACAAATCTAGCTTCTTCATTTTACGCCATAGAGTTGTTCGACTTATACCAAGGATTTGAGCTGCTTTATCTCTATTGCCTCCTGTTTTTTGAAGCACTTCTAATATTCTATTTTTTTCACTATTTAGATCTACATTACTTGAACGCAAATATCTGGGTATTTTGGCTAACTCCTTTAATTGGTTTTCGTTTTCAGGGTTGGAGTTTTTTGTTTCTGTGAACTCAAATGAATTATTCTTGGTGACTGATTCTTTTTCGCTTTTTTCTAAAGAGTTGCTATAACAATCTTGTTCTGAAGTGGAGATGGAATCGATTTTTTCTATGTCAAGTCTCATGTGGTCATATGCTACACTATATTCTTGCTCCAAGATGATACAGTATCTAGTGACTATGTTTTCCAGTTCTCTAATGTTGCCGGGCCAGTCATATTTGATAAAATTGTTAATTAGCTTGTTCCAGAGATTTTTGTTTTCACCATATAAATTAGGGGAATGATTACATACAAAGTTTCTAACCAGGACAGGGATATCTTCCTTCCTCTCTTTCAGAGCGGGAATTTTCAAAAACAAGAGGTTCAAGCGGTAGTAAAGATCTTCTCGAAAATTCCCCTTTTCCACTTCTCTCCATAAGTCTTTGTTGCTCGATGCGATAATTCTTACATTCACTGGGACTATTTTGCGGCCTCCAACTCTTAGAATTTCCCTTTCTTGGAGGAAGCGCAGAAGGTAGACTTGCAGTCTTAGTGGTATTTCAGATACTTCATCTAGATAAAGAGTCCCGCCATGAGCCAACTCGATCAAGCCCGTTTTTCCTTCTTTGTCAGCACCTGTAAAAGCTCCTTTCTCATATCCAAAAAGTTCGCTTTCAAGCAAGTTTTCTGGTAGTGCAGCACAGTTTACGGCAACAAAAGGATAATCTTTACGAGGGCTATAATTATGGATGCCTTGTGCGAAAAGCTCTTTACCTGTACCGGTTTCACCAAAAAGCAACACAGTTTCATCAGTATTTGCGTATATTTTTGCCAGCCTTCTAGCATCTTGAATTGAGTAAGAGTTACCAAGTATATCATCAAGATCATACCTGGCTACAAGTTGTTTTTGAGATAGTTCTTTCCTAATTTGATGTTCTGCATTTTGCACATCTTTAATATCATGAAAGGTAGCTACAGCCCCCATTGTTTTGCCATCAACAACTATGGGGACCCTATTAGTAAATATGGTAGTATTCTTATTTATTGTGAGAAGTTTGTTTAGTTGTAATTTTCCTGACTCTAGTACTTCTACCAGCCTGGTGTTGGGAATTACTTCTTCAATTTTTTTCTTTAGCACATCTTCTTTTTTAATTTTAAGTATATTTTCTGCTGCAGGATTACAGGCTTGAATGATTTTATTTTCATCTATAGAGATAACTCCACTGTAGGTATAATCGGTAAGTGTTTTTAGCAGCTGGGATTTCTTTTTTTCCAGTTGGATACTATTTTGCAGTTCTAATGCGGTTGAAATTGCTTTTTGTATCGAAGGTTTAGAATAAATAAAAATGGTGTTGAAACCATGTTTAGAACCATAATCACAAACCACACTTGATCCGATGATTGTTTTTTCATTGGCTGACTTTAACTTAGCCAGAATTTCTTCAAGCTCTTGCTTGCTAGAAAAGACTTCTTGTGATAGCTCGAGTTTCAGAAGAGAATTAAACTGATTAAGTTCTTTGATATATTCCTCGTAGGTTATAATTGTTGCCGAACTTCCTATTTTGCTTGCCTGGATTAACGATCTCAGGATATCGAATTCATTTACCCCCATGGTTACAAGAGCTTGGGTGGGAAAATGTTTCCTTAATAACTGAGCATTGCTTCCGCCGGTTATAAAAACATCTACTTCGTCTTTGTCTATTAATTGTTTTACTTTATCAATGGTATCACTGAAGACACATTCAACGAAGTTGATTCTATTTGAGGTTTCTGTGTCCAGGTGATTCTTAATTAAGTGGCTATATCCTGGATAAACAAGGAATGCAGTTCTTTTATTTTTTCTTAGAGCAATAACATTGTTGTTTGTCATATGGTCACCTCTTTTCGGTTCACTGTAGCATAATTAAGAAATTATTTTATGCTGGAGTATAAGGTACAATAATAATCTTGACATAATAAAAGGAACTGATGTGGGCAAGGGCTTGATGTTTCATATGTTTCACTATAACTAATATAAGTCAATTGTTGTTGCAATTGTTTCACTAAAGCGTTTCATGGTTACAACCTTATTTTAATGAAAACGTAATTATATTGCAAGTCACTAGACTCGCTTTATTAGTACTGCCAGGATGTTTGATATACATTATTAAAGTTGGCATGCAAATTGCGATTTACTTAATAAAAGAACTTCAAATCCATATTTCACCAGCAAGTAGGCAATACTTAGTTAGCACATAATGTTTGCTGAAAAATATATTGCTATGCGAGGTGATGAGTATAAAGGGCTGAACTAAATACTTTATTATTTTAAATTTTAATTACTACTTGGTTTTGAATTTGAGTAAAAATATGTGGTTTCAAAAAGTAGCAGTAGCAGAAACAGTTAATAAATGGGAGGTAAAAAAATGAAGAATAAGACGAGCCAGCTTAGAGAAATGCTGGCCAGGAAAGAAATAGTGGTTGCTCCTGGGGGGTTTTCAGCTTTACCGGCAATGATAGCTGAAAAGGTTGGATTTAAGGCAGTTTATATGAGTGGTTATACAACGGCCGCATTTTTGTTGGGAATGCCCGATTTAGGTTTGATAACCATGACCGAAATGGCTCAGAATGCAAGCAGGATAAATGATGTAATCAATGTTCCGGTTATTGCTGATTGTGATAACGGCTATGGTAATGCGGTAAATGTTATTCGGTCTGTAAAAGCTTATGAGAAAGCAGGGGTTGCTGCAATCCAAATGGAGGATCAAATTTTCCCCAAAAAGTGTGGCCATATGAACGACAAAGAGATTATCAGTGCTGAGGAAATGATAAAAAAGATAAAAGCAGCTATTGATACCAGAGAAGATGATGATTTAGTTATAATCGCCAGAACTGATGCAAGAACTGTAGTTAGTTTTGATGAAGCAGTGAAAAGAAGCAATATGTACGCGGATGCCGGGGCTGACATCATATTTTTTGAATCTCCAATAAGTGCTGAAGAAATCGAAAAAATCCCGAAATTAGTGAATGCTCCGGTAATGGCCAACATGGTAGAAAAAGGAAAGAGCCCCTTATTTACAAATAAAAAACTTGAAGAGATGGGTTATAAGTTGGTCATTTGGCCCGGCTCCTCTGCATGGACCAGTGCTCGGGCAGTTGAGAAAACAATGCAGGAATTAAAAGATAAAGGCACCACAGAAGAATTGATCAGCGGAGACATGATTGCCTGGGAAAATTTTAATGAGCTAATTCAAGTTCCCGAATACCTTGAATTATCAAAGAAATACAGTCACCGATAAAAAATGAGAGAGGTATTGTTATATGGCACTGACTTTTTCTGAAAAAATTATTTCTAAACAGGTAGGAGAAGAAAAGAAGGCTGGAGAGTTTGTTTTTGCGCCGATTAGTAAAATAATGGCCAATGAACTCTCAGGATTCGTTTCTATTAAGCAATTTAAAAGATACGGGTTTAAAAAAGTTTTTGACCCGGAAAAAATTATTCTGGTGCCGAGCCACAATGTACCTAATAAAGATGTAACTACTGCTGGACATGCGAAGACAATGAGAGACTTTGCCAGGGAGCAAGAAATAGTACATTATTACGAGCTTGGTGAAATGGGTATAGAACATGGTTTGTTACCTGAGAAAGCACTTGTCTTGCCAGGGGAACTGGTTGTAGGTGGAGATTCGCATACCTGTACTTATGGTGCATTGGGGTTATTATCTGTAGGAATGGGTTCTACTGATATAGCAGCAGCAATGGCTACAGGTAAAAGCTGGCTCAGGGTGCCAGAAACAATCAAGGTTAATTTTACTGGGGGGGTGCCGGAATATGTCGTGGCCAAGGACTTAGTGCTTTATTTGATTAAGAGGTTAGGAGTGGAAGGAGCCCTGTACAAAACCTTAGAGATCGGTGGCGAGGTTATCAATGCTATGGGCATGGAGGGTAGGTTGACCATTACCAACATGGCTGTTGAAGCGGGTGCAAAAGCGGGGATTATCTTCGCTGATCAAGTTACTAAAGATTTTTACAGTGAACGTGGGGTAGAAGAGGATGGGTATGACATACTCTTAAGTGATTCAGATGCGGTTTATTCCGAAGAAGTGAGTATAGACGTATCTAATCTCAGTCCGGTTGTTGCAGCTCCGTACAGCCCGGATAATGTGATAACGGTGGATAAACTGGTTGAGAAAGAGGGGCCGATCAATATTGATCAGGTAGTAATTGGGTCTTGCACTAACGGGAGAATTAGTGATTTGCGCCAGGCTGCCCAAATACTTGATGGTAAAAAAGTAGCTCGGGGAGTAAGAGTGATTATTATTCCAGCTACCCAGAATGTTTACTTGCAGGCGGTCAAAGAAGGCCTGGTAGAAAAGTTTATCGAGGCTGGAGCAGTGGTTTCTACTCCCACATGCGGACCTTGCGCGGGGCTTCATTCAGGTATCCTGGCCGAAGGGGAAGTAGCAATTTCTACCACTAACAGGAATTTTCCAGGCAGGATGGGACATGTTGACTCCAAGGTATATTTATCAAGTCCCTATGTTGCTGCAGCAAGCGCATTAAAAGGGCAGTTAGCTTCTCCTTTGGAGGTGTATTAATGTTATTGAGAGGTAGGGTTCATAAGTTAGGAAACAATGTAGATACTGATCAAATTATTGCTACAGAGTATTGTAACTCCGAAAATCCAGAGGAGTTAAGCAGGTATTGTTTATTGGCTGCAGAGCCCGAGTTTCACAAAAAAGTAAAAAAGGGGGATATGATCTTTGCTGGCAAAAACTTTGGTTGCGGATCTTCAAGGGAACATGCACCCCTGGCTTTAAAGGGCAGTGGTATTTCTCTTGTAGTAGCTGAAAGTTTTGCCAGAATATTTTTCAGAAACTGTATTAATGTTGGTCTTCCTATTATGATTTGCCCTGAGGCTGTAAAAACTGCTACAGATCAAGATTATGTGGAAGCAGATCTTTCTAAGGGTGAACTTATAATCGGGGGAGAGAAAGTAATGGCGCAGAAGTTCCCACCGTTTATGCAGGATCTTGTCAAAGCCGGTGGGTTGTTGGATTATATTTCCAGTAAATAATTAAAGGAGGGCGTATTGATGTGTAAGAAAGTTTTATGGTTATGTGTTTGTGCATTTTTGTTGGGAGGTTTTTTGATTACTGGCTGTGAAGCAGATGAGCCTGTCGAAGAGCCTGTCGATGATCCAGAAGAGGAAGTGGACGAAGTAGATGAAGAGGTAGTCGAGGATGAAATAACTGAAATCAAAATTGCAGCAGGCCGACCGGGAGATATGTGGTATGTTGTTTCCCATGCCCTGGCAGGATTTATTAATGAACGCTCTGATCGTCTCAGTGCTGATGTTATAGCTACTGCGGGTGTTACAGATAACACCAGGGTGTTGTTGGATAGTGAGGAAGACATGGCTACTCATATTAATGTAACCATGATCCCAGGCGCTGATATCTGGGGTGAAGAAGAAGGTTATTACCCGAAAAAAATTGCCAGCTTGACTATGTTAAGTGAAACCTGGGTAACCCTGGATTCTGACATTGAAACACTGGCTGATTTCTCTGGTAAAACTGTTGTAGTTCCAAGAGAAGTTGATTTTGGATATACGAACATATATGAGAACTGGGTTGAACAATATGCCGATGATGTAAGTTTTATGCACGGTGGCATTGAATCAAGACTGACTGCACTGCGGGATGGTGCCGCTGATGTGGGGGTTTTACCATTCGATTATTATTACCCGGATGAGTACTCCATGAGCTCAGGTTTGATCGAGCTTAGTGCTAGGGGAGATCTCTATTATCCAAATCAAGGAAATGTAGAAGAAAACCTTGAAGCTGTCGCACAAGCATGTGTTACAGAACCATTTGTAGGTGAGTATGAACTTCCACCGATGGGAATGGTAATGCCTCCAGGAGCTTTAGATGATATGGCTGGTCAGCCTGAAGAGAGCATGGTATTTGTTAGCAACCCTGTATACTGGGCGGCAGGCGAGGAAATGCCAGAAGATGTAGTATATGAAATTACCGAGATTCTTTATGAAGCAGCTGATGCTGGAGAGTTCGAGCCCTATCATGCCATCGGAAAAGGCATTACCGGTGAATTTGTCGCAACATCCTTCTGGGAAACGCAAGAAGAAAGAGAAGAACACTATCATCCGGGAGCTTTACAGTATTACATGGACAATGATGTTGAGCTTAGATTCTTTGGTGAATGGGAGTAATGATTGGTTATATTTCAAAGATAGAGTTTAGAATGGAATAAAATGTGGCGGGCATGGTATAAAGAATTAGCCATGCCCGCCAGATAAAATCTTTGGTTTTATTATTCTTTTGACTACTTTAACAGCCGAAGCAAAATAAATACTAATTTTAATGCATTAATAGATAGAAAGCAATGATTTAGGAGGGTAGACATTGGAAACTAATGAAAGTAATGTGGGCCTTAAGGATAGGGTTTTAGACAACCTTTTGTTGGGTTTAATTGTTATTCTCTTTTTATACCAATTGTGGTATATTCAAACTCTTCCTTATGAAACTATGACCCATACTATTATTCATTTGGGTTTGGCAGTTATTGTGATATTAATCGCAAGGCTCAAAGAAGCTAAAACAAGATTGATGTGGATGTTACTCGTGCTCATGGGTGTCATGGCAGTGTTTTCTACTGTTTATTTGTTTACAAATTACAGGGTTATTCTATCTGACCCCAGTTATCCACCAACAATGGCTTTGATCACCGCCAGTGTGATGACAGTGATATGTTTTTTATTAGTAAAATGGTCATTTGGGTTAGTATTTCCGGCATTTGGCTTTGCTGCTGTACTTTATGTTCTTTTTGGGGATGTTTTACCGGGCGCTTTTTCGGCTCCTTCTACTTCAGTTGGAAGGGCAGTGACTTTGTTGGCAGCAGATGTCACATCACCGTGGGGATCATATGGCAGTCTTCTTGAGCTGAGCGCAAATTACTTGTTTTTGTTTATTGCATTTGGTGCAATATTAAATGCTTTTGGCGGTTTAAAATTTGTGGTTCAGTTAGGCAACATAGCAGCAAACGCTTTAAGAAGCGGCCCTGCAGCACTCTCCATCATAACAAGTGCCCTTTTAGGATCTGTGACCGGCAGTTCTGCTGCTAACATTACTGTTACTGGTTCATTTACTATACCTTTAATGAAGGATTCCGGGTACACACCTCATCAAGCAGCAGCTATTGAAGCCGCTGCTTCAAATGGGGGGCAGTTTTTGCCACCAATTATGGGGGCAACAGTTTTTGTGATGGCAGCTTATACAGGAATTCCTTATATAGAAATTATGGTTGCTGCTCTAGTTCCAGCCTTAATTTACTTTTTTATATTGCTTGTATATGCTGAAACCAATGCAATAAAAATGGATATGCAAAGAAAAGATTATGAGTTGGATACGAAGCAGATGCTTTTTGATGCCCCTCGCTTTGTTATACCGTTTGGAGTTTTAATATTTCTCCTCTTAAGTGGATTTTCATTGATGAGAGTGGTGTTTTGGAGTACCATTGTAGTAATTGCAGTGGGGGTTTTGTACGGATTAAATAAAAAGACTCGTTTAAAATGGCCTGAGGTTAAGGAAAGATTTGTTAAAGGAATTCTTACTGCTTCGAACGTAGCTGTTATCTTGGCACTGGTTGGTGTTGTGGTCGCTGCTATAGAAATTACAGGGCTTTCTCACCAGTTAAGCATGATATTTGGTGCTTTTGCCGGTGACAATGTCTTTGTAATGTTGCTTCTGACTATGGTAGCTAGCTTAATCTTGGGGGTAGGCCTACCAACACCAGCAGCTTACGTTATAGTTGCCACAGTTTTGTCCCCCTTACTACTAAGAGCCGGGGTTCCACTGTTACAAGCTCATTTATTCCCACTGTTTTTTGCAGTTATTTCTCATTTGACTCCTCCAATTGGAATTGGTTTGATTCTGGCAAGCAATTTAGCGGATGCCAGCTTTAAGAAAAGTGCGATTGAAGTATTCAAAGCCGCTTATGTTGTAGTGTTTTTGCCTTTCTTTTTCATTTACACACCTGAGCTACTCTTAGACTATGAAACGATTTATGGGTTGGTTTCAACAATATTTGCCATATTGCTGTTGTTTTTCACTTTCTCCATTTTCCTTAATAACCATTTCAAGTTGAAGCTGAACCATAAAGAGCGGCTAATAATGTTAGGAACAACTATACTAACCCTGTTATTTATTATTTTTGACAACCCGTTACTGCTTGCGATTGGTGTAGGTGGATGCATTTTGGGATTGTATTTAAACAAAAAAAGATCAGAAGAAAAGGTATCGCTTGTAGAAAATTAGCAGTGAACCCGATTTTCAGTGTGATTAGTATTTGAATTTTTAAAAATCTAATTTATAGGAGGAAATTATCTTTAGGTTTCTTGGCTGAGATATAATTTTTTCTCGGCCTTTCTTCATATACGGTTAATGAAGAAACTGTATTTTTTGATATGGTTGTGGCTATGGTTAACGGGAGGTGTATAAATGGTTAAAGGAATTCATCATGTTGCCTTTGTCTTTAAAAGGCTAGATGAAATTGTACCCTATTTTGAAAAACTTGGTCTTGAGTATATTGGCCGCGAAAGATTTGAAGCAAGGGGCGCAGATGTAGTTTTATTTAGGGCGGGGGAAGTGTTAATTGAGTTAATTTCGCCTTACTCTGATGGTGTAGTCCAAAAATTTTTAGACTCAAACGGCGAGGGTTTTTTCCATATGGCATTTACTGTCGAAGATTTAGATAAGCAAAAAGAAATTATTGAAGGTAAGGGTTTGAACTTTAAGGAAGACAAGCCCATAGAAGGTATTAATTGGGATCTTATGAATTTGCAGGGCACTCCATTGGGCTTGATTTTTCAACTGGTGGTGGAAAAGTAAAAGCTCCAATCAATCACACTATTGTCAAATTAAAGGTTAAGCAAGGGATTAATATTACAGCTGAAAGGGGCAGGAACTATGGAACTGGGCGCTGTTAAATTAGTTCTGGTTGGAATTGCCGGAGGGTTAATCGGCTATAAATTGAATTTGCCAGCTGGTGGGATGATTGGAGCGATATTTGCTGTGATTATATATAAAAATCTTGACACTCAATCATTATTAAACTTACCGGTTTCATTTATCCTGTTTTCCCAGATTTTAATCGGCATAACCATAGGAGCAGGTTTTTCTCCTGATTTTTTGAGCCAGTTAAAAAAACTGGCAGGTCCTGCCTTTTTAGCTTTATTTTTAATGATTGTTTTTACACTGTTGATTATACTGTTTCTGCGTTTTACTACCGATCTGGATATTGTTTCAATAATACTGGCTGCTTCCCCGGGTGGTTTAACTGAAATGGGGGCATT
>PWGT01000139.1 GCA_003554535.1 Syntrophomonadaceae bacterium | reverse complement strand
GGTGGCTTACATCCTGTAAGCCACCCCGGCTCCAGCCCTCAGCTTTACCGGCTATGGCATCTGCTCACTTTATGTCGCATGGCCAAGCATTCCCGCCTGCGCCAGTATGCAGATATTAAAGCCTGGAAGTAAAATTAGACCTGGCCTGTAAAACTTTGTAGTAGCAAAAGCTATGTTGGTGGGGCAATTAATATACTTCCAGTGCCGCATCGCAAAAAGATGGGGCGGAAGGAGCTAATTATTGTTCCTGGAAAAGTGGGACAAGGGACCTGTCCCTGCGTCCCGGTTTTGAGAGCCGGGGAGTGGGTCGGCGAAAGCGACATTTAGTGAGCGGCTGCCATAGCCGACGAAGAGCAGGCCGGAGCGGACCGCCCTGCAGGATGCAGGGCGCCGGGAGCTGACACGATGTCAGTTTGGACGGGAAGTCCGCGGAGGCCGTCGCGATGAGTCGTCCCTATGGCCCGCGCAACGGTCTAGTCGCTGCGCCGACCCACCCCCGGCGATGGAGTATACCTGGATTTCATATGTTATTACTCAGAATTGCATCATGTAAATAGAGTGCATCATGTAAATGTGTTCCCTAAATTTTCGATTTATGAGATCACCCCCTCCTCAATCCTCCCCCCTCACGGGGAGGATTGAGGAGATTAAATCCTCTGGCGGAGGAATTTACCAGCCCTGGGTGAAGAGCAAGAATTTACTTTTCTACAGGAGTAAGAAATTGAAAGTGGGACAATGAACCTGTCCCTCTGTCCCCGGGGGGAGAAAGTATTTAGTTTTATAGAGGAAGAAGAGATCCAAAGTGGGACAAGGGACCTGTCCCTGCGTCCCGGAAAATATTTTGGTAAAGGAGATAAATATGAAAAGGTTGATAAAGCTAATTCAGGTGAAAACAAAAGAAGGCAATATGTTGCGAGGCTGTGCCCTAAATAGGGCATCCACTTTATTGTTTCCCATATTATTTTTGGTTGTGGCCCTGAGCATGAGTGGCTGCAGAGCCCCTCTCGATGAAGATCCTCATGTAGGGGAGCCTCCTCCCATACCCGAAGAAATACGTGGCGAAGAAGGTGAGGAACCACTTTTAAAAGTATATGATCATGAGAATGGCGAAGTTGAAGAAATGAGCATGGAAGATTATATAGCCGGAGTTGTAGCAGCGGAGATGGATAGTGATTGGGATGTAGAAGCTCTGGCTGCTCAGGCTATTATAGCACGCAGCTTTACGCTGGAAAGAATTGCTGAAGATGGCGGGGTCCCAGAGCGCGATGCGCATGCCTCAACTAACGAGGAAGAATTTCAAGCTTTTAACACGGAAGAAATAAATGAAAACGTTGAAGAAGCGGTTAACAGGACCAGGGGCGAAGTGGCCGTAAATGAAAGCGAATTTATTCGTGCCTGGTTTCATGCGTACGCCGGCCCTCGCACCGCTCTTGCTCCTGAGGGGCTGGACTTTGAAGAAGAAAATCCTCCCTACATAATTAGTGTGGATAGCCCGGGAAAAGAGATAATTGATGAAGATGAAGCAAATTGGGAAGCAAGCTTTGACCTAGATGAAGTTTTAAATATTGTGAATGAGGCTAATGATGATGAAGAAGTTAATGATGATGATGCCGGGGAGGATGGTGAGGCTAATGACAATAATAGCCTAACTGAGATAAGTGAAGTAGAAGTTTTGGAAGAAGGGCCTTCAGGCAGAGCCACTCTCATAGGATTTAAGGGTAATGGTGAGGAAGCTAGTATACACGCTGCTAAATTGCGTATGGAACTTGATCCCACAGAAATGCGTTCTACTTTCTTAGAAGAGGCAGAAATTAGCGATGGTGAGTTAACGATGTCTGGTGAGGGTTTTGGGCATGGGGTAGGAATGTGTCAATGGGGAGCTAGAGCCATGGCCGAAGATGGACATAAAGCAGAAGACATAATGAACTATTTCTATGAGAATATAGGAATAGTTTCTTTGTGGGAATAGCCAGCTTCCTTTTTTGGTGGGGGTATTACGGGTAATGATGGTATTTTAGCAGTATCTTGTATGGTTATATTATAGATAGCTTACCAGTAAAAATAAATATAGATAATTAATTGCCATGGAAAGTAATAAATTTTACTCTCTTCCAATAAAATTAATAGTAACTTAGGAAGGGAGTATGGAAACATGGAGGAGAGGTATAAATATGACAAATCCTTCAGTCATCACTTGAGTATAGACAACCGTGAAGAAATGGAGGTAAACGGAGTAATAAATGTGGAGAGTTTCGATGATCAGGAAATTATAATGGGAACAGAGCAAGGACTGCTTGCAGTTAAGGGTGAAAAATTGCATATAAATCACCTTAACTTGGATCAGGGAGAAGTTAAAATAACTGGTTGGATTTTAGAGTTAGCTTATTCTGACCAGAAAGGTACTGCCCGTGAACAGGGGAGAAGTTTTCTGGAAAGAATTTTTAAATAAGGTTGGTGGGCAGCCTGGAACAAACTTCTCCGGCTTTTTTCCAATTTGTTTTACTGGTTGAAGCTATAGCAGTTGGCTTTGGACTGGGATTTTTATGGGATTTTTACCGCGTTCTCCGATTGAACATCAAGCTTTCTTTAAAAATAACTTTTTTTACCGATTTATTATTTTGGTTGTTATTAACCCTTTTAGTGCTCTTTTTGCTCATAATTTACTGGAGAGGTGAAATCCATATATATACCTACGTGGGATTGGCTTCAGGATACTTCCTCTACCTGGTTTTGCTAAGTTCTTTTATCCAATCATTTTGGCAAAAGATATTCAGGTTTTTAAAAATTTTTAATCAAAAGATACTGGCTTTTCTCAAGCTTCCTTATTCAATTGTTTCCCATTGTTTAGATTTTTTAGGGCGTTTTTTGAAGATACGAAAAAATATTGAAAAATAATTTTCCTTATTGGCAGGAGTTTGTTAAAATAAAATAGAAAAAAACCTTGTTAAACTAAACTATTTATCAATGTATAAATTTCAACTATTATTTGTCCTGGAAGCTTAAGATAAAACGATAAGGAGATATCCTTATGCAGAAACGACAGGAAGTGCTTACCTTACCGCGTGAAAAGCAGAATAAGTGGAACACAAGAAAGCTGTTCATGTTGGGTGGTTTAATGGTAGCATGCTTCCTCCTGTTGATTTCATTGTTTTATTACTTTCAGTATAATTATTTATCTCAAGAACTGGAAGCATATGACCAGAGATTAGAACAAGTAGTAGAAGAGAATAAAGAATTGCAAGAGGAAATATCTCGCTTGCAAGATGATAGTTATATTGAATTTTTAGCACGCCGGCATCTGGGACTGAAAAAAACGGAATAATAAAAACTTTGAAGACTGGAAGTAATTTCAATTAGGCATTTTGAAAGCCAATAATTTTTTTAAGGAGGTAAATTGTTAAGTATGTCCGTGAAAGTTGGAGAGATTGTAGAAGGAGTAGTTACCAGTATTACTAATTTTGGTGCATTTGTGCTCCTTCCAGATGGGAAAACGGGATTGGTTCACATTTCCGAAATAGCCCATAATTACGTTAAGGATATTAACGAGCACTTGCAAAAAGATGATACCATTAAGGTCAAAGTTCTTTCGGTAGAAGACGACGGGAAAGTTTCGTTATCTATCAAGCAAGCCCAGGAGAAAAAGGAGAACAAAAAGCCTACCGCCTCATTTGAAGACAAGCTAAGCCGTTTTATGAAAGAGAGCGATGAACGGCAACACGACCTGAAAAAAAATATGGATTCTAAAAGAGGAAATCGGCAGGCTGATTAATAATATTATTATTCAGATTTATCAAGCTCCTTTTAAAGGGGCTTTTTTTATTGTATTTTAAAATTATAGAAGAGAAGGCAAGAACTGAATAAAAGGAAGCAAAGAAAGAAAAAGAAAAAACTACAATTTGGAAACTTGGAGATTGCAAGAGGAGTAAATAAATGGCAAAAAAATTAAAAGGAGTTATAGACATAGGTACCAATACAGTTCGCTTATTGTTGGCATGGGTGGATAATAAAAGTGTAGTTGTTAAGGAGCAGGACTTAGAAACTACAAGATTGGGAAAAGGGTTCTCCCAGAATAATTTTTTAAGTGGTGAAGCAGTTAAACATACAGTGAAAGTGGTAAATAAATTTTATAAGTATGCCCGGGGGCAAGGTGCGGAGTCAATGAAAGTGATGGCAACAGGGGCAGTGCGTGAGGCAGTCAATAAACAGGATATAAAAAGTCAAATAGAAGAAGTTATTACTGGGGAACTTCAGATTTTAAGTGAACGGGAAGAGGCATTATTAAGTTATCGAGGTGCTGTACGTTCTTTGCATTTTACTAAAAATGAGGCTATGGTTTTTGATTTGGGAGGAGGCAGCACAGAATTTATCTGGAGCGATGAAGAGGAATTACGTACCTTAAGTTTTCCCATGGGTGCAGTTAAATTATTAGAGAAGTATTCTTTGTATGATAAACCTGAGAAAGAAAGTATTCAACAGGCTCAAAACGATTTCCGCAATCTAATTTCGTCTGTTCCTGAGGTTAAACAGAATGATTCCCTGTTGGGAGTAGGGGGTACTTTAACCACTTTGGCTGCTATAAAAAGGGGGTTAAAAACATATAATCCACGAAAAATTCACGGGACGATTCTTTCTTCTTTTGATCTTTCCCATTTGCAGCAACTCCTTTGTTATTCTACCCTGGCTGAAAGAAAAAATATTGATGGTTTGCCGGAAGATAGGGCGGATGTTATTGTGGCCGGCGTGATAGCTGTAGTAGCAATAATGGAGCAAATGGGAGCTCCAAATATTTTTGTTAGTGAAGGTGATTTGCTAAGCGGATCCCTGGCCGAAGCAAACCAAGATATCCGCATATAATTTGTTTTACCCAATTTATCTAATTTATGCTCCTTACCGGAAAAAAATTATAGATATATTTCGAGAGTTAGGTGCCCTAATTTCCAAATTTCCAGGCTATTTCAATTTGCTTTTTTAAAAACTCTGTAGTCATTTAGTTAATTCCATTCGGAATATTTTTTTTATTGTCGGAAAAAAATTTTTGACTCCCTTCTTTTTATGACATAAAAATCTTGTGATCTCCCTTATAATTTAATTCCATTCGCTTGAAGCAAGTTTTTGGGTTAAAGCTTTGAACTTATTGAAAGTTAAAAGCATTTAAGGGGGTAGAATGAAGTGAAAGAGGAGTCTCTTTTTTCCAGCTCTACGCTTTCTGTTAATAAAGCTGGCAACAGGCTGAGTGATGGTGTTTCCCGCTGGTGGCAATTTCTAAAAGATTTCGCTATCTCGCACGGGGAAATAATTATTTTAATTACCCTGGGATTTTTATTAGGGCGAGCCACTTTAATGGAGGAGGTAGCTGTTTTTGGGGCTATTTTCTGGCTGTTGCTTCTGCGTGAAAGGCCTGCTCAAAGTTATTTGGTAGGAGGAACTGTGTTTCTGGGCAGGGCTTCTGCGCTGGGATGGTTTTCAGCATTTCACCTCCTGATAGCTATGTTTTTAGTTTGGCTCTGGGAGGCTCTTTGCTTACGCCTATGGCAGAAAAAAAGCCCTCTCATAGTATCGGTAGGGGCGTTGACGTTTATGGGGAGTGCTTTTTTGGCCGGCGGTTTTGCCGGGGCTTTTGATAAGGCTGTTTTGGGGCTAGAGATGCTCATAGGAATTTTAATTGCCATTACATTATACCCTTCCGTTCATTTAGCGGATAGTTTGCCCAGGATAAGAGATCGACCAAAATTAAATACCGAAGAAATTCTGGCCATCTTTTTACTGTTTTCACTTGCTCTGCTGGGGTTGGGTGAAATGGGAATAGCCGGAGTTTCCTTGCTGCATTTTCTAGGGAAAATATCTTTACTTGTTTCAGCGTATATTATGGGTGCCGGGGCAGGAGCCGCTTTGGGCGTAATTGTCGGGACAATCTTGGGGCTGGGGAGCCCCCATCTTTACTTGATAATCGGGTCCCTTGCTTTTAGTGGCTTCTGGGCCGGCTTTATGAGGCAGTTTGGTCGCATTGGCGCTGCTTCGGGATATATTCTTTCTTTTCCCTTTTTTGCATTGTTAGAGCCAGAAGTGTTTTCTCAGGTTTACAAAGTTGAAAATTTGCTGGCCCTGGGAGTGTTTTTAGTAATACCGGTAAGTGTTTTTAACTGGCTTTCTCTTAAAGTATCAGAATCGAGTCCAGTTGAATTCAGGAGAAAAGAAGAAGCTTCGCTGGATATTGTAACTCACAAGATAGATCGCCTGGCAGTTTTGTTTAATGAACTGGGAGAAAGCTTTAACCAGGTTAATGAAAGAAAAAAACGTCCCGTGGAAGCAGAAATGGCTCCAGTAGTTAAAGACCTATTCAACCGTTTTTGCAAGTCTTGTTCGAGGCGTGAGTGGTGTTGGCACAAAAATTTTCGTCGTAATTACCGGTGGGCCATGGAGTTGATTGCAAACGTGGAGGGGGAAATAAAGGAACATCACCTTCCTCCTGAGATAAAAGCAAAATGTCGTCATCCAACTTCTTTGCTATCTGCAGTAAATTGCAGCAAGGAGGTATGGAGAGCCAATCGGTTTTGGGTAAATAAACTAACAAAAGAAAGAAAAATTATAGGAGAGCAACTTCAGGGTGTTTCCCAGATGATGTTAGAAATGAACCATGAAATGAAAGCCAGTAACAATAAGAAGGGTAAAGAAAGGGCTGCACCTCTTTTTACCCTGGAGTTGGGAGTGGCTCAGAAAGCAAGGGATGATGATGAAATTTGCGGGGATTATTACAGCTTTATTGAGGTAAGGGATAATTTGCATGCCTTGATACTGAGTGATGGGATGGGACACGGTCAGAGAGCTCACATGGAGAGCAAAGCAGCGGTTAAGCTGGTGGAAAGGATGCTGGAAGCAGGTTTTGAGAAGGAAATGGTAATCCGGGTAGCTAATTCCCTGTTACAATTACGGTCTCAAGAAGAGGTATTTGCCACGGCAGACCTGGCTTTGATTAATCTGGGACAGGGAGAGTTAGAGTCTGTAAAAATAGGTGCAGCTGAAAGTTACTGGAAGCGGGGAGGTGAAATTGAAAAAGTAGGTTCATCTACGCTGCCCATGGGAATACTCTCTGCTTTGGAGGTGGAGAGTTATAGCAAAAAGGTTCAAGTGGGAGACTTATATGTGATGGTTTCTGACGGGATAGGCGAGGACAGGGAGGAATGGTTGCAAAATTTCCTTTACCACTGTGAATATAGCCATCCGGAAATTGTAGCCCATCGCATTTTGGAGGAAGCTAAATATCGTAATTCTCACAAGGAGAAAGATGATGATATGACCGTTATAGCTTGTCGCATCATTCCCATCAATCAGCAGCTATCAAGGGAGGGGGAAAATATAAGCTTCAAGCGGAATAAGGAGATAACCACGGTTCAATAAGCATGAATTAAAAAAAATATGGGTATTTTATAGACAAAAGCAATTCAAATGCAGGATTTTGGTTTATCACTAGTTAAATTAATAAGCAATCTTTTGGATAAGGATTGCTTATTTTTTCTTGTTATTCATTTTATCGGTATTAAATGTTATGCTATTTTTGCTGAAGAATGGCAAGGAGGTTGGTTCCTATAAGTTTGGGGCGAGATTTAACCGCAAAGGTTAGACAGTACATTGAAAAAAACAATTTGTTAAAATCAGGAGACAGGGTTTTAGTAGGAGTTTCAGGAGGGGTTGATTCCCTGTGCTTATTTCATTTGCTCTGCTCGCTGGCTGTAGATATGAATTTTAGCCTTTGCGCGGGGCATCTGAACCATGGTTTTCGCAAGGAAGCTTCTGCTGATTTAGAATATGTTCGTTCTCTGGCCTCGCAATGGAAAGTTTCCTTCTATGGTTCATTTGTTGATGTGCCGCATTACGTGCGAGAATGGGGATGGTCGGCTCAGGAGACAGCCCGCTTTTTTCGATACCGGGTGTTGCTCAAAGCAGCCCATACCCTGGGGGCGAATAAAATTGCTCTGGCCCATCATGCAGATGATCAGGTGGAAACGGTCTTGATGAACCTTCTTCATGGTTCTGGACTGGAGGGGTTGTCAGGCATGGATGCTTCTCGCAGCTGGAAAGGGGTAGCTATCATCAGGCCATTGCTTGACAGCACTAAAAATCAAATTGAGGATTACTGCACGGAAAATAACTTAGAACCGGCAGAAGACCTCAGCAATTATAAAAATGTTTACCGGCGGAACAAAGTAAGGCTGGAACTTGTTCCCTACCTGGAGAAAGAGTACAATCCACGCATCCGGGAGGCACTGTGGCGGACTTCCTGCCTGGCAAATGCAGATAATGAATATTTACATCACCAAACCCGTCAATTGTGGCAGAAGCTTCTTGTTTCCCAAGAGAGAACTAAAATTGTTCTAGATGGTAAAGCTCTTGCTATGGCTCCACTTTCCTTGCAGCGAAGGATTGTGAGAAAAGCATGGCAAATGATGCTGCCATCAGGGTATGCTCCCGGCATGCAGCACGTGGAAGAAGTTATCGAGCTGTGCACCAAAGGAGAAACAGGCAAAGAGGTGGATCTCCCCGGAAAGGTGAGGGCATATAACGCCCATGAGAGAAAGTTGGTATTTGCCAGAGTGGTTGAAAAAGGGAGAGGTGGAATTAAACCTATAAAGCTTGACGTTCCAGGTTCGGTGATTTTATCAGAAAAGGGAGAAAAAATTGAAGCACAGGTGAAGTCTCCAGAAGAACTTTCCTGGCCACCACAGAGCAGCAGAGAGGCTTATTTAGATTTGGAAAAGATAATTTTGCCCTTGCAGGTTAAATCTCGATGGAGTGGTGCCCGATTTGCTCCTTTGGGGATGGAGGGGCAAACAAAAAAGTTAAAAGATTACTTTGGTGATCGCAAGATCCCTTCCCGGGAAAGAGACACTTATCCCCTGGTGGTATCTGGCGATGAAGTAATATGGATAGTGGGAATGGATATTTCTCATCATTATCGGGTAACGGACAAAACCCGTTGCGTTCTGGTGTTAAAGTATATTTATTAAAAAATAAATGAGGAGGAATTTATTGGCTATGGGATGGCAGAACCCGGGAAGGATATTGATAACACATGAGGAAATAGAACATAAGGTAAAAGAGATAGGTGCTTCCATTACTGAAGATTATCAAGGAAGTCAAGTTCTTTTAATCGGGGTGCTCAAGGGAGCGGTAATTTTTTTGGCCGACCTGCTTCGCTGCCTGGATATGCCGGTTGAAGCTGATTTCATGGCTCTTTCCAGCTATGGCAGTTCTACCAAAACTTCCGGGGTGGTTAGAATTTTAAAAGATTTAGATCGCGGTATTGAACAGAAAAATGTTATTATAGTAGAAGATATAGTGGATACTGGCCTCACCCTACAATTTCTGTATAATAATTTATGGCAGCGATATCCAAATTCTATTAAAGTAGCGTCACTTTTAGATAAGCCGGAAAAAAGACAGGTAGAGATGGAAGTTGATTATTGCGGTTTTACCATACCTGATCACTTTGTGGTAGGTTATGGATTGGATTTTGACGAAAAATATCGCAACTTACCAGATATTCATATATTAGAAGAGTAATGGTTTACATAATGCTGCTGATTTGATTTGCGCAGCCCGGGTAAATTTGATAAAATTACTGTTTAGTGTAACTGTAGATCTACGAGGAGGTTATTAATGAGTCCATTTATGCGTCACGCCACTTTTTATTTGCTTATAGCGATAGTAGTTATAGCTCTGGTGAGTTATTTCCAGGATCGGGAACCTGTGCCCCGTATAGATTATATCCCCGACTTTTTGGAACTTATAGAGCAGGAACAAGTTGAAAAAGTATACTTAGAGGGCACGGATATTGAAGCGGAACTGATAGGGGAAACTGAGATTGATGGAGAAATGGTTACCCGCATAGAAACCACAAAACCTCCCGAAGAGGATTTAACTTCAAGGCTGGAGGAAAGGAATATCCGCTTTGAATTTACGGAGTTGACTACTCCCTGGTGGAGCGCTCTCACCTATATGATTCCTTTTGTGTTGCTTATTGGCCTGTTCTTTTTCTTCATGCAGCAGAGCCAGGGAGGCGGCAGTAAAGTTATGAACTTTGGTAAAAGTAAAGCCCGCATGCACGAACCCGAGCAGAAGAAAGTTACTTTTGATGAAGTGGCCGGAGCTGATGAAGAAAAAGCCGATTTGGAAGAAATAGTAGGTTTCCTCTCGGATCCCAAAAAGTATATTGAAATCGGAGCCCGGATTCCCAAAGGAGTCCTGCTGGTTGGCCCTCCCGGAACTGGTAAAACCCTCTTGGGTAGAGCGGTAGCAGGTGAGGCAGGAGTGCCTTTCTTTAGCATCAGCGGCTCAGACTTTGTGGAAATGTTTGTTGGGGTAGGAGCTTCCCGGGTTCGCGATCTGTTTGAAAATGCGAAAAAGAATTCTCCTTGCATCGTTTTCATTGATGAAATTGATGCTGTGGGAAGACAGAGAGGTGCCGGCCTGGGAGGAGGCCATGATGAAAGGGAGCAGACATTGAACCAGTTACTGGTTGAGATGGACGGCTTTGATGTAAATGAGGGAATAATTCTTCTGGCAGCCACTAACCGTCCTGATATTCTGGATCCGGCTTTGTTACGGCCCGGGCGTTTTGACCGCCAGGTAACTGTCCATTACCCGGATGTAAAAGGAAGAGAAGAAATTTTGCAGGTCCATGTTCGAAAGAAGCCCCTGGATGAGGAGGTAGACTTAAAGGTTGTGGCCAGGCGCACGCCTGGTTTCACCGGAGCGGATCTGGAAAACCTGGTTAATGAGGCTGCTCTGCTTGCTGCCAGAAAGGACAAACAAGATATTGGCATGCCAGAGTTGGAGGCTGCAATTGATCGGGTTATTGCCGGGGCTGAAAAGAAGAGCCGGGTAATCAGCGATTTTGAGAAAAGACTGGTTGCTTTTCACGAAAGTGGACATGCCCTGGTTGGTTATTTGCTGCCCCGTACCGATCCCATTCATAAAGTTTCCATAATTCCTCGCGGTAAAGCGGGAGGCTATACCTTGATGTTGCCCGAGGAGGATCGTTACTACATGACTCGCTCGGAGCTTTTGGAAAGGGTAAGCACCCTACTCGCAGGCAGGGTGGCAGAGCAAGTAGTATTGGAAGAAATAAGTACCGGCGCCCAGAATGACCTTGAACGCGCTACTTCCATAGTGCGTCAGATGATCATGGAATATGGCATGAGTGATAAATTAGGACCCATTACCCTGGGTAAAAAACAAGACCAGGTGTTTTTGGGCAGAGATCTGGCCCGAGATCGGGACTTTAGCGAGGAAATCGCCAAGGCTATTGATGAGGAGATCAGGGCTACAGTTGATGAATGTTATCATCGGGCGGAAAAACTTATCCAAGAAAATCAAGATAAACTTGATGCCCTGGCTAATACCTTGTTGGAAAAAGAGACTCTTGAGGCAGAAGAAATAATTGCTATTATTGAGGATAAAAGTGTGGAACAGGTAAGAAAAGAAAGAGGGCTTGAAAGTGATGGCAAGATACCTGTTCCAGATAGCAAAAATATAGATCTTAAGCAACAAAAAGAAGTTGGCGAAGATGCAGAAGCGGGATCAGAAAACACTTCAAATGAAAGTGAAGAAGCTTCCCAGGATGAATGAGAGTAAGATAAAGTTATAGAAGGCTTTACTGCTTTTTATAATATTATCAATAAACATTGGCAAGAAAACCGGGAGTAGCTTCATAATAAGCTGCTTCCGGTTTTTTGGTTTTTTGATCAAGGCTATTTATATTGTTTAGCTGCAGCAAAGTCCCTGGCATTTGTGTAGAACAACTGGGAATATATCTCCCGGGGAAGTTGCAAATTAAGAATGTTTTGGATATCAGTGGTAGGCTCATTGATAACAAAGGGAAAATCGCTTCCATAAATAACCTGCCGGGGAAATTGCTTAATCAATTCTTTAATATGGTTAAAAGGAAGCGAAAAAATATTATGGTTGTTAAAGACAAAAGCTGTATCTACATATGCCTGGGGGTATTTCTCCAGAAGTTCACCAACGCTTGATAACTCATCAAGGCCCATATGGGGGATGAGCACTCTCAAGTTCGGGAACTTTTCAAGGATCCTGAATATCCGATGCAGCCCGAGGCATTCCGGTATATCCAGAGGAAAAGTACTGCCATGAATGATTACACCTTTATTCTTTTGTACCAGTTTTTCATATACGGGAAACAATCTTTCCGTATCCGGGGGTATCCTTTTCACCAGGCTATGAATCTTTAATCCGGCAAAGTCATATTTCTCAAGCGCTTCATAAAGAACTTCATCCATATTTTGATCATCGGGATGTATGCAACCATATGGCACCAGCCATGGATATTCTTTTACCAGTTGAGCCAGCCACCGGTTGATTTCCAGGGATATATTAGGTTTATGAGCATAAACTAAAACCGAGGCTCGGTCAATCCCGCTGTTGCGTAAATATTTCAGCAATTGAGGATGATAATCCTTGAAAGCTAAATTCCATCCGTAGGTTTCAGTAAATACTCGGTAAATTGCCTGGAATAGTTTTGGGGGAAAGAGGTGGATGTGTCCGTCCCATAATTTGTTAATCTCACTAAAGCCTGAATTCTGGTAGTTTAAAGTTTCCCTGGTCATAGTTGAATTATACCAAAAAATTGTGCGGGAAAAGATATATAAATTACAAAAAATATGTTAAAAGAATAACAAGAAGCAGGAAAAAATATTGTAATGTAGAAAAATATATAGTGGACTAGAATAGCGAAATTTTACATAGTATTGAAAATTTTTTGAAAGGAGGTTTCAGGTTACTCTCATTTATTTTTAACCTGTTTTATTAAAAAAAATTATTATTTTTAAAGGAGGAACATTAATGGCATTAGATCCAACCAAACATGCAGATTGGGAAATTGCCCAGGAAGCAGAATCGCGCATGAAAACTGTTTATGAAATGGCCGAAGAATTAGGCCTGGACAAAGAAGAACTGTTGCCCCACGGCAACTATGTTGCCAAAATTGATTTCAAAAAACTTCTGGAGCGCCTTAAAGATAGGCCGGACGGAAAGTACATTGATGTAACTGCTATTAACCCAACACCGCTTGGCGAGGGTAAAACCACTACAACCATGGGCTTGACCCAGGGAATGGGTAAGATTGGCAAGAATGCAATGGCTACCATTCGTCAGCCTTCCGGTGGACCAACTATGAACATTAAAGGGTCCGCTGCCGGTGGCGGCCTTGCCCAGTGTATCCCCTTGACTCCCTTCTCTCTGGGACTGACAGGGGACCTTAATGACATCATGAACTCGCATAACCTGGCTATGGTCGCTTTGACCTCCAGGATGCAGCACGAATTTAACTCCACTGACAACTTCCTTCAAAAGCGGGGCTTAAATAGGCTAGATATTGACCCCCGTAATTTGCAGATTAATTGGATTATCGATTTCTGTGCTCAGGCACTGCGCAATATTGTCATCGGCCTGGGTGGAAGAAGAGACGGCTTTATGATGGAATCTGGTTTTGATATTGCTGTGTCTTCCGAGGTTATGGCTATTCTTTCGGTGGCCAAAGACTTGCAGGATATGCGGGAAAGAATGGGCCGCATTGTGGTTGCTTATGATAAGCGCGGCAATGAAGTTACTACTGCTGACCTGGAAGTTGATGGCGCTATGACTGCCTGGATGGTCAATGCCCTCAATCCTAACTTGATGCAAACCCTGGAAGGGCAGCCTACCCTGGTTCATGCTGGCCCGTTTGCTAATATTGCAATTGGTCAGTCTTCTATTGTGGCAGACCGGGTTGGTCTGAAGCTTTCCGATTATGTTATCACCGAGTCTGGTTTTGGTGCTGACATCGGCTTTGAAAAGTTCTGGAACTTGAAGTGTCGTATGTCCGGATTGAAGCCTCATGCTGCAGTATTGGTAACTACTATCCGGGCTATGAAGTGCCACGGCGGTGCGCCTGTTCCGAAGCCCGGACAGGACATTGACCCTGCATACAATGAAGAAAACGTCGAGTGGGTGGAAAAAGGTTGCGAGAATCTGATCCAGCATATCAATACCGTAAAGAAATCTGGCATTAACCCTGTAGTTTGCATTAACCATTTCTATACTGATACTGAAAACGAAATTAACGCTGTCCGTCGCCTGGCTGAAGAAGCCGGTGCCTGGGTAGCTGTTTCCAAACACTGGTTGCATGGTGGAGACGGTGCCACCGAGTTGGCTGAAGCTGTTGTGGAAGCTGCTGAAAAGCCCAATGATTTCCAGTATCTCTATAGTCTGGATACTCCTCTCCGTGACCGTATTGAAAAGATCGTCACCGAGGTTTATGGCGGAGACGGCGTAGAATATACTCCCGAAGCACTGGAGAAAGCTAAGAAGATGGAGCAAGATCCGGAAATGATGAAACAGTTGGGTACCTGCATGGCCAAGACCCATCTCAGTTTAACAGACGATCCAGCCTTCAAGGGAGCGCCCAAGGGCTGGAACCTCACTGTGCGGGATATTCTTACCTATAAAGGTGCAGGCTTTGTGGTACCATTGGCCGGAACCATCCCCATGATGCCCGGAACATCTGCTAATCCGGCATATCGCCGCGTAGACGTAGATGTGCAGACGGGTAGAGTGCAGGGATTGTTCTAAAACACTTAAAAGACAATACTTGTTTTAAATTATAAAGTTAATCATTAACTTATTTCAGGACGCTAATAGCCGGGATGCGAATCGGCACATTAGCGTCCTGTTTTTTTAGGAGGGAAATCTGGTAAAATGCTGGTTATGATCGATAATTATGACTCTTTTACATTCATTCTGACGGATTATTTCCGGCGCCTGGGCAAGGAAATAAAAGTTTTTCGTCATGATGAGGTTACAGTAGAAGATGTAGAAGAAATGAATCCAGAAGCAATAATAATATCGCCAGGCCCTAAAGATCCTGACCATGCCGGCATTAGCATTCCGGTTGTGGAGCGGTTTGCCGGTAAAGTGCCAATGTTGGGCGTGTGCCTTGGTCACCAGGCCATGGGGCAGGTTTTTGGAGCCAAGGTAGTTCGGGCTTCCCGGTTGATGCATGGAAAAACCTCAGATATTTACCATGATCAGCAGGGTGTGTTTTTTAACATTCCATCTCCTTTTAAAGCTACTCGCTACCATTCCCTCATCCTGGATGCAGAAACGATTCCTGCGGAACTGGAAGTTACGGCTTATACATCCCAGGGCGAGATTATGGGGATTAGACACTCCGGTTTTTTGATGGAGGGAGTTCAATTTCACCCGGAATCCATTCTCACGGAGAACGGGGAGCTTCTCCTGGCTAATTTTTTGCAAGAGGTCAGTAGTTGGAAGGGGGATCTGATTAATGCAAACTATAATAGATAGGATTCCACATCTTGATGGCGTGCAGGCTTACGAAATTTTTGCAGGTGATGAATGTAGTTTTCTCCTGGATAGTTCCTTGGTGCATGAAAAACTGGGGAAGTTTTCTTTTGCCGGGGGAGATCCGTTTTTAATCTTCCGTTCCTGGGGCTCTACCTGCCATGTTCAGCATCGAGATGGCCCTGCCTACTACTACCATGACGTAGACCCCCTGGCATTTTTAAATGACTTGATTGCTAAATATGCTATTTCTGAACCTGAACCCGCTTATTTACCGCTTTCTGCTGGTGGAGCTGTGGGTTACTTTGCTTATGACATGGGGCGGAACCTGGAAATACTGCCCCGGAGCACTAGGAATGATATAGGTTTTCCGGATTGTATCATGGCTTTTTTTGATCGAGGTATAATCCTGGATCATTTTCAGGAAGAAAGCTATATATTTTCCACGGGGTTACCTTTCCAGGGCCAGGAAGGGATAGAATACCGTGATAAGCGTTACTGGGAGTTAAGTCAAAGAGTCCAGAATTATTCCCATCAGTTGCCTGTAGATTTGAATAACAATAATGCTTGCGGGAAGAATTTACAAGCGGATTTTTCCCCGGCAGAATACGAAAAGGCTGTAGAAAAAGCTCTTGATTACATAGGGAAGGGCGATATTTATCAGGTTAATCTTACCCAAAGATTTTCAGCAGTCCTGGAGTCCTCTCCATGGGAGTTGTATCGCCGTCTAAGGCAGCGTAATCCTGCACCTTTTGCTTCTTTTTTATGTTTCCCGGAAGGAGCAGTGGTAAGCTCATCACCGGAAAGGTTTCTTGCTCAAAAGGGAGGTAGGATAGAAACCCGTCCTATCAAGGGGACCCGTCCTCGGGGTAGCACGGAGGAAGAAGACCGCTCTTTGCGCCAGGAATTATGGGAGAGCACCAAGGATCAGGCAGAACTGGTTATGATTGTAGATCTAGAGCGCAATGACCTGAGCCGGATTTGTAACACAGGAACAGTAAATGTTCCTGAATTGTTTGCTTTGGAGGAGTATGCCACCGTTTATCATCTGGTATCCACTGTAGAAGGTGAGCTTTCCCCGGAAAAAAATATAGTGGATGTCCTGCGAGCTTCTTTTCCTGGAGGATCCATTACAGGAGCTCCTAAAATACGAGCTATGGAGATAATTGAGGAATTGGAACCGGTGCGCCGCGGTATTTATACAGGATCTATCGGTTATATTGATTTTGGAGGACAGGCTGATCTAAATATTGTCATTCGCACCTTTATAATTAAAAACAACCGGGTTTATTTTCAAGTGGGAGGAGGAATTGTAGCAGATTCCTCGCCCCGTGCGGAATACCAGGAAACTCTGGATAAAGCAAAAGCTTTACTGGGGGCGCTGGGTTTTGAAAAGTAGAGTAGGCTATATATTTTTTTCATAACTGGAGTGATGCTACTGTGGACAATTTATGCTACCTAAACGGGGGTATAGTGTCTCTGGAAGATGCTCATATAAGCTTGCAGGATAGAGGAATTTTATATGGAGATGGCTTGTTTGAAACAATTCGAGTTTATGATGGAAAGCCATTTTTGCTTGAGAAACATATTGGGCGCATGTCTGCAAGCGCATCTGCCCTGGATATTGAAATGCCCGGCTCAGTGGAAGAAATTAATAATGCCGTCTCCAGTTTGCTGTCAGCCAACCGTGTAAAAGATGGTTCTTTGCGGATGACACTAACTAGAGGGGCAGGAATGCAGGGGCTTTGGCCCTGGCAAAAAGGCAAATCAACTTTCTTTATTACTTCTAACTCTAATATTCCTTATTCTTCTGAACTTTACCGGGAAGGGTTCAAGGTAGCATTGATTAGTTTTCCATTAAACGAATATTCCCCTCAGGCAGCTCATAAAACTTTGAATTTCCTGGATTATTTATGGGGAAGGCGTGAAGCTGAGAAAAGAGGGTTTCAGGAAGGAATATTTCTGAATCAAAAGCGCTATTTGGCAGAAGGCACAGTCAGCAATCTTTTTTTGCTTAAGGGTGAAGTGTTATATACTCCTCCTCTTGAGGCGGGGGTGTTGCCGGGTATTACCAGGGAGTTAATATTAAATATAGCTGCGGAATTAGTAGAAGTTAAGGAAGAAAATATCCCACCTTCTTGGTTGCGGGAAGCAACGGAGGTATTCCTAACCAATTCCTTGATGGAAATCATGCCGGTAGTTAAAGTGGAAACTCAGCCTGTGAATACAGGTGAGCCAGGATTATTAACCGGCAGGTTGCGCCGGTTGTACCGGGACTATGTCCAAAGTGAACAAGGTGGTAGTTAAAAATGCCATTTATTTTTCATTTATCCAGGAATCAGGTGGCTATACTTTCCCCACGGTTCATTCTGGTTTAGCTTATAGACCCCTTGAGGTTCTCCTAGTTGTGCCAGTAATTCTTTAATGGTATGTGAATACCCAGGTGGTGTTAGTTCAGGAGCTATTTCTGACATGGGCACCAGGACGAACCATCTTTGGGCAAGAAGTGGATGGGGCAAGTTGAGGTCTTCACTTTCCGTTATAACTTCGTCGTAAACCAGAAGGTCCAGGTCAATGAAGCGTGATTCCCAGTTACCTTTTTTTCTCCGTCCCAGGTCAAATTCAATTTTTTTGGTTAGCTCAAGCAGCTCCTTCGGAGATAGCTCAGTTTTCAGCTTGCAGGCTGCATTCAAGTAACGGCTTTGCAGGGAACTACCAACAGGTTCAGTTTCATATATAGAAGAAAGCTTCTGTATTTCAATATTATTATGAGCATATAGCTTTTCTACCGCCTGGTATAGTAGTTGTTGACGTTGGCTCAGGTTAGACCCCAGTCCAAGATAAACAGTAGACATGCTAAATTTCTCCTTGTCATGTTTTTGTGATAATACTTGCTTGCCCTTTTCAGTACAGTAATTATTTTCGGGAACGGTAAACAGTTACAGCTACTCCCTGAGTAATTGATGGCAGTGGTGGCCTTGGTTTTTCTACTGTTATTTCAATTCCTTCGATTTGCTGGTGAACATCAAGAAGATGATTGGCAATTTTTTCAGCAAGAGTTTCAATCAAGTTAAAATTATCACTGGTAAAAATAGTTTGGATTTCCTCTACAACATAGGCGTAATTGATTGTTTCCTGGATGTTATCAGTTGTGCTGATGCCGGCAAAGTTGGCTTCTATTTTGACCGATATTAGAAATTCCTGCCCCCTTTCCCTTTCTTCGGGGAGAAGGCCGTGGTAGGCGTAAATGGAAATGTTTTTAATAGTTATAAAATCCATTATTGGTTGACTCCCTTCTTGAAAGAAACGAATAAATTACTGTCAATAAGAATTACCGCCTCACGATAGCATCGGTCATTATGGCTACCCTGCGCATTTCTTTAACATCATGTACTCTAATTAAATCTGTCCCCCTGGTAATACCATAGGCTACAGTGGCTGCAGTTCCTTCCAGGCGTTCATGGGTGGGCAAATCCAGGGTTTTACCAATCATAGATTTGCGAGATGTGCCCAGCAATATGGGGAAACCCAGGGTTTTAAATCTTTCCAGGTGATGCATTACTTCGAGATTGTGTTCCAGGGTTTTGCCAAAGCCGATTCCGGGGTCAATAATTATTTTATCCTGCCTAATGCCAGCATTTATTGCCAGGTCAATACTTTCTTGTAAATCGCTGAGAATCTCATCCATCAATTTCTGGTAAACAGCTTTTTTGCGGTTATGCATTATACAAATAGGAATTTCGTATTCAGCTACTACTTCCGCCATGGCCGGATCCGCTTTCAAACCCCAAACATCATTTACCATATGCACTCCTTCTTTTACTGCCTGAGCAGCAACCACACCTTTGTAAGTATCTATGGAAAGGGGAATGTCCACCTCTTTTTTGATAGCTTTGATTATGGGTTGAATCCTTTTCCATTCTTCTTCAGCGGAAATGGGGATAGCTCCCGGTCGAGTCGATTCACCGCCAATGTCGATGATATCAGCGCTCTCTGTAGCCATTTGTTGCGCCTGCCTCAGGGCTTCTTGCGGATCAAAAAAATAACCGCCATCAGAAAAAGAATCCGGAGTAACATTGAGGATACCCATGATCAATGTTCGTCTGTGCAGAGGTAATTTGTGAGTGCCAAGAATTAAACCGTCGTTCATCCAAATTCTCCTTAAATTATTAAAAAGATATTATTTACCTTTGATGAGAGCAAAAGCTTCTTCGCGGGAAACAGGGCTGTGGCGGAATAAACCTCTTACAGCGGAGGTAACCGTAGTTGAACCTGGTTTTTTTACTCCCCGGATACTCATGCAAAGGTGTTCGGCTTCTACTACTACCACAACTCCTTTAGGCTTCAACATTTCCATGATTACGTCGGCACTTAGAGTAGTCAGTCTTTCCTGCAACTGGGGGCGTTTGGAGATTACTTCTATGACCCTTACCAGTTTGCTTAAACCCGTAATACGCCCGCCGGCAGGTATATAGGCAATGTGGGCCTGCCCGTAAAAAGGCATGAGATGGTGTTCGCACATAGAATAGAAAGAGATATCCTTTACCAGAACCATCTCATCATGTTCATCAGAAACAAAGAATTTTTGCAGGATCTCCCGGGGGTCTTGATGCAGGCCACTGAAAACTTCCTGATACATTTTAGCTACTCGCCTGGGAGTTTCTTTTAGGCCCTCCCGATCTAAATCCTCACCTATTGCCTCCAGAATCATTTTAACTGCTTGCTCTAGTTTTTGCTCATCAACCATTGTTTTGCTTTGCTCCTTGTTTCTTATTTTGTGTATTATCTTCAATTATAATTTACTTTTATCATTTACGTTTTTTACAAATTCCACTTGTTTGTTTTATTGATTTCGATTAATATTGTTTTTTTCCTGCAAGGAAAGTAGGATATAGAAGAGTACAAATATTCTGGTCACTTTACGCTTAATTTAAAGAAAACTCTGTGTTTTGATTAAAAAATAATTGCAGCGTAAGTGGCTTTCAAGTTACACTTACAATTGTTTTTTCTCCCTTCTTTTGGTATATTTGAAAAAAAGGGGTGGGATAATGCTTTTAACTATAGATGTAGGCAATACCGATATTATGCTAGGAGTCTATGCCCAGAATAAATTTGTTATATCCTGGCGTATTTCTACTAGCTGGAATCATACCGAGGATGAACTGGCGGTAATCACCAAGAATTTGTTTAAAGACAGCAACCTGGACTGGAATGAAGTTTCCGGGGTGGCTATTTCTTCAGTGGTTCCTCCTTTAATGCACTCCCTGGAAAAGATGGCTAAAAAATATTTTCATCTTTCCCCTCTAATTGTAGGGCCGGGAGTAAAAACCGGGTTAAATATATTGATTGATGATCCCCGGGAGGTGGGAGCAGACCGGGTTGTTAATGCTGTAGCCGGCTATTCGTTGTATGGAGGTCCCCTGATTATTGTTGACTTTGGAACGGCTACTACTTTTTGTGTAATCAGTGAGAAAGGGGATTATTTGGGCGGTGCCATAGCACCGGGCATAGGAGTGTCTACAGAGGCTCTATTTAGTAATGCTGCAAAACTTCCCCGTGTGGAACTTCAAAAACCTCAACGAGTTATAGGCAAAAATACTGTTAGCAGTATGCAATCAGGAATTATCTATGGATTTATGGGGCAGGTAGACGGTATTGTTCGTCGTATATTTCAAGAATTGTCTGCAAAGCCTTTAGTAGTTGCCACTGGAGGATTTGCTGAACTGCTGGCTCAGGAATCCGAAACCATAGAAGAAGTAAATAGTTTGCTCACTCTGGAGGGCTTACGAATAATTTATGAGCGTAATATGGAGCGAGTTAGTTAGTGAATAAATAACCATATTTTAATTACCCCCCTTTTATCTTCATTAATTGTATCTTTCAAATGAATTTTTACCCTTCTTGGATAAGCAAAAGAGCGAAAAAATTAATAATTCCGAGCAAATAGAAAAATATAGGCAAAATTTGAAGTATATATCATGTGAGATGCTATAATAAGGCTTGAAAGCTAAATTTTAGCTAAGTAAAATATAAAATGAAATGATTAGCACTCAAAAGAAAAGAGTGCTAATAAACAGTGAGGCAAGGAGGTGATAAGTATGACAGAATTGATCAGGAGAGAACCTTCAAGAGAAGTAGGTAGGTTGCGTTCTGAGCTGGATAGGTTGTTAGAAGATGCTATCAGAACTTGGCCGTTTACAGGAAAAGAAGGAGGTTATCCGAACGTCGATATATACTCCGAAGAAGATAAATACGTAGTACTGGCTGATCTGCCGGGCGTAGATAGTGATGATGTAGAAGTCAACGTAAGTGCCAATCAGGTAACTATCAATGGAGAAATAAGGAGAGAAGAAGAAAAGGAAGAAGGTAACGCCTACTGGATGGAAAGATACAGCGGGCAATTTTCTCGTAGCTTTGAGCTTCCTACACCTATCCAGTCTGATAAGGTGGATGCAGCTTTTGAAGATGGAGTATTGAGGATTGATTTACCAAAGGCAGAGGAAGCTAGGCCTAAGTCCATTAAAGTTAGAAAAGACAAGAAATAAACCCAAAAGCTGTGAGATCCGGGGAGGTGATTTCCCCGGTTTTTTTGTTTTATGAAAGGAAAATTTAAATAAAAGATGAAACTAAATTAAGGAAGCCCAAACTAAGGAGGTAAAAAAATGGAACTTGATGAGGTAATTAAAAATAGGCGCAGCATTAGGCGTTATCAGGAGAAATCTGTACCACAGGAAGTTGAGAGAGAATTGTTGGAAGCAGCCAGATTGGCACCTTCGGGAACTAACAGGCAATCTTGGAGGTTTGCACTGGTCCGGGATGAGGATTTAAAAAACCGTTTAAGTGAAGCTGTGGTGCAGTCATTCGTAACCAGAGCTCCTTTAATTATAGTTTGCTGCCTGGATCGAAAGACTTTTATTAAAGATATGGTTGAAAAAAGAGTTGAGGAGCTGGTTGAAGCTGATGTTCTTGGACGCGATGTTGCTGAGATGTTGTATCAGCGCAAAATGCCCCAAAAGGTAGAAGATACCAAGGTTCCTGTATCTGCATATTTGGACCTGGGAATAGCGGTAGAGCATATTGTACTTAAAGCCACTAGCATGGGGTTGGGCAGTTGCTGGGTGCGCATGTTTGATAGTGAACGTGCTCATGAAATTTTAAATTTACCGCCTGAAATAGTACCGGTTGCTTTGCTTCCTGTTGGCTATCCAGCTGAAGATCCTCCGCAACGCCCCCGCATTTCCCTGGAAGATATTATTCTTTCTGTAGAGTAAGTTGCAATTTTTAGAGGAGAAAAAAATACTCCGAGCTACATAGCTCGGAGTATTTGGGATGGTAGGAGAGCTTACTCAATTTTGCAATACCAATCATGGCCATTGTTATTGTCCCAGTTATTGGCACTGTCTTTAAAGCAAAAATTGAACTCCTTTTTTCCTTGAACTTCTGTTTGGCATGTGAAATTGCCATCAGAGGTTGGTTCCATGGGAAGCTCCCCTTCGTTTTTCCAACCATCAAATCCATAGTGCATCCATAAATTGTCTGCCCCGCTCTGGGCAAGTAGCCCACGGTATTCCACGGTCATTTTTTGGCCACGCTTGGGGCTGCCAGGTTCAAGAGAAATGCGATCGTCTAAATGCATTCAATCACCTCCGCTGTTTATTTAATATGGGGTTCATTATTATTTTGTCTCTTTAGGTAATAAATTATTAAGTTAATTATGGGGAAAAATGAGGTAAAAGATGATCCCGTTGAAGTCTTTGAAAGAGCTTATAAGAGCATGCTCTTCTAAAACAAAAAACATACTTATAAATGCATTGATTCCTATTACTTGCAAAACTAAGAGGAAAATTATACAATGGAGCAAATCATAGAAAATGATTTGGTAACAATAGTTTAAGAAAGGAGAAATCTCATGATTAATGTAACTAATGCAGCCGTTGACAAGTTTAAAGAGATACTCAAGGGAGAAGGCCATGAAGATGCTTATATCCGCTTGTATCTCAGTGGAGCCGGTTGAGGAGGGCCCCAATTGGGGTTGGCTCTGGAAGAGTCAGTAGATGAAGAGAATGAAGTTGTAGAGAAAGTTGATGGTTTGCAATTTGTTTGTGAAGAAAAAGTTGTTCCCCATGTTCAAGGGAAAATACTTGATTATCACCAAGATGAAATGAACGAGGGATTCACAATATATGATGAGAACCCTGGTAGTTGCGGTGGCTGTTGCTAGTTAAGACGCTTTTGTTATTTTTAGGTTAGATGAATGTTCAATGTGACAAAATGTGTGCCCGCCTCAGGCGGGCACACATTTTCCCCAGCTATCAATGTTAGGTAGGTGGAGGTGTGATATGCAGCAGCCACGCTTAATCGTTCTATTAATATTAGATTTAATCATCTTGGTAGCTGTATTGTTAATATTTACTTATTTCGGTATTGCTCATCTATTACTGTTGTTAATTGGGGCTTTGATAATTTTGACAGGTTTTTTTGACATAAATACGGGAATATTTTCCGAAGTTTTTCAACAGTTATTTAATTTACCCGGAACTGAATCTAAGGGGAAGATATTAAACCTTCTCCCCTTGCTGTTGGCTTTAATAGTCATCTGGTACAGTATCTTTCAGTTGATGGGCCATGGATTGGTCAATGATGCCCAGAGAGCTATTATGCAAGATAATTACTTTGGGGAGTTTATTATATCAGTAATAGTTGTAAGTGCGGTTATTATAATTATAGCTGCAGGAGCTTATCGGAAAAAACATGATGAATAAATTATAATTGAGCAGTTACATAAACTTAATAAAAAAATTTAACTTTTTTGTAGTGAATACTTTATTTCTTCTATGACCCGAGGGTCTTTTTCTAATAAAAGGGCTCTTTGTAGATATTCACGGACTTTAGGAAGTTCGTTAAATTGGCCTAAAGCCCAGGCAGCGTGGTTCCTCATTAAATACGATCGGTCATTGTATAGAATCTCGCGCAGATAAGGCAAGGTTGTTTCAAACTTGCTGTTACCCATAGCCACAATTGCATTGCGCCGCAAGGTTTGGCGTCCCACCCACCCTGCTGCGGTGGGTTTAATTAAGCTGAAAAACTCTTTTTTATTTATGTGGGAAAGAGTAAGTAGTGGTAATTTGGGAAGGAGTATGGGTGAGCTAAATTCTGGAAGGATAGAGGGTTTTATGTCGTGATTAAGAGGGCAAACTTCCTGACAAGTATCACAACCGTATAATCTATTTTCAAGCAAATTTCGGTATTCACGGGGAATGATTCCTTTCATTTGAGAAATATAAGAAAGGCAATGCCAGGGGTTTAACTGGTACGGGGCAAGGAGGGCTCCAGTAGGGCATGCCTGACGGCAGAGACCGCAGTTATGACAGGTTTCCGAGTAAGTTTGTTCCAGTGGCAGGGAAGGTAGTTGAATGTCCAGGAGAATTAACCCTACTACTACCCATGAACCATATTTAGGAGTGATTAAAGTGGTATTTTCCCCTGTGATGAGACCTGCTTTTTGCAGAAAGGCTCTTTCTAAGAGAGGGCCTGTGTCTACATGGATAAGGTAATTGAATATGGGAGAGGTTATTTCTTGTAAATATTCCACTATCTGATTGGCCTTTTGAGACATTACCTGATGATAATCCCGGACTTGAGCAATTTTGCTTAACAGTCCTACAGGTTCCTCTGGTTCAGCTTCAGTTATTTTGTTGTAATCGGGCAGATAAGGAAGAACCAAGCAAATAATACTCTGACAGCCGGGCAAGCTGAGGCGGGGGTTAATTCTTTGAGATATAGAATTTTGGACAAATGGAGGGTCTATTTTTCTCTGCCGGCATTCCTCCAGGTAAGGTTCAAATTCATAAAGGGGCTCAGCATCGATTATACCCAGATATTCTATCCCGTTTGCAAATGCAAATTGGCGCAGTTTTTCGCTCAGGTTCATTGTAGCTCCTTTTCAACAAAGCTTAAAGTACGCAAATAGTAATTTAATTTTCCCAAACTGTCAAATTAGGAGGGGAAAAAAGTGCAAAATGATGAATGGGTAATTTTAATGGAAGCTGCTAATGAAACAGAAGCAGATTTAGTTTGTGGTTTGCTTGATTCTTATGAAATTCCAGTGGAGAAAAGGTATAGTGGTCCTTTTGCAGGGTTGAAAGTTATTTTCGGGCAGGAACTAGGGGTAGACATAATGGTTCCTTCCAAGTTTTTGGAATGGGCCAGGGATTTGATAAAGAGTGAAGAGTAAAATGTGGCATTTTTCCGTATAATTAAATTAAATTAATTTATGTTTTTTTTTATAGGGTTTTTGTTATATAATCTACTTACGATAAAATTAGGTCATTATACGAAGGGTTTTCTGTGTATATTGGAATTAATTATAATAAGTGCAACTATTAAAGGTGTTCGGATTCTTCATGTAGAAGTTAATTTAAGTATGGTATTATGTTGAGTAGCTAGCTTGGAGGTGTTTACTTGATAGGTAAGATAGGAATGATGGAAGTGCTTATAATTTTGGCTGTGGCTCTTATAATTTTTGGGCCTACCAAATTACCGGAATTAGGACGCTCTATCGGAAAAGGCATTAGCGAACTGCGCAATGCTGGGAAAGATCTTCAAAAGAGTATTGATATTGATGAAGAAATAGAAAAGGATAAAGAATAATATACAGATATTATTCTTTATTAGGGGATCGAGATACCGTGGAGGAGGAATATTATTAATGCATAATATAACATTCGAGAAGTTTAGCCAGGAAGTAGAAAAGTATAAGTCTTTGAAAAAGGAATTTGAAAATCTTTTTGATGTTTATAAAGAAGTGTCAAGAGTGCAATTTCGTTATGGAGAGAAAATAGATGTTCCTTTTCATTTTGAAGAGGGGGAAGAGATAGATAATTATTTACGAGAAGGCAATTACCTTTTAAATGATAAAGTTCTGGATATTGATATAGAAGAGTTGAAAGAAATAATGACTGAAATTGCCCATGCTGTGTTTAAGGATGATATAAAGGCATCAGAAAAAGTAGAGAAGTTAAAACAGTTGCCTATTTTTGAGGATAATGTTTTAAGTGAATTGTTACAAAATAAGGGTGGTATAACCCCGGAGTATTTGGAAAAATATTTAAGGGAACAAAATATTGAAATTCAAGAGGATGATATTGAACCGGAAATTATCATAGATATATTTTTTGCTGCACTTTCGCCCTATTATATGAATTATGCAAACAAGGCAAATGAGATAACAGACTTTGCTTTATGGTCTAGTGGTTATTGTCCTGTATGTGGGCAGAAGCCAATGATGGCCAAGTTGCGTCGTGACAATAGTGCCAGGGTGTTGGAATGCTGGCTTTGTCATACTCAATGGGAGTTCTCACGTTTGGAATGCCCTTATTGCAACAATCGTGACCATTACAAACTGGGGTATTTCTATGTTGAGGAAGAAAAAGCTCGCAGAATAAATATTTGCGAGAAGTGTAAGAGTTACTTGAAAACGGTTAACCTTAAAGAAATAGGACGTGAAGTAATCCTGGATGTAGAGAATGTGTTCACAGTTGATCTTGACTCTGCAGCCCAGGAAAGAGGTTACAAGCCTGGCCAGGATCTTTCTCTTTTAAACTAGGTCTGGGCATTTTCTATTAATGAGATAAAGGAGGTAAAGAGATGGGTATAGGCAAAATAGGTGTCCCGGAGTTGTTGCTGATATTGGCTGTTGTGCTGCTTATTTTTGGTCCCAATAAGTTGCCGAATCTAGCTAAGTCTATTGGCAAAAGTGTTGTAGAATTAAAAGACGGATTAAAAGGCAAATCAGATAGCGAGCCTGCCGCAGATTCATCCGGGGAAAACCAAAATAACTCAGAATAATTGAGTGTAGTATAGCTTGGATCAAGGGGTAGAAGAGTTGAGTAAAAACCGTACCGATAGCATGACGGTGATGGAGCACCTGGGGGAGCTACGGAGTCGTCTACTAGTGTTTTTAGTGGCTTTTGTTATTGCAATAGTATTTTGCTTTTTACAGGCGGATTATTTGCGGTATCTTCTTGTAAGTCCAGTAGAAGGTTTATCTCTGGTATATTTTTCTCCACCGGAAGCATTTATGGTTAATTTGCGTCTGGCTTTAATAGGTGGGGTGGTGTTGGCTTCACCAGTTTTTATTTACGAGGTTTTGGCATTTCTGTTCCCAGGGCTTTATTCAAATGAAAGAAGGTTTTTGTTGGGAGTTACTGGCGGAGGTGTTACTCTTTTTGTTTTGGGAATAGTGTTTGCTTACCTGGTGGTTTTGCAACTGGTGCTCCACTTTTTTTTAAGATTTGAAACTACCCAATTGAGTCCTATGTTCAACGTCAGTAGTTATTTATCTTTTGTATTTACTCTTTTGCTTACTTTTGGGTTGTTCTTTCAATTACCCTTGGTAATGTGGGTTTTAGCTAAGTTGGATTTAATTAGCCTTGATGTTCTCAGGCGCAATCGCAAATTTGCTCTTTTAATTATGCTGGGGGCGTCAGCGTTAATAACCCCTCCGGATATCATTTCGCAGCTTATGCTGATTGTACCCCTGATGTTGTTGTATGAAGTAGGGCTGTTTGCAGTAAAAATTACCAAGAAAAAGAAACTCGAAGAAGAGATTACCGAAGTTTAACAGGTGAGGAAAGAATATAAGATTATGGAAGGAGAAAAACTTCAAGCAGCAGCATTAGTACTCGCAGGTGGAGATAGCAAGCGTTTTGGCTATCCCAAGGCTTTTTTGAATTTCAACGGCAAGCTAATAATTGACCACATTATAGAAAGCTTGAGTAGATGCTTCGCTGATATTATAGTAGTTACTCATCTTCCGGAACGCTTACAGCATCTTGAAGTAAAAACTACTAAAGATTTGATTGATATTCCTTCAAAATCTTCGTTACGAGGTCTGCATGCAGGATTAAGCGTTTCTGATTTTACTTACAATTTTGTAATTGCTTGTGATATGCCTTTTGTCAATCTTGATTTTATAAAATACATGTATTTTGCAAAAGATGGCCATGATGTAGTAGTTCCTGAAATTGATGGCTATTTGCAGCCGTTATATGCTTTTTATAAAAGAAATTGTGTGGATATTATAGAGGAGAATTTATATAGCGGGCGCTTCAAGATTACCGAATTCTTTAAGAAAGTAAAAGTTAGATATATTGATACCGAGGAAATAAACCGTTTTGACCCGGAACAAAAAATGTTTTTCAACATAAACACATCCGAGGACTATCAACAAGCGCAGCAAATATTAAACGAATATAGCCCCAGAACTAAAAAATCAGAATAATAGAAGCAAAAAGCAATCACTTTAGTTAGAAATAACTTCTCAATGAACTTCTCAATGCTTAGCTGTTGTTCATTTTTTCGGTTTTCTTATGTTCAAAATATACAAAATTAATAGGCCAGCCAAACTTGCATAGACAAAATAATCACCGGCAATGGTATAAATTGTCCTACGGTGGCTAAAGTCAGTTTCCAAAAATAAAATTTCCTCGGTTTCAATTCCTGAGCGCAGAATTTCTTTACCAGTGTGTTCTGCGGAAATAGTTATCCCTGTATTTGCTATCTGGGTAACACCTATTCCCATTTCTGCAGCACGAATCATCGCCATGTCAGCATGTTGATCCACACCATGAGTATCGCCGAGCCAACCAACGTTAGTGAGAATGAACATGTGCTGGGCACTTGCGGCTGAAAACTCTCGGCTATAACTACCAAAAAATGATTCAAAGCAGATGATACAGGCAAGAGAGGTATCTCCATATTCGTGAAGGTCTATTCCCTCTCCCCGGGTGTATCTTGCCAGATTCAAGTTAAGATTGAGCAGCTGATTGAGTTGTTCTTCCATAGGGAAGTACTCAACTACCGGTACCAGATACTTTTTATGATTTTGCTGCAATGTTTCTTCCTGAGGGCAGAATAAAACTGCCGAGTTAAACTGTTTTTCATTTTCCCTAACTACAGCCCCGTAAATAAAAGGGGTATTTAATTCATGAGAAAGATTTTTCACCTCGGGGACTATTGGCTCTCCCCTGGCTATGGGAAGAGAGAGGACCGTTTCGGCCCAGACGACCAAATCAATATCGTCATTTTTTTGAAAAGCTTTTCTGGTTAGCATTTCATATTTCAGGAGGTTTTCGCGGGGACCGGCCAGAACATCTTCCTGTTCAATGTTGGCCTGAATTAGGGCGATGTTTTCTGGGGAAGATTGTTTTTCAACGGGAAAAAGACCAGGGATGATCAATCCTACCATTGCAATTATTATCCAGGTTGTTGCTGGCACGGTTAGTTGAGGCCGGGAAAGTTTGTTTTTTATTATCAATACGATTACAACTTGTAACATTATCATCAAAAAAGCAATTCCCCAGTGGCCATAAACACTTGCTATCTGCAAAACAGAGGGATAGTGAGCCTGTGAAAATGCAATAGAACCTGCAGTATAGCCCAAAAGTCCCAGTGATCTTGAAAACTCCATCAATATCCACAAAAAGGGTATTCCCCAAACTATGTATATAGCACGGAAATTGTCTTTCAGATAACTGGCCGCCAGACAAAATATCCCGTAAAAGAAACTTTTAAAGGCTGCAACTAAAAAATAGCCCAGCAAAGTAAGGGGCAGCGATACGAATGGATAGAGTGCTACGATAATGAAGTAATTAATATAAAGATGAAAAGTTAAACCAAATAACAACCCACCTTTAAAAGCTTCTCGAGGTTTGGATTCCATAAGGAACCAGAACAAGGGAATTAATGCCAACCAAGCCATAAAGCCAAGGTTGAAGCGGGGAAATGCCAGAATTAATAAAAGGGCAGATATTACGGGTAAAATATATTTAAGTCTCGTTATTTTCATTAAAATACCTCGCTTAACATTTTAAATATAATTGTACATAAAACGAGGTCAGTTTAGCAACAAAATTTATACCTAAAAAATAATTACAAAGTAGAATTAATGTGATAGTCTATACAATATAGTATATAATCTCCATATAATTCTATAAATTATTAGAACAAGCTTAACCACTATAGGGAAAGGAGCCAAAATCGCCATTAAAGAACAAGAACTCATAGAGTACATAAAAGATCTTGATCATGTTTTTAGTCGTTTTATTAATCGATTTCGTTTCTTATTTAACAAGTATACCTCAGATGAAATTACGGGTACACAATTAATGGTTTTGCGAGTTTTGGAAGAAAATGGGCCTAGCAATACTTCTTATCTTGCAGAATCATTAGGCGTAACTTTAAGTGCCATCACTGCAGTTGTTAATCGCCTTTACCGGCGAGAACTGGTAACCAGGGAAAGAAGAGATCAAGACAGGCGCCAGGTTTGGATTAAGATAACCGAGGAAGGTTCCCGAATATTAAATGAAGCAGAAGAAGCCCGTTATTTTCTGTTAGGGCTATATTTTGCAAGATTTCCTCAAAAAGACAGGGAATATTTGCTTTATATTCTTCACGAAGTTGTCCGTCTTTTTGAAAGGGAAGATATTTTGGAGGAAGAAGATTTTTAATAAAAGTATAGTTATATTTACTGCATCTGGGGGGATAATTCCAGGAAGTTAATTCCTATGGTGTATCTGTTTTTACTTTGGTCTTTTTTAATCCATTTGACTTTAGCCCGTACGAAAAGCTCTATTTCTTCTATATAAAATTTTACGAGAATTATGCTCTGGGGTTTGCAGTATTCTTCAACTATAAGGCTCATGCCGCCTTTGCTCAGATCAACTGCCTGGGCTGATTTGGTAAATTCTTTATCAGGTGAATTTTCAAGGCGATAATATACATTTTCATTATATGGAACACGGGAACTACGTCTTCTTTCTTGAGGCGTTAACTGTTCCGGTTTTTCCAAAACATAAACGAACCTTCCATCTTCTGTTTTTTCAGTGTCAAGTAGTTTGGTTTTGCCACAGTAAACGTTTTGATCCATTCCAATGTAAATTAAATAAAGTTTGCCCAGATCAAGGGGAAGTTTATCAGGATCACTTTGATAGTCTTCATGGTTAACTTCTTCTATTATAATAGAGTTATCTTCTATTTGAGTTACTTTCACTTTATAATACTGTTGCAAAGAAGGTACATATATTTCTATTAACTGTTCTTTCTTTAAAGTTGAATGGTCCATACTATTACCTCTTTTTTGTATTTGACTTTATTTTCTCACTTATAAATGAAAAAATCAACAGAGTGGATTTTGGCATGTGGATTTTGGCAAGTTATGCTTTATGAAATACAAAACAAATAAATACAGATAAAATATGAGAATATTAAATAACAAAAAGCAAAGGAGAGGTTTGGAAAACCTATCCTTTGCCAATTATATCAAACTTAACTACTTATAGATTGCTAAAAGTTTGTAGCCTTGGGTTGGAAGAATGCTATGGGATGGGCGCAAGCAGGACAAGCAGATGGTGCTTCGTTGGCAAAATGTATGTAGCCACAATTACGGCATTGCCATTCAATTTCTTCGTCTCGCTTGAACAAGGTACCTTCTTTAAGCCTGTCTAACAAAGCCAAATAACGTTTTTCGTGTTCTTCTTCTACTTCTCCTATTTCTTCCATAACGATAGCTATTTCATTGAAACCTTCTTCCCTGGCTTCTGCTGCAAAGTTAGGGTACATTTCTTTCCATTCATAGTTCTCTCCTTTAGCAGCCTCTTTAAGGTTTTGTTCCGTGGTGCCGACAATATCTAAAAACTTGCCCAACCTCTTGGCATGCTCTTTTTCATTTTCTGCAGTTTCCAAGAAAAAAGCTGCTATCTGTTCCATTCCTTCCTTTTTAGCGACTGAGGCAAAATAAGTATACTTGTTGCGAGCTTGTGATTCTCCTGAAAATGCTGCCCAAAGATTTTTTTCTGTTTTAGTTCCTTTAAGGTCCATTTTTAACCTCCTTTGACAATTATTATAATTTAATCATGTTTATCATGTAATTATACGTCATTATGCAAAAAACTACAAGTATTTTACTAGACGTGAAGTTTTAGTAAGCCCCGGGATTCTGCCTCTTTTGGCAATGGGTTTGCCTTCTATTTCTTTAAGATCCATGGTCATATCAATAGGACGATTTCCGGCAATGTAACTTCCTACTCCGAATGCATCGGCTCCTGCCTCTTTCAATTCTTGGATTCTTTCAGGGTTAACTCCTCCGGACACGAAAATTTGAACATGGTCATAACCAGCTTGATCTAACCTGGCCCGTATTTCTTTTACCAGCCCTGTGGTCACTCCACCTCTTTCACCGGGAGTGTCTAGCCTTACCCCATTTAGCTTTTTTTTAAGGGCTTCAGCAACTCGTAAAGTTTCCTCAGCTTCATCTTTGAAAGTATCTACTAAGATTATGCGGGGGCTATCTTCGGGCATTGATTCGTCGTAGAGAAGAGCAGTTTTTAAAGTATCTCCTATTACTAACATTGCTGCATGAGGTACAGTGCCAACTGGTTCTTTCCCCATAAGTTTTGAACCAATGATGCAACTGCAATTTTCTGCTCCACCAATAATTGCTGCTCTTTCCATAACAGGCGCTATAGCAGGATGGACGTGCCTGGCTCCGAAACAATAGACAGGAGAACCTTCAGCAGCCTCTATACAAGCCTTAGCAGCGGTGGCCCACCCGCTGGCACTTGCCAGCATCCCCAACATAGGAGTTTCATATAATCCAAACTCTGAGTAAGGTCCGCTGAGTTGCATTACTACTTCTTTTGCATTCATTTTAGTTCCTTCTTCCAGTGCCCATACAGATACTGATGAATCTTTCAATAAATTACAGACTTCTTCAATCCCGGCAAAAACACCTTCGCGGCTGGCAAAAATTTCTGCATGGGTATGAGACTTATCCAAGCCAGCATAGGCAAGAAGTTCATTTGAGCGGACAAAGTAGATGTCTGAAGTATGACCGTTTTTTATTTCTTCGTGATTGGCGCTATGAAGTCTTTGCTTATTTATTTGCAAATTTTGCACATCTTGTGTGTTTTTTAATTTAGCCATGTTATTCACTCACAGTTTTTTAGGAGTTTTACAGTTTAAATAACATTAACCCCCAGGGTATTTTCCATTTCTTTTAAAGCGAATTTGTGGGCTTCGGGATCAAAAGAGCCCACACAGTTTCTTTGCACTGTTACATCGTACATGCGCATCCGGGCATCAGCGGCAGTGTATAGCACACAAATTTGGGTACACACCCCTGCTATTTCAATTTCATTAACTCCAAGCTCTCTCAATGTTAAATCAAGGTCTGTTCCGTAAAAAGCGCTAAACCGACGCTTGCGAATGAAATAATCTCCTTTTTCCGGCGCGAGCTCATCAATTATTTCTCCGCCCCAATCACCGGCCAGGCAATGGGGAGGGAACATATTAAACTCGGCATCATCGGTCAAGTGAGTATCCATTATATATATAACGTGGTTTTTTGTAGCTCGCCACTCTTTTAATCTACCGGCAGTATTTTGAATAACTTCTGGCGCGGAATCTCCTATATATAGGGCACCTCCTTCTGCTACAAAGTCGCGTAACATATCTGTAATCAATAGAGCTTTGCTCAATGACCTCACCTCCATTTTAGAGCGCTTTGTTTCCGTATGATGTATTTCTATGCTGTTTTAATAAACCCTCCTTGAAGGTTTAAAATTTAAAAAGGGAAGAATTATTTCTTTAAAATATCAAATTTACTTTCCTAGATAGAGATAATATGCGAATCGTATAATAAAAAAGCCGAAAGCTTCCGACAAGAAAGCCTTCGGCTATGGTCGGAGCGGCGGGATTCGAACCCACGGCCTCCTGCTCCCGAAGCAGGCGCGCTACCAAACTGCGCTACGCCCCGTTTATTTTTTTGCATAATAATTATAACCAATTATTGCCCTATATGTAAAGCTAATTCACTTCTCATTGCAACATAATTTTGTAACAGGGCGATGGGAAATTGCATAAATAATGCCTTTTATTAACATAATATATTTTAAATACAATTTGAGGAGAAAAGTGTTATGGGAAAAAAGGTGCTTGATTTTAGGCCTAAAAATCAGGAGCATTCTGTTACAAGTAGTTCGAACTTAATTGAAGAGAGAAAAAGTTCCTTTTATTACAATATGTATGACTACCTGGAAAAAGAAATGGAAGAAGTTGAAGAAGAGCTAAAGAAAATAGTGGAAAAATCACCTCAAACGCTCAAGCGCCTACTATCCGAGTTGCTATTTTTAAAAGGTGAAAGAATGACAGCAATTTTATTTTTATTATGTTCTCGCCTTTTGAACACCTCTTTTCACAAAAGTGATCCATTAAAAGCTGCTTCCCTGGATGCTTTGTACCTGGGGCTGAATTCCCAAATCTATTTAAATGGTATAGTTGAAGGTAAGATGAAAGAGGATCTTGATATGAGGGACAATGATAAATACGAGCAAGCTGGAAGATATTTAATTAGCAGTGCATTTTCCAGGGTAGGTAGTTATCCCGAATTTATAAGGGGGATGACGGAGATAGTTTGCCGAAATGTAGAAGCTTACTTTTTAAGTGATTTAAATAATTTGCCACTTCCTTTTGATGCCATGTCGTGTCGCAAGAAATATTTAAATAAGATAAGTTATCAGGTAGCATCTCCTCTGGCGCTTTCTTGTGCATTAAGTGGATGGACAAAAGGGGTGGAAACTTCTAAAGTAGAGTTAATGGCTTATTTTGGTCACTATGTAGGTTTGTCAAGTCAGATAAAGATAGATTACCAGAATTTTGTAAAATCTATTAGGGAGCTTCCTTTAAACGAAGAAAGTAGAAAGATAACTATTACACTTCCAGTAATTAATCTCTTGGAAGTTAGCCCTTTTCGCGAAAAGCTGCTTAGCTCACTTGCAAATGCATTTTGGAGTAAAAAGGAGCAAATGCTTTGGCAGCAAGAAATTAAACGAATAGAATCGATGGCATTTATAAAGAGCCTAGTCAACAGAAATTGCCAACAAGCGCTTCAATCAATTGAAAGTTTTCCTGCAAGTAGAGCCAAAAGTTTGCTTGTTGAATTGGCTAATAGCTGTTGTTTGTGAAACAGGAGGACAAAGGCAAGGTGTAGAGCTTGAGAAAAAATAACAAACACTTGAGAAAGTATGAACAAGCGCTTGGGAAAAAAATAACTTGTTAGAATATTTAAATTATTCCTTGACAATGCTGATACCTTCATATAAAATACAATTACAACATTACAAATACAACAGTAGAAAAGCTTGGAGAGGGCAAGGTTGTAGGTTTAAATCAACCGGAGGTGATCAGAATGTTAGGTTATGTAGGTTTGTTAGGTTTCTTTGTATTAATTGGATTGTTGGTTAGGACTATTAGCTTAAATGGTGACGTAGGGGAAACATCTGAGTAATATTTGTAGTTTGACTATAATAATAGTTTTGTAATATATATTCTAAAGTGCCATCGACTTCCTGTTGATGGCACTTTGATGTTGTTTGTTAATAAGGTAACAAGCAACATGGTCAGGCACCTTTTTTATATAATATATATCCCTATGATTATTAAAAAAACTTCATTTTTCGATAAAACAAAAGGAGATTTAATTTATATGTCGAAATATTTTAGCTGATTCTGCTTGTTATATCAGTAAAATTTTATAGTTTAATTTAAAAGTAATATATGAAGAAGGTGAGAGTAAATGTCAGTAGAATTGGGCAAAAGAATTAAGGGATTGCGTCGATTGAAAGGTTTTACTCAACAAGAGCTGGCAGAAAGAATTAATGTTTCAGTAAGCTCTTTAAGCAATATGGAAAGGGGAATTAGAAAACCCAAACCCTTTTTACTTGAAAATATAGCCCGGGCTCTTGATGTTCCACCAGAAGAATTGTTTTTGGTCCGTACCGAACAAGATAATCTATCTGAAACAGGGTCAGGAGATCATTGATAGTCTCTAGGATATGGAAAGACAACAAGTTAATACTTGGGCCAATGGCGG
>PWGT01000026.1 GCA_003554535.1 Syntrophomonadaceae bacterium | reverse complement strand
TACGCCAACTACCTTACAACCAACCCCTCCCAAAATCGGTTAGCCCATTCTTCTTCTCCCCACGGGGAGCTTTTGAGGTGCCAGTTTTCTTCAATTTGATATTTATTGAAAGCCAACCCTAATGTAATACAAGCTACTGCTGCATCGGCAGCGTCAATGCTTTCTAATTGCGGATCCATCTCCAGGTTAACTTGCAAACTAAACTTTTCCCAGCAAATAGAGACAAGTTGCTCCAGGGAACTGCTTCTGGATAAATGCAATTGGTTCCATGTGCAGGAGGGGTAAACTTCATACAAGCGGGAAACTGTTTTATCAAAAGAATCAAAGGGGAAAACAGCATTGCCCAGAGTTCGTAGATAGAAGAGGAATTTGAGCCCGGCATAAGTCATAGCCAGCATGTTGGGGTTGTTTTGTTTAAGAGGGCTGAAGGCATTAACTGCCCCATCTGTGTGCCTGCAGCATACTGATGGTTCCCTGCACTTTATCTCACAGGAAATAGGCAAGGCGGTGGCAACCTCTCGGAAAAAGCAAGAGCGGGTAGTTCGGGATGCGTATTGCAGTAGTTCCTCCCAGTTATTCAGGTTTAGCTTAGTAAAAAGATGCCGGGGCACTGAAAAGGGAAAGTCCAAACCCCAGGGAGCAGCAGAAGCGTGAATTGCGTAAAAGAGGTCAAGGCGGTCTTCGCAATGGATTATCCGTTTTATATTTATGCTGCGGGGCTGCATCTCTCCTTCAGCATAATATATCCCTTTGCTCGGGTTTTGAGCCCCGCTGAAATCAGCGCCGTAAATTATCAAGAATAACCCCCGCTTTATGATTTCATGACTCAGTTTTCCCTTTGAAATATCATTGATTTGTCAGGCATTTGAGGGCGAGCCCACAATAATAAAATAAGGTTTACGACAATGAGAACAACAAAACCAGCCAGCCCTGTTGCCCCTACTGTAAGCACTGTGCCACCTGTGACGGGCATAATAGCCAGCCCCAGAGTAGCATTCAAGGAGCCATGCAGGACTGCCGCGGCAATTACTGAATTTGCTTTCACGGTGATGTAGGTAAAGAGAGGTGAAAGTAGAATGCACCAGATGATCATCATTCCCACCCCAATTACTTCATAACCCGGGTAGTTATGCCCCATCAAGATTAGGGGTGCATGCCAAAGGCCCCATATAAAACCAATTATCACGGAAGATTTCCAGAACCCCAGTGGTGCCATTTCCTTTAGTAATAGGCCCCTCCAGCCCAGTTCTTCTCCAAAGCCTGCCACGGCATTAATAGTAGGCCCGGCAATGATGCCCTGCACCAGCATGAGCCAAAACGCGAGTTGAGGGGAAAAGGGCATTTCCTCCATTTGATCCTCCGGTATAAGCCCTTCCATGTATTCAAATATTCCTTCCATTCCCGGAGAATAGGATACCCCGGGAAACAGCAGGCTCGTTCCTATGGTAGCGAAAACTAGGACAACCGGCAGTAGCCAGGCAGCAAGCCACCAGTAATTAAAATTGAATCTAACTCCCAAGTTTTCAATAACGGGTTCCTTGTATATATACTTCTGGACAATTATGGTACCCAAGAGAGGGAAAAACATATAACCAACAGCAAATAACATAGCCAGAGGTGTTCCCCATTCGGCCCCTGCTAAATAATATACTCCGGCTGCCAGCCAACTAATAAAAAAGGTGATAAGGATAAATAAGAATATTTTTTTTGTATTCACTTTTGCTCCCCTCCGCTTTCTTTTTTAAACCACCCCAAAACAACTCCAAAACAACCTCTAAACAATTTCTTAAATCATTTTACCTCAATTGCAGTAGATTTAGAATTGAAAGGGGAAAAGTAATGTGATTTTAAAGTTAATCAATTTCCCCCATGTATTTGGCCCCTAGCTTCTCCAGCATCTGGGCCAGAAGCACGCGGTGGCAAAAGGCCCCTGGCGGGCAAAAACATACCAGAACCACTTTTTCGCAGGCCAGCAGTTTGTCCCATTCGGAGCGGTTTTCCCGGTATGATTTGCGCATTAACTCGGTGTATCTGTGGGTGTATTCTTCAATGGACATTTTGCCCTTTTTGGTTTTCATCACCATCTCCCAGGTAGGCGCAAAAGCCTTGTTCCCGGATTTAACTGTAATGTCCAAACGATGAGGGCCATTATAGGAATATTGGGCAGTGTATACTTCCAACCAACTCACCCTTTGTTAAAAAAATACTCCTTGAGCTTTTGCCATATCCCCGGGCCTTTTGAGGAAGATGGCTCTGAACCGCATCTTTTTTCGCGGCTATTTTTTCTTTCTTCTTCTTCCAGCATTTCCTGCAGGGCCAGTTGTTCATCGCCGGAGAGCGCTTCTACATGGTGCCAAACTTCATGCTTGATCGTATCGCGGATTTCTTCCTGCCAAAGGGAATCGGCCTCACCGGTAAACAGGGCGGCAAAGGAGCCATAGTAAAGGACGATGTGGTTGCCCATTTCGTTGGAAATGTACTCGCCCATAATATACTGGTCGTCCTCGTGCTTGTCCTGTTTCTCCTCCGGTAAAACAATTATGCCCATGTGCAACTCTCGGAGAAGGGGCTCCGGAATTTCTTCCTCAATAACTTTTTCTGCAAAGCGGGTGAATTCGTCCCAGTTCATTATTAAACCCTTTTTGCCGTATTTTTACTCTATTTTATCCGGTTCGGGATAATCTACGCCCCGGGTATCCACTTCGATTGTTTTGATTACTTGTTCTGTTTGGGGAAAGTCCGAAGCATCAGTTTCTACTTCTGTTACTTCATCCACAACTTCCATGCCATCCACTACTTCCCCAAAAGCGGCGTAATCTCCGTCAAGATGCGGCGTATCTTCCACTACTATAAAGAACTGAGAACCGGCTCCATCAGGGTCTCCCGGGCGCGCCATGGAAACCACGCCTCGCTCGTGTTCTACGGGGTTATCGAAATCATTATTGCTAAATTCTCCTTCAATGTTATAGCCGGGGCCACTTTCTCCGGTACCTTCCGGGCATCCGCCCTGGATCATAAAGCCGGGGATAACGCGGTGAAAAGTTAGCCCATCATAGAAATCTTGTTCGGCCAGGTAAATAAAATTGTTAACGGTGTTGGGAGCTATGTCGGGGAATAATTCCATTTCAATAACGCCGCCGTTTTCCATTTCCAAAGTTGCCAGCGGGTTTTCCTCGCCGGTTTCTGCGCCGGTGGTTTCAGTGTCCGGTTCCATGGCGGGGATGTATCCGGTCCAGAGAAGAGCGGCAACTCCTATTACCACTACTACTAATGCTGCACCTACCCCCAATTTGATTTTCGGATTTAGAGCTGCCAGTCCCCAGTATTTTTTATTTCTGCCTTCTTTCTCTTGCGCTGCTAATTGTTCCTTTTCCTGCTTTCGTTCTTTCTTACTTCTGCTTTTGCGTCCCATAATTTTGTTACTTCTCCCCCTTTAGCCATGGGAATAACTCTATCTTCCATTTATTTGTAGCTATTTTTTCTTTGTTAATATTGCGTCAGCTCCCCTGGCAATTTTTATGTAGTTATAATTTACAATTAAAATTATATCTAAGTGCCCCTAAAAAAACAATTGCCAAGGCTGAAACAAAGAGGAATTTAGAAAAAAATAACCAGAATAATAAACTAGCCCCCAAAGAAATACTCCCTCCAAAATTTTAATTGGAAGGAGTATATAGGATAGATAATAGATAAGAATTTGATAGATAGGAATTTGCTTTTCCGATGGCTAAATAATTGCCCCTGTGTTAAAGGCAGGGTAAAATGTTAGAGAGGAGAAGATATTAATGGTAGCTAAGATTGCTAATCAAAAAAGGAGTAAAACTATGTTAATGAGCAGAAACATTTAGTAGTTGGTAGGTTCAAAATAATTGAGTGGTTTGCAGAATATGGTATAATAAAATAAAAGTATATTTTTAAAAAATCAAAAATAGTAAAACATATAAACTGGAAAGGAGATTGCAAATATGCAAAAGAAATTTATAGTGTCTGATCCAGATGTAATGATGGGGAAGCCGGTAATTGCTGGCACCCGGATTACTGTTGAACTAATATTGGAGAAACTGGCAGCAGGGGAAACTGTTGAACAAATTGTCAAAGCTCATCCCAGATTATCGGAAGAAGCGGTTTATGCTGCTATTAGTTTTGCTGCCGAGGCTTTGCGTGCTGATGTTGTTTATCCCACTGTTGAAGCAAACTGATGAATATTTTAGCTGATGAGAGTGTAGATAAGCAGATTGTTGATGTATTACGTGATAACGGTTTTTATATTGAATATATAGCAGAAATGGATCCGGGAATAAGTGATAAAAAAGTGCTCCAGATAGCTAAAGAAAAGGGCATGGTATTATTAACCGCGGATAAAGATTTTGGTGAGTTAGTTTATCGGCAGAAATTAAGTATTATAAGTGTTATACTTCTAAGGTTATCAGGAAGTAAATCAGAACAAAAAGCCAAAATTGTGTCAAATGCTATAAGTAGGCATTCTTCGGATATTAAATATTCTTTCGTAGTTATTACTTCCAAATCTATTAGAATTCGTAAATTATTCTGATACTATAGTTTTAATATATATTGTGGGTATGCGAAAAAAAGCTGATACTGATGAGCAAATACCTGCTTTAGTCGATACCCATATCTCTAAAAAATAGTTTCGCATGAACTGATCCCGGTTGATACAGAAGGTTTATAACGCTAATCCCCTCATCTATCCAAAATGCTCCATGACCTTCTGTTCCCCTTGTTTGGGATATGAGTTATCAGGTGAGCCAACCAGTCGATAGCCAAAAAAGTTTTGGATGAACCGCCGTCTTTGGCCTGATAAATAACACGTGCTATACCATCTGCTGCTTCTGTTGCCGGGATGTAAATCATCCGTTCCTGGGAGATCGGGGCCCGGATAATATACTGTGCCAATCTTTCTAGTCCATTATGATCAGAAGGAGTGATGGAATTAAAATCTGCGAGGACTGCCTGATAAAAAATTTGTCCAGGTACCGGTGATATTCCTCCTGGGAACCGAGGAAATGCCTTATCCCCCACCGCCGAAGCCCGCTCCAGCAAACATTACTGGGCAGTCTTTGCAGCTTCGCCCCGGCTTCTTTCCCGAAAATCCCATCGGTATCTTCAGTCGTCAGCATGGCGTTACCAAGCCTTACTTCATCTCTCCTGGCTTTATCGGCGATTTCGGCGGAAGGAGTCTTTTTTCTTTCATGGGTGCGGTAGATCCAGGGAACAAAGAGCATGTACTTGGCCCTGGTCTGGATGGTGCTGGTCCCCGGAAAGAGCATCTCCGAAAAGGCGTCGTGGATAACGCCTATACCGAGTTCATCGCGAGTATCCTGCTCGCGGAACATCTTGATAACTTACATCATCCGAGTTCTTTCTTTCTTTTCGAAATCAACCCAGCCTATTCTCCAGTACATAAACAATTTCAGCAAATACTTCATTAGGAATAGCAAGGCTATTCTGCTCTATTATTTCAGCAGCTTTTGGAGATAGTTCTTCGTCATCATCCAGAAAATATCTTAAAATTATATTTGCATCAACTATTTTCATGTTTTTCTTTCACCGCACTTATCCAGGCTTCGCTTTCATTCTGCCTTAGCTCTATATTTTTATATTTTCTTAACGCACCCCGAAAATTCCTTGAGTCTTTTTTATTATACCCCTGGGAGCGAGATAATCCTTTAATATAATCCAATATTTTCCTTTGGCCTTCTTCATCCAACTTTTCAAATTCTCTTATTAAAAACTCTTTTGAATTTGTAGTGCTCATTGCTCTCCCCCCCTACACACTACATTAATAATTAACTAAATTATACCATATATCATTAACAAAAATAAAGGTAACTAGTTCATGCCATATAACAAAGAGGAATTTAGAAAAAAATAACCAGAATAATAAACTAGCACCCATAGAAATACTCCCTCCAAAATTTTAATTGGAAGGAGTATATAGGATTATACTAGGTAAAAAGTTATTTTATGCATGGACAGCCCCGCGGGCCGCCAGAGTTATTTGCTTTAGAGCAAGTCTTGAGCTAAACTAATTAGTCATCTTGGCTGTACACAGCTTCAAAATCTATATTTTGCCTATCGCCGGTATCTACTACAGATTCAATGGTTCCTATAATAGTATCTTCAACTAATTCTGCTTCCATTTCATAGGTGATAGTGTGGGAACCGGAGTACCCTTCAACACTATAAGAAGAGGAGCCAGATCCCGAAGCAGTAATAATATTGGTGGAAGGATCAATGGAGCCGCTCACACTTCCTTCACCTTCAATATGTATCATTGCCGCTCCCCCTCCTGCTGCACCATCAGGGACCATCTGAGCAACAGATTGGGTCATGCTATCTTCATAACTCATGTAAACACCATTGTCCTCGTCTATCTCTATTTCAATGGGATAGCTCATGTAGTGTCCTTCAACGTTGGAACTCATTTCGCCTTCATAAATTCCAGCAATTGCTTCCTCTACTATATCCAAACCCATTTCTTCCGCCCAGCTATCCAGTTCGGCCAGCTTTTCTTCGTTTTCATTTAATAGTTTTTTGCGCAACTCTCTTGCTTTTTCCTCTATCTCTTCTTTAGATAAAAAATATTCATCTGCATCAATGTAGTGATGCTCAATTAAAATATTTTCCATGTTTGTAACGTTCGCTTCCATGTAATTGGAAAATTTCTGGGCCTCACCCGCAGCATGGCTGAGAGTGCCCGGAAGTGAATTGAGATCAGTGATGGCTGTTGTTCCTTGCGAAACTAAATCATGATAGGCAAAAATCCGCAAGGGAGTTTCCAATGCCTCTCTGGATGCTCCCATTGCTGCCTGTCCTTCCTCATTGCCCATCATGATCATGGGGACTTCTCCGACTGCCAGTGCCGTATCCACTCCCCTTAAGCCGATTACGCCATATGGTCCTCAAATACCCAGTGCCCGGGATACGAAATGGAATACCCCAGATCATCCTGGGAAAAATCCTGCCACACATCTTCCGCGGCCTCCTGAACTTCTGCTTCCTGTTGAACTTCTGTTTCCTGCTGAACTTCCTCCTCAGCCATTCCGGGAACAGCATCTTCAACTGCGGGAGTCTCCTCAGAAAAAAACATTTCGATTACGATAAATACCGCAAAAAAGACACCCAGGATAGCAAAAAACGAACCCACAACCAGACCTACTTTTTTCATTAGTGAAGACGACATTTAGTTGACACCTGCCTTTTTAAAGATGTAGTATAAATTTAATTTAATGAAGCCGAGGTAAAATGTTCCAATAAGACATAAAAACATAAATTATTTAAGTGTATTTATATTTAACCGGTCAAAATATATATCACCCAAAAGGGTGATTTTAACCAAAGCATTGATATGGCAGTCTTTAAATTAAATATATAGTTAGTTTATGTTAAGTGAGAATTTTGGAAGAATTTTCTTCCTGAAGTCGTGAGTTGGTATATACTTATTTCAAATATATAACTATTTGAAATATATGTTATAATTAAGTTTAAATTAAATAAATATTTTAAATATTGTTTAGGAAGGGATGAGCAGATCAAATATGTCCCCCGGTTACCATGAATATTTTCATAATTATAATTCAGGGAGCTATATCCCCACCGCCTTTGTTTCTGATACCGCCGAAGCCGAATTAAAACTTGAATATATTATTAACATAGAGGAATTCCAGGAACTAATGGATGAGTTTTATAAATTAACCCGCTTACCCATGTCTATAATAGATCTGGAAGGAAACGTGCTGGTTGGGGTAGGCTGGCAAGAAATCTGCACCAACTTTCATCGGGTGCATCCCGAAACTTACAAACATTGCCTGGAGAGTGATTACAACCTTTCTACGGAAGTTTTGCCCGGGACATATAAAGTGCACAAATGCAGAAACAACATGTGGGATATGGCCACGCCCATTATGGTCAATGAGAAAAAAATAGGGAGCATTTTCATGGGGCAATTTTTTTTCGAGAACGATGAAGTTGATTACGAAGCATTTCGAAAGCAAGCCCGAGAATACGGTTTTGATGAGGAGCAGTATATGGCTGCCCTGGAAAAAGTACCTCGTATAAACCAGGCAACCGTGAATCAGGCCATGAGTTTTTATACCAAGCTGGCCCACCTGATTTCTACCCTGGGGCATAACAACCTGCAGTTAATTCAGGCTATCAGAGAAAGGATAGAAGCTGAAAATGCTCTGGCCAAAGCTTACAATCAGCTTGATGAGGAGTTTAAAAAGGCAGCAGAAATCCAGGATAAAATACTTCCTCAAAAAATACCGGAAACGGATATCATCTCCATAGCTGCCTACTACCAGCCGGCAATCCGCATGGGCGGCGATTGCTATAACGTTATTAGAATGGGCAATGAAGTGGTTTTCTTTTTGTCGGATGTGATGGGACATGGTTTGGACGGAGCTTTGATAAGCGTTTTTGTAAAAGAAGCCATCGAAAGCTACCTGCAGCTTAAACCCCACGAACTGGAACCCCAGAAGATAATCAGTCATATAAGCAATCAGTACTTAAGCAAAAATTATCCCGATGAGCAGCAGGTATCATTATTTGTGGGCATATTAGACCTGGAAACTCTGGAATTGCGCTATAGCTGCGCCGGGTTTCACAGCCCCCCTCTTGTTAAGTGGGGCCATGGTGAATGGGATAAGCTGGACTGCAAAGGCATTTTCATCAGCAACATCGTACCACGAGAAATGCTGGATTTTACTGAAAAAAGCATAAAACTTACACCCGGAACTACTATCCTGTTCAATACCGATGGACTGCAGGAGCAAAGCAATGGCAAAGAATGGTTTTATCAGTTCTACGAAGAGATATTTTACCGCAATTGTCACCTGCCGCCGGAAGATATTATTCAAGCCCTCAACAACGAATTTTATCTTTTCAACAACAATTCAGGCATGGGAGATGACGATATAACTTTTATGGTATTAAAAGTAAAAGAGGACTCCCCGGCATAGGGCAAAACAAGGCGGGAACCTTCCTTCTAAAAGGAGAGTTAATAGCCTTTCTAGCTATCCTTTTGAGATAGCTTTTCAGCAACTGCGGTGGATACAGCATTCCATTCTTCCCCGCCCATTTCAACTTCAAAGCCATAAATTCTGGGATCAAAGGGATTTTCACCGTCAGGCCGAAGATTAACCCCCAGCTGGTGGCTCAACCTCACACCTACAATTTCTTTTTCTGGGAAAACAGTAACCCTGTTCCCTTGAAAACCTGCTGCCTCGTAGTTATCACTTGAGCCCTCTTCCTCTTCTGTTGATAAAAACTGATATCCGTAATCTCCTTCGGAGGCTTCAGTAAATGTGGTGGATCTTTCTATCCATTCGGGGGGAATAATTTGTTCACCATCCATGGCCTGACCGTTATTGCGATAGAGTTCGCCAAAACGGGCCAAATCATAACCGCGGGCAAAAAGCCCCATGGAAGCAATAGCTCTGTTATTCCCATCGGTAATTATACGGGCTTCCTGCTCCATTCCCAGAGGCTTCCACAGTTTTTCAGATAGTATTTCGGCATAAGAAGCATCATATAAAGTTTCCAGCATCCAGGTAAGCACCTGGGTATCGCCGCTGTTATAAACGAATTCTTCACCCGGTTCAGCTACCCGGGGCAGTGATTTTAAAAAATCATTGCGGTTCATACCCAGCACACCACCGCTGTAATAATCTACCATCATTATCAACCATTGTTGAACCTGGGGGTTAAAAGCAAGTACGGCTTCGTATTCGTCCCAGAAAACCCCTGATTCCATTTGCAGAAGGTTTTCAATGGTAGTACCTTCCCAGACTGTGTTTTCCAGTTCTTCAACATATTTTTCAATAGGGTCATGGACTGAATCAATTTTGCCTTCTTTCCAGGCGATTCCCACCAGGGCGGAAGTAAAGGATTTAGTTACTGACCAGGAAGGATTGCGCACTTCTGCAGACCAGCCATTGGAGTAATCTTCAAATACTATTTCCCCATCCCGGAGAAAGATAAAAGCATCAGTTTGAGTAGTGTTAATATATTGTTCCACTGTTTTATGCCGGCCCCTCCATTCATAGGTAATATCACTCAAATCAACTTCATTCCGGGAAAAAGGCAAAGGTTCATCACTGGCCGGAACTTTGGCCGTTGGCAGAATAAATTCGGGTTTAACTATGTCAAATGGTTTGGGAATCATAAACAAACCGTTGATTAAAGCATCATAAGCATAGTCGTACCAATAATAAGGATCGGTGACAGTTTGCAAATAGCCGGGAACCATGCTGGAAAGATTGGGGGTTCCCAGAATTGATTCATGGGGGGTTGGATTAATCTGTCCCATGAGATCAGCTTTAATTGTTTCAATTCTATGTAAGCTATCTAAAAAAAGATCCATGATTAATGAATGGGGGGAAGTTGTTACCAGGCTTGCTGAAGCTTCACCTTCATTACTCGAAGCATACTCAGGATATGATGATCCTGCCTCACAGAAAATGTTGTTACTGAAGGGAAAAATTAAAGCAAATTTAAGGGCTACAATAAATATAGCAGCTACAATTGCTAGCTTTTTGCTGTTCATAATACTGCGTTTCATCCTCCTGCTTAAATTTTAACGGATAATATTAACGAATGCCTAT
>PWGT01000009.1 GCA_003554535.1 Syntrophomonadaceae bacterium | reverse complement strand
CTGCTGTGGTAGCAACTGCTACCCCATGTTGTCCTGCACCGGTTTCGGCAATAACTCGCTTTTTCCGCATGCGCCGCGCTAACAAGGCCTGCCCCAGAGCGTTATTGATCTTGTGGGCTCCGGTATGGCAGAGATCTTCTCTTTTAAGATAAAGCTTTGGAATTCCGTAAAATTCTCCCAAACGCCCGGCGTGATACAGAGGGGTAGGGCGCCCAGCATATTCAGAGAGAAAATGCTGCAGCTCTTGCTGAAAGTTAGGATCCTGTTTAATTGAATTATAAGCTTCCTCTAACTCTAGAATAGCAGGCATAAGAGTTTCAGGAAGGTATATGCCTCCATAAAGGCCAAAATATCCATTGTTATCAGGCAATTTATTCTTATTCATGTTTTTCATCCTTTCTAGAGTAATTTATTTCGGAGAAATTTTTAAAACAGTTTACCTCCTGAGCCAGGGTGCGGATTAATTTTCGATCTTTAACTCCATTTTTTTCGGCACCACTGCTTACATCCACAGCATAAGGAGTAACAGCAGACAAGGCTTCTTTTATGTTAGCAGGATTTATGCCCCCTGCTAAAATCATAGGCAAAGAGATGCTGGCAAATGGAAGCGCCAGATTCCAATCAAATGCCAAACCGCCCCCTCCCTTTTTATCCTCATACTTTGTATCTAAAAGAATCGCATCTACAGGGTATTCCTGAACTTGAGATAATTTCAACTCACAAGTAGCTGCAAAAGATTTTACAAGCACATAACCTTTAAAACGCCTGCAGTATTCTGGTGATTCCTGGCCATGAAATTGTAAAGTATCTAAACTGCATTTGCGGGCTATTTCCATTACCTTAACCGGATCTTCATCCACGAACACACCGGTACGGGAAACAAAAGGAGGAATACATGAAATAATATTTTCTGCTTCTTCCAAATCAACTTGACGGGGGCTCTCTGCAAAAACAAGTCCTACTGCATCAACCCCCTCTTCTACGGCTAATTTTGCTTCTTGGGAATTACGAATTCCACATATTTTTAATTTCATTGTTGGCAATAACCTCCCTTATTTTGTGATATAGCAAGTTCTTTAATTTTTTCACCGGGATTAGTTGCATTAACCAGGCTATTTCCCACAAGCACCGCCGAAATTCCAGCTTCCTCACGTAGCTGTTTTACTTGCTCAAAATCATTAATACCGCTCTCAGAAACCTTTACAATTCCTGAAGGAATTAATTTAGCCAACTTTAAAGTTCTGCTTAAATCAACCTGCAAAGTATTTAAATCACGGTTGTTTATCCCGATAATCTCTGCACCTGCTTGAACTGCCCTGTCAATTTCCTCAAGTGTTCCCACTTCCACCAAGGCAGACATTTTCAAATCTCTCGCCAGTTCTAATAAAGATTCCAGGCGCTCTTGGCTTAAACAAGAAACTATTAAAAGGATGGCATCTGCCCCTGTCACTCTCGATTCGAAAAGTTGGTATTCATCTACAATAAAATCTTTTCGCAAAACAGGTATTTCTGTAACTCGTTTGGCTTCTTTCAAATATTCCAACGAACCCGCAAAATAATTTAAGTCAGTTAAAACTGAAACTGCAGAAGCCCCATTTTCCTGATAATAACGGGCAATTTCACTTGTGCTGAATCTATGCAAAAAGGAAGAATTGAACTTTCCATGGGAAGGAGAAGCTTTTTTTATTTCTGCAATAACATTTACCCTGTTTTCAAGGGATAATGCCGAGATAAAATCTCTTGGTACAGGTGAAAACTCAAGTTGATTTTCCAAGATTCTTAAAGGTAGTTCTTCCTTTTTCCGCCTTACTTCCTCGTATTTGTTAGCTAGTATTTCTGTGAGCATAAAATTCTCTCCGTTTCAATTAAATTATGATATTTGGGTTTGCTGGCGCAAACTTTTCAATACTTCCAAGGCTGCTCCTGAATCAATGGATTCGCTGGCCAAATTAATTCCTTCATGCAAGTCATGGGCCTTACCCGAAACATATATAGCAGCACCAGCATTTAGCAAAACCACATCGCGTCGAGGCCCTCTCTCTCCTTGTAATATGGACAAACAGATTGCAGCATTGGTCGATTCATCTCCTCCTCTTAGATATTCAAGTGGAACCCTGGAAAGGCCATAATCTTCTGGTGAAATAGTAAAACTCTTCAAAGTTCCGTGCCTAAGCTCCGTAACCCTGGTTTCACCAGCTAGAGATATTTCATCAGTTCCATCGAGACCGTGAACTACCAAGGCGCACTCAGCTCCCAGAGAAGAAAGAACCCCAGCCATTTTTTCCGTTAAATGGGCGTCAAAAACCCCTATAACCTGTTTTTTTACTTCAGCAGGATTGTTTAAAGGACCTAGAATATTAAATACAGTCCTTACCCCCAAGGATTTTCGAGCAGGAACAGCTCTGGCCATCGCTGGGTGCATGATGGGAGCAAACAAAAAAGCTATTTTGGACCTATCCAGGCAACTTGCGGCTTCCGCAGGGGGCATTTCCACATTGACACCTAAACTTTCCCAGAGATCGGCACTACCGCATTTTCCTGACACTGCCCTATTCCCATGTTTCGCTACTGGCACCCCAGCACCAGCTACTACCAGAGCGCTTACTGAGGAAATATTAAATGTTCCCTTGCCATCACCACCAGTCCCACAAGTATCAACCATCAAGGAATGGTGATAAGGGACTCTCTTGCTGTGCTCCCTTATTGCCAGGCAGCTTCCAATTATTTCTTCTTCACTTTCCCCCTTGCATCGCAATGCCGTAAGGTATGCAGCAATTTGGGCATCATTTATTTCTCCGGTCATGATCATGTCCATTGCTTTATAAGCTTCCTCTCGGTTTAACTTTTCTCCTTTTATCAACTTTTCCAGAATATCTTTGATCATTTTTTGCCTCCCTTTCTCGGCTGTGACGAGACAGTCAAAAAATTTAAAAGCATACGGGAACCATGAGGAGTAAAGAACGATTCAGGATGAAATTGAATCCCCACCACTTGCGGAAAATATCGGTGGCGCACTCCCATGATTTCACCTTCTTGAGTGTGAGCAATAACCTCCAGAGAAGAAGGTAGAGTTGAAGGTTCCAAAAGTAAAGAATGATAACGCATCACCTCCACAGGAGATTCAATACCTGCAAAAATAGGGTCTTCATGATGGTAAACCTGAGAAGTTTTTCCATGCATTAAACAACTACTTCTTACAACTCTTCCTCCAAAATAAACCCCGATTGCCTGATGGCCTAGGCAAACACCCATTATGGGCAATTTATCGCATAAATATCCTATTGTTTGTAAGCTCATACCGGCAGATTCCGGCACTCCCGGCCCCGGCGAGATGATTACTGCATCCAAAGATAATTCATCTAAATCATGCAGTTCATATTCATCGTTCCGCCAAACCTGGACAGAATAACCCAAAGAACCTACTGCTTGAGCCAAGTTGTAACTGAATGAGTCATAGTTATCCACAATTAAAATCATACTCTTTCCACTCCTCTGCAAGTTTAATGGCCCGCATGGAGGCTGCCATTTTGTGTTCTGTCTCCAGATACTCTTGATGAGGATCTGAATCTGCTACTATCCCCGCTCCTGCCTGGACTCTTACCTGTCCATCCTGGACAAGCATAGTACGAATTGCAATACAAGTATCCATATCTCCATTAAAACCCATATAACCTACTGCTCCGGCATATGGTCCCCTTGAAACAGGTTCCAGTTCCGAAATAATCTCCATAGCTCTTATCTTGGGAGCTCCAGTAACTGTCCCTGCCGGAAATGCACCTCGTAGCAAATCGGAAAAACCACACTGGGGGTGAAGTTTACCGGAAACTTCTGAAACCAAATGCATTACATGGGAAAAATACTCTACTTCCAACAATTTATTTACTTTAACACTCCCATAACAACAAACTTTTCCCAGATCATTGCGTCCCAAATCCACCAGCATCATGTGTTCCGCCTTTTCCTTCTCATCATGGCTTAATTCATCAGCCAAAAATGTGTCATCATCTGCATCCTTCCCCCTGGGTCTGGTTCCAGCGATAGGACAAGTGGAAGCCCATCCATCTGTTGAGCTAACCAGCATTTCTGGTGATGCACCCACCAACTGAAATTCATCCAGTGATAAATAGAACTGATAAGGAGACGGATTGAGGCTGCGTAATGCACGGTATAGATTAAAAGGATGTACTTCCAGGCTTCTAATGGCTCTCCGTGAAAGCACTACCTGAAATATTTCCCCACTTGCGATATACTCTTTTGCTGTTTGAACCGCTCTGACAAACTCTTCCTCTGTAAATTCATATTCATCCTCCATAATTTGGCTTTCATTTCTTTCTCCGATTCCAGAAACCTCGGACAATGGAGAAGGACTATTTTTAAGGCAATTAGCAGTCTCTTCCAATTTCTGCAATGCTTCTGCATAAACTTCTGCAACATTGTCCCTGGTTTTATCTTCAACGTGGACTACCCGAACCAACGTAAGAAGATGACGTCGATGATCATATATCATCACTTCACCCGGAAAAATAAAATGGCACAAAGGATAACGATCGGTTTCAAAATTTGATGGTATATTGTCCCAGTAATTAACCATATCATAACCCAAAAAACCTACCGCCCCTCCCCAGAAAGAAGATATCTCGGAAGGCACGAATACTTTATACTTATGGATAATATCTTCTACTACTTTTAAAGGATCCGCATTAAGTTTTATTTCCCTGGTTCCATCTGCTTTTTCAACCACTGTTCGCTCTCCTTCAGTAAATACTGAAAGAAAAGGGTCGCTGCCTATGAATGAATACCTGGCTTTTTCCCCTAAATCTCCACTTTCCAAAAGAATACTTTTTGAATCGGCCACAGTTTTTAAAAAAATTGACACTGGAGTTTCCAAATCAGCAGGAATTGTGCAGTACACAGGGATGATATCATGATCTGCTACTAATTTGCTAAAAGCTTCTCTGTCCGGTTGATACATGTTAATTCCCCCTTAAATTAAAAAAACCTTTCGTCTTAAGGACGAAAGGTTTGTTCGCGGTGCCACCTTAGTTAAACCATGACATAAATGGATACAAATGATCATGGCTTCACTCTTTCCAGGTACGGGACCAAGTAACAATTCATAACAGATACAAACTTCATTGAATAGGTTCTTAATCCGATACCCTGCCTCTTTTAACGGTAAGGCTATTCCGCCGGAGCCTACTTGTTTAACATTTGCAAACTTTCGGTCCGTCTTTCAAGGGCCCATTCAGAAAAGGAACATTTTACCGGATTTCCACCATATCGCCGGCTCTCTGTGAAAATCTCCTCAACTTACTACTCCCTATCATCAAGTTTCTTATTTATTTATGGTAATTAACCTATCACAGTTATACTTCAAATGTCAATGACCAATTTTTTTATTTTTTTATTTTTGTGTATTTCACCAAGATAGAAACCTAAGTAGCCAAAGGATAAATCAATTTCCCAGCCACAGGAGGACCTGCTGCATAAACTTCCTCCACTTTTAAACCTCTCCGTTCTATGGTTCCCTTTACCTGGAAAGAAACTATATCAGGGGTGATAACACATGCTGCATATCTGCGGCCATGTGGCAGTTTTACAGGGGTGATCAGATAATCACCACTGGAAGTAAGCGCGGGAAGTGGCCTTGTGACAGGTTTGTCATCCTCATCCAGATAGGAAATTACTTTGATACTTTTTAAGGTGGTAAATTTTTGAGCTACATTAACGGGAAAACTAGGACGGGTGTGAGCTAATAATAAACGGCTGGCTAAATATTTTCCCAAAAACCACGGTAAAGACATTTTTTTTACGGGATATACACGAACTATTTCAATTTTACCTGCGCAGCGAATACCAGTGTAGGCATTATACCTGGTGAATTCGCTTCTATTTAGATGATCTACCAGTTCCCCCGTTTCCTCAAAACCAATGAAATGCCCCTCTATTTCGAAAAAATTAAGGTTCTGATCCATTACCAGAATAAAAGCACGGGGATCTTCTTCCAAGTTTCTAGCTGTTCGCCACATAAACAAATTGCTAAAAACAATCATTTCTTGATAATATTCAATGCTACTAATCATGACAACATTTACATTGCCCATGCCATCACGCGTGGCCATAAATTTGGGAGTAAAAGTGCCTGCCAGTAGTTCCTTTTGTTTGGCATCAAGCATTAAATTTACTCTCCCTTCCGGTAATTTGATATAGTAATGTGTTCCACTCCAGATAACTTCATAATTTCCTTCAGTTCTTTCATTTCTGACTCTTTAACTCGTGGAGTTCCTTCCAGGGAGTATTCCATTTGCATTTTTTGATAATCATTGATACACAAGTCATTATAGCCTAGTAAATCTATTCGCTCTACCGCCGGGAACATATTATCACGAATAAACTCAGCTACTCCCTGAATATTTGCATGATCATCTGTATAACCAGGGATTATGGCCACACGCACCCATGTTGGGATACCTGTAGAACCTAACCACCGGGCATTATTCAAAATAGTGTGATTAGAAACTCCGGTATACTTTTTATGCTCTTCATTATCAACTAATTTTAAATCAAATAAGACCAAAGAGGCTTTAGGAACTATCTCTTGAAAAACCGACTCCTTTACATGCCCACTGGTATCTATGCATGTGTGAATCCCTTCCTTATTCATTTCGTCTATTATGGCTCGGAGAAAATCTGGCTGAAGCAAACTTTCCCCACCGGTAAAAGTTACGCCTCCACCTGAATTCTCGTAGAAGGGTCGATCTTGCAACAATTTTTCTTTGAGCTCTTCCAGGGAGATATCTTCTCCCACTGCCCTAATAGCAGTCGCCGGGCATCTATTTACACAAGTAAAACATTTTTGACAGGCTGAGGTAAACCTAAAACCTTGGTCCGTTGTCTGGATGGCTTGATTAGGACAGTTTTCTATACACTCCCCACACCCAATGCATTTCAAAGGCTCATGCATCAAGTGCACTTCCATGGACAACCCCTCCGGGTTTTGACACCAGGCACACTGGAGGGGACAGCCTTTGAAAAAAACTGAAGTGCGTATGCCCGGGCCATCTTCTGTGGACATGGTCTGAATATTAAATATACGAGCTTTCAACTTTGTCTGCTTCCTCCTTTAAATCTCTATCATTAGCTACATTAGGTGTTTCATCATTAATGATCACATGGCGTGTGATTCTCTTTGAATAATCTCGTCCTGTATTTCAGGACCAAGGTTGACAAAATAAGCATTATAACCGGTTACCCTGACTAAAAGATTAGAATATTCACGTGGGTTTTTACGAGCTTCAATCAGAGTTTCCGGATCTATCATGTTAATTTGCAACGCAGAACCTCCAATGTCGTGGTAAGTCCTCAGGAAAGAAATAAATTTGTCCGTATGTTCTTCATCCCTTAAAAAAGAGGGGTTAAAACTCATAGTATGGGAAGCTCCATTAGGAGCAGATTCCAGCCCCAATTTGCCCACAGATGCCACCGCTGCCGTAGCCCCTGATTTATCCATGCCATTTACACAGCATACACCGTTAGAGAGGACAGTCCCTCTTGCCCGGCCATCGGGAGTAGATGCAGTTAGAGGGGCATAAGCCAACCAATAGTTCCAGGAAAGATATCCGCCACGGTATCTCCTGCCAGTGGCCGGTGAAGTCATTCCTATGACCTTTTCATTCCAATACCTGGAGATATTGCGAGCATTTTCATCAGCAAAAGAATCATTGTTACCATACTTGGGAGCACGATTTATAAGTGTTTGTCGCAATACCTCATTGTCTGCAAAGTCGTTTTTTAAAGCTTTCAGCAATTCAGCCATGGTTACAGTTTCCTCTTCATATACAAGTTTGCGCACAGCTGTTACTGAATCAGCGGCATTGGCCAATCCCACCCCTTCTACGGTAATAAAATTATATTGCGGACCACTTCTGTTCACGTCACGGGCTTTTTCTATACAACCATCCACCAGCAAGGAAAGATAGGGAGTGGGATCATAAGTGCTCCGGATTCTATCTGCTTCATTGGACAATTCAACGATTTTTTCTACAATAAAATCCAGCTGCTGGTAAAAAGCTTTCAGAAAATCTTCTTCGTTTTGAAAATGAAGAGGATCGCCAGTTATAGGACCTAACTGTTTCCCTGTTTGCATATCCTTGCCATTATTTAAGGCAAGTTCTACGGCCTTGGCCAAATTGAGGTTAACATCAACCGTCCCGGAACGATCATTCCCCTGCATGGTATTCTCCAAGCAGCCTACAGGGGCATAATCCCATACATCCTCCTTGGGAATTCCTTCAAACTCCAAGCCATCCATGGAAAGGCGATCAAAATTGAGCAAAAATGGAGCTCCCTGGGCATTCTTGATCATATCGGAAACCTTGCGCATAAGTTCTTGGGAAGAATTTTGATGAATGCGCACATTCGGCTTTGGCTCTAGTAGGTTCATCTCCTCAATTACTTCCAGCATAAGCATGGTTAAATCGTTAGTGCGATCTTCTCCGTTTGGCCCACATCCACTTAATGTAATCAACTGGCCAAAGCTGGAATTTATACCCTGATTACGCATTACCCGTCCCTGATAATCATAAGCATAGTTATGTTTAACCCAAAAGCAGTGCAATAGTTCCTTGGCAAATTCACGATCAATAAGGCCCTTTTTCAAATCTTCCTCGTAAAATGGATAGAGATATTGATCTATACGTCCATAGGAAAGGCCCGCTCCTGGATATGATTCTGCAGCCATAACCAACATATGAGTAAACCAAAGTGCTTGCAGTGCTTGCCAGAAAGTCCGTGGTTTTTCATAAGGTACGCGGCTAACATTTTCCAACATAGTTTTTAATTCTTGACGACGCTTTTCATCCTGCAAGTTTTCATCATTCAAAGCATCGGTAATTATTTCTTTATAACGCTGAGAAATTATTTGAGGTGCTTCCACTGAGATTCGCAATGCATTAAGGTAGGAAAGCTTTTCTCGGTCAGTTTCGCCAGTCATGCGCTCTTCTATCTCTTCTAAAATTCCTTTAAATCCTACTTCCAAAACTTTTCGGTAATTGGGTATAAGATGGCCTGGTATGGCACCAGCATTTCCAATTCCCAGTTCATGAATTTCATAAAGCTTCTCCATGAACGCATAAGATTCACGGGTCCATTTGCTCATTTCTCTTTTTGTCAGGCTTTTAGAAAGAGCAGTGTTAAAATGGGAGCCGACAATAAGCTCACCTTCAAGCATAATAGCCGGTAAATTATTTTCTAGAACCAGATTGAAAAATATGGCCCGCCTCTCGGCAATAGTTAGACGGTAAAAGTTATCGGGTAATTCAACTTTCTCGGCCATGGCTTTCAAAGTTTCTCGGAAAATTTGAATTAGGGGAAACATTTCCGGAACAACTCCCCAATTATAAGGAGTGAAAACTTCATCCCATTCATGCCCTGTGGAATAAGATCTAACTTCATTACGGTAATAATCTCTTTCATAGAATGACCAGTATTCGTCTCTTAATCTTTGTACTCTCGGGCTAAGATTGTTAGCATGCCATATTTGAGAAGACATACATATCACCACCAGATTCTCATAATACCTTTACAAAATATTATGTTATTTTACATATATTATATCATATATTGGCAAAACGCTGTAATTATTTAAGGTGAATCTGAATCGTGAATCAGAGGGGCAGTCCTTTTAATAAAGTAGCAAAGCCCCGTTCCATAACCGGGACGCAGGGACAGGTCCCTTGTCCCACTTTTGCTCTCTTCTTCCTATAGAGAACTAAATTCTTTCTCCCCAGAAGATTTAATCTCTTCCACCGGGGGTTTTAATTTCCTCCGCCAGGGGGGTTAATCTCCTCCGCCAAAGGTTTTAATCTCCCTCCTCTCCCTTGACGAGGGAGGACTGAGGAGGGGGTGATCTCATAAATCGATAATTTAGGGAAGCCATTTACATGATGCACTTCTGAGTAATGACATATTAAACAACATATGAAATCCAGCCGTACTCCATCGCCGGGGGTGGGTCGGCGCAGCGACCAGACCGTTGCGCGGGCCATAGGTACGACTCATCGCGACGGCCTCCGCGGACTTCCCGTCCAAACTGACGTCGTGTCAGCTCCCGGCGCCCTGCCTCCTGCAGGGCGGTCCGCTGCGGCCTGCTCTTCGTCGGCTATGGCATCCGCTCACTAAATGTCGCTTTCGCCGACCCACCCCCGGCTTTCAAAACCGGGACGCAGATACAGGTCCTTTTGTCTTACTCTTGATGCCTTCTTTCTGTAGAGAAGTAAATTCTTGCTCCTCAGGGTATTAATTTCTCCGCCAGAAGATTTAATTTCCTTCACTTCCAGGGCTGTTAATTTCCTCCGCCAGAGGTTTTAATCTCCTTCCTCCCCCTTGACGGGGGAGGATCGAGGAGGGGGTGTTTTTTTTCTTTGTTCTCTCGCCGGGGGTGGGTCGGCGCAGCGACTAGACCGTTGCGCGGGCCATAGGCGCGACTCATCGCGACGGCCTTCGCGGACTTCCCGTCCAAACTGACGTCGTGTCAGCTCCCGGCGCCCTGCTTCCTGCAGGGCGGTCCGCTCCGGCCTGCTCTTCGTCGGCTATGGCAGCCGCTCACTAAATGTCGCTTTCGCCGACCCACTCCCCGGCTCTCGAAGCCATTACTAAGGGCAGGCCTATTGTCCCACTTATCCAAGAACAATAATTAGCTCCCCTCACCACATTTTTTTGCAATGTGGAATTGGGTGCATATTAATTGCCCCTTAACATAGCTTGTTTTGCTCCCACAACGTTTTACTACCCAGAGTTAACTTTCCTTCCGGGCTTTAATATCTGCATACTGGCGCAGGCGGGAATGCTTGGCCATGCGACATAAAGTGAGCAGAGCCATAGCCGGTGAAGCTGAGGGCTGGAGCCGGGGTGGCTTACAGGATGTAAGCCACCG
>PWGT01000010.1 GCA_003554535.1 Syntrophomonadaceae bacterium | reverse complement strand
GGGAAAATCTGCAAAATATTCGAAAGTTAAATCTACAGGTACCCAGCCTAAATAGTCTACGTAAAATTCTGCCCAGCTGTGACGGCAACCGGAAAGGCATCCGGAAGTCATATCTCCTCTGTGGGGGCGGGCAAAACCAGTGACTACTCGTGCCTCAATGCCTTCATCTTGACAGTGATCTACAAACTGGGTGGCAAGTTCGTGGCAATTTCCACTTCCGGCATAACGGTCAAATATATTTTTGGCATCTTCTATAGTACCATTTGCATCACTGTTAACTGACACCGGTCGCACATCAATATTATAGTTTACTTCTAATGTTTTGGATTGCCCGGGTGATAAATCATCCAGATTGAAAGTACTTATTCTGCCGCTGGATGAGGTGTTGGGATAATTAGTATCAATTAAATTGGTATCCTGGTATGGAGAATCATTTTCCAGCATGGGCAGGTTAACCTGAACATTGTTAGCAGTATCGCTCCCCTCATTATAGACATTTACCTTCACGGTGAAAGAATAAGAACTTTGTTCGCCCCATTCATAATACACATCCCCACCCAAGCCTTCTTCATAGTCAGAAGAATCGCTGGGAAGTTCATCCTGCAACCCTACTACATACCGCAAAATAAATACAGCATCGCCCACACCCACGAAATCGGTGCCGGTAAACACATTAGCCCGCTCGTAAGCCCCATTATCATACTTTTCTTCCAGGTTCAGCAATCCACTCACGTGCTTCAATACCAGGATCGCATCCCTGACAGTTACTTCGCCGTCTCCATTAACGTCTCCATAATCAGCTTGGGAAGCACTGGCATCAGTTCCATTTAAAACAGGCAAAAGGGGAACCCACACAACTAAAAAGAGAAGAAAAACAGATAAAACTTTAAAACAGACATTCCTTTTCATTTTAATGATCCCTCCCGGATGAGGGACCGACTTCCCGAAACCCAAAAAAATCCGCTTCGGCAACCTGGCGGTCATAGCCCTGATAGAGCCTTAGACCCATGGCTTTGCGTCCCTTTCTTTCGAAAGGTTTGCCTTTGTCGGTCAGATTTTTTTAATACTTCCACTAATGTAAGCTTAATTACTTGATTGAATCCCAAGGTTTGCAGCGTCTATTATTGTGTTAATATAATAATAGACCAAAACAGCATAAAATGAAATTGGGAAAATCCCTATTTTGAATAAAAAAAGTCCTTATTTTTGATGGTAAAAGTAGATAAATCCTCAAATTTATACATATTTAGTTATACTTTAGTGATATCTTTTTAAACCAAATATTTGTATTGACTGCGCATTTTTTCCTTTTTACGCAAGCGACGCCATCGCACCAGGAAAATCACTCCAGCTATTATTGCAATTAAAATAGCCAAAAACCAAACCACATTGGGAAAACTCTCCTCCTGAATAATCCTGAAGGAAGCCTCCTCATAATAGTCAGAAATAGTGGGCATTTCATCTTCCCCGGCAGGCTGATTTTCAGCATGCATAACCACGGTTTCCCACAATTTCAATTCACGTCCGTCATTGCGGTGAACAAAATACTTTTCTGGATTGTCCAGATCCAGAGGTTCGCCTTGCTCATCTTTGGGTTCCATAAATTGGGGAAGTATATCCGCAGCCATTTGAATATATGAAAAAAGTGAGGTGCCAGTAACTACATGATACAGCGTATCATCTCGTTCCAGGGTTTCAAAATTTCCGTTATTGCCTGCAGGTTGCTTGCCATCTCCCTGATAAACTTCTGCCTCTATTACAGAAAGGCTGGGAACGGGAACATCTAAGAAAGGGATTGAGAACATCACAGCATTGTCCGGGTTATAACTGTACCTTACCCCGGAAGCTTGTAAAAAAGAAGTATATGAAACTCCTTCCCCCAGGAAAGCAGAAGCTTCCAGGACCCATAACAACTCTGAACCGGTAAGATAAAAAGAAACCAGCGGGTAACCGGGGTAACCATCTTCTCCATAGCCAATCCCCACCGCTTCCGTAATCTCGTAAAAAGATATTTCCCCCGGCGAATGCTCTTCTCCCGGATAGATCCCCTGTCTAATGCCACCATTAGTCTGTAAAACCACATCTACATTTTTGCCCATAACTTCTTCTGCCCCAAAGCGTATGGCATCCGTAATGAAGTTCCCGGCTGGTGTTTCTTGTGGCTTTCCGCCGTTTTCAAGTTTGAAATCAGAATAAGCCACTATTTCATGAATATCCTGGTAATCACCGTCAGTAAGTTCACTCACAATCTCGTTTAATTCTGCAAGGTATTCATCTATATAAGCCTCAATATTCTCTTGTGGCGAAAAATCAGCATCCACAGGCACTAAAAACGGCTGCTGGTTTTCATCGTTGCGTACTGAAATTTGTTCAGTCTCCAGGTTATAAGACAACTCCAAACAGCCTAAATATTCCACATGGGAGCCGGCCTGCACAATTAGAGTATCATCTTCTTTAATAGGTGCATCCAGGGCAGTGTGACAGTGGCCGCCAACTATGACATCAATTCCGTCTACATTTTGGGCTAATTCCCGATCCTCTTCTATTCCAGAGTGGGTAAGAGCTACAATAACATCTGCGCCTTGCTCTTCAAGCTCCTCGATGGAATTCCGGGCAACTTCGTGCTGATCAGGAAATTCCAGCTCCCCTGTATCTGCAGAGACCAGCAAGGCCTGGTTACCAATTAATCCAAAGACACCTACTTTAAGTTTATCTTCCAATTCAAAAATTCCGTGCCCGCGATAAAGATCGTTGTCATGCAAAGGATGTCCTGGCGGAGCTTCTGTATTTGATGCTATTACTTTTGTATCCGCGTGGGCTTCCGGGTAACCTGCTTCAATCAAATAATCAGCCAGAATGTCGGGGCCATAATCATATTCGTGGTTTCCGATAGTCACCGCGTCATAGCCCATCTCTTGCATTATGGCAAGTTCAGGATCCGGATTGTTTGCCATGGGCGCCATCCAACCAAATGCCCCGCCCCCGATAAAATCGCCTGCATTAAAAAGGAGTACTGGTTCTTCCTGCTGTTCTTTTTGCTCTTTAAGATTTTCAATCGCTGTTGCCATACGGGCAAACCCACCACGAGTGGGATCGTCTCCTTCTGGAAAGTAATCCACGAGCGGGGCCGGCATAATTGCAGAATGCTCATCATTGGTGTGAAGGATGGTGAAATCTATCTCCCTTGACACATCTTCTTCCGCCATTACTGGTTTAGTTAGAAATCCTAAGATAAAAAAAGAAATCAACATTGTATAAATAATAATTGTCACGGAAAAATAATTTTTGGGTTGTTCCATAAGTTTTTCTCCTTGAAAAAGAGTTTATTTTGGTAAAAATAGTTTCTTTTAGTTAATCTAGATTTTATTCGCTATTATATCATAGCAATGAGGAATGTGAAGGGAAAACACCCCCATCCCGGCTTCCCCCTGAGGGGGAAGGGACAAAGAAGTGACGGTGGGGACGGGGCAATTTTGTCACATTAGGAAAGGGCTAAGAGTGGTTACTTCATGTTATTCTTGTAAACAAGTTGGGGGTCTTTGATAAGCACATGCGTATCCGAAGGAACAGACTCAGTAAGCCAAACATTACCGCCAATTACTGAACGGGCTCCGATAGTGGTCTCGCCTCCTAAAATAGTAGCGCCGGCATATATTATTACTCCTTCTTCAATATCAGGATGCCGTTTTTTGTAGCGGTACTTTTCGCCGGCATCTTTAGGCAAAGAAAGAGCTCCCAGGGTAACCCCCTGGTAAATGCGAACATCTCTTCCAATATGAGTTGTTTCCCCAATAACCACCCCGGTGCCATGGTCTATAACAAAACGTTCTTCTATTTGAGCCCCCGGGTGAATGTCAATCCCGGTGATACTGTGAGCATACTCGGTCATAATCCGGGGTAGCAACGGTACATCGAACTTATAAAGCTCATGAGCTACCCGGTAGACGGTAATGGCAAATATCCCGGGATAACTAAAAATAATTTCATCATAGCTTTTGGCCGCAGGATCTCCTTCATAAGAAGCCTGCACATCGGAAGCCAGTAATTCCCGTAAATAAGGAACTCTATTCAACACTTGTAAAGAAATATCATACCCTTTTTCCATACACTCCTGGCAACTCATTTCGTAGCGCAAACAATCATGTCTTATACAACAGGAAATTTGCTCAGCTAGCAAATCATAAAGCCGCGTAACATAATTACCTACATAAAACTGTAAATTGGCCGGATCAAGTTTTTCTGAATTGAAATAGCCGGGATATAATATTTTAAAAAAATAGTTAATGATCTCAATTGCTAATTCCTGCGAAGGTATGGGTTCATAATCCACATGGCTGGTAAGTGATTTCTTTTCATAGCTACTAATTATATTGCCCACAAGAGACGGTAATTTTTCCCTGTACTCGGCAACCAACTCTTCATTCAAGCAGGAATTAGGCTGAGAATTTTCTGCGTTATTATTTTTCTTGCTTTTACTCACAAACACCCCTCCAAATGGCAAAACATAATAACTTATCCAGAAAACTTATTTCAAACATAAGTATTCCTATATAAATTTTACTATAATCACAGGCTTTGTAAAGCATTTATTCCTTGCTCTTCTTTGAGTGGATTAAAATTTTCACCACCTGCTCGCTGCTATAACGAGGTTTAAATCCTAATTTATCCCTTGTTTTTTCATCTGAAGCAGTCCAACGATAACGGATAAAATCCAGCATCCCTGCCCGAGCCTCTACACCTGGAAAGCGTAACAGATACAACATATTGGTCAAAGGGTAAGCTACCCAGGGCGGCAAAGGAAGTATTTTTATTCCGGCAAGCTTTGCTATTTCCTCAGTAGAAATAATTCCCTCACCGGCGCAATGATAAATACCCGTAAATTCATTTTCAAATATCATCATGAACATATCTACCACATCTTCTTCATGCACAAACTGCATATAAGGACGTCCCTTGCCAATCTGTATTAAAAAGGGCCAACTTACAAGCATCCGGGATACATAATTATCCAACTGGGGCCCGCAAATTATGCAGGGCCTAATAATTGAAGTCTTTATATGGGGATTTTCCCGGACAAATGCTTCCAAAAGTTTTTCTACTTCATATTTGTTCCGGGCATACATGTAACGGTTATGTTTCCTAACCGGTGTATCTTCTGTTAACCAAGTGGGGTGATCGGGGAATGCCCCAAATGCAGAAGTGGAAGAAGATACAAGCAAGTGGTTAATACTTTGGGAAACAACTGCATTCAGCACATTTTTACTTCCTTCTACATTTATAGACTCCATCTCTTTAAGGTTCCGAATGGGGTTAACCACAAACGCCAGATGAAACACTGTATCCACTTCGTATTGATCAAAAAGTTCTGCCAATTGTTTATCTCGAATATCAAGCTGGTAAAAAGTTAACTTACCTGATTGGAAGTCTTGGGGTAAAGGCTTGACATCAATAGCCAATAATGAATTAACTTCTGGGTGGGACAGGAGCCTTTCAATAATTTTTCTGCCCAAAAACCCTCCCGCCCCAGTAACTGCTACATTTTTCAAACTCTCCACCACCTATCAAGCTACTCTTGAGTCAGTTAGTTAATATTTTAACTCAAATATTATTTTATTTCTGAAACATGTGTACTGCGGCAGCTGCCCATTTGACCCCCAGTAAACCTTCCTCGTTTTCACCTATAACTTCACTTTGCATTATCTTATTTTAGTAATTCTACAAAATTAGGTAAAATCGTATGTTCTATCCAATTAACTTGTATATCTCCTGCCGCAAACTCAAGCTGCTTAACCAAGAATTGGAGGAAGGAAATATTAGTTTCTATTCCCTCGATTTTAAATTCCGCCAGTGCAGTTTCCATATTCGCTAATGCATCTGCGCGGGTATTACCTGTAGTAATCAGCTTGGCTAATAACGGATCATAATATGGACTGATTGTGCATCCCTGATGGCAGTGGGTGTCTATTCGGACATTCTTGCCACCGGGCAAAGCAAAGTATGTTATGTCACCAGGCGATGGCATAAAACTATCTCTGGCATCTTCGGCAGTGATGCGGCATTCGATAGCATGGCCCTGGAAGTCTATGTCCTCCTGATTCAATGAGAGAGGGGCGCCAAAGGCAACCTGAATCTGCTCCTTCACTAAGTCCACACCCGTTATCTCCTCGGTGACGGGATGTTCAACTTGAATACGAGAGTTAACTTCCATAAAATAAAATTCATTACGATCTTTATCAACTAAGAACTCCACCGTGCCCGCATTATTATAACCAACACTTGAAGTAAGCTCTACGGCCGCATCCAGCATTTTATTCCTTAAATCATCGGGAAGATTGGGCGGAGGAGCTTCTTCGATTATTTTCTGGTAACGCCTCTGCGCGGAACAGTCTCTTTGTCCTAAATGAATTAAATTCCCGAAATTATCTCCGATTACCTGTACTTCCACATGCCGGGCATTCTGTACATAGCGCTCTACAAACAAGGTCGCATCACCAAAGACTTGCAGTGCTTCATTAGAAGCTATATCGAAAGCATCTTTCAAGTTGCCTTGTTCAGTGACGATACGCATCCCCCGTCCGCCACCGCCGGCAGCCGCCTTAAATACAACGGGGAGAGATCCTATTTTTTGAACTTCAGCTTCTACATCCTTAAAACTTCTAAGACCTTTACTACCATCCGTCATGGGAATATCGTTTTTCTCAGCCAGACTTCGCGCACTTATTTTGTCCCCCAATTGCTGCATCGTTTCCGAACGGGGACCAATAAAAACGATATCGTTCTTCTCACAAGCTGCAGGCAATTCCGGATTTTCAGCAAGGAAGCCATATCCCGGGTGAATTGCATCTGCGCCGGTCTGGAGAGCAGCATCAATAATTTTTGCTAAATCAAGATAACTCAAGGTAACATGGGGAGGGCCAATACAGACAACCTCATCCGCCAGTTTCGCTGCCATACTTTCCGTATCAGCTTCTGAAGCAACCAATACGGTCTCTATGTCAAGATCCTGGCAAGCCTTGATAATGCGGACGGCAATCTCACCTCTGTTGGCAACAAGCACTTTCCTCTTTTTCATAAATTATTTCACCTCAAAATTTCATAAAGGAATTTGTCTAAATCATTATTCCGGCCTAATGAGCATTAATGTATCTCCTTTCTCTACCAGGTCCCCACTTTCCACAAGAATCTGCTCCACCTTTCCTTTGACGCCGGCGCTGACTGAATTAAAACACTTCATTACTTCCAACAAACAGACTGTAGTGCCTTCTTCAATATGATCACCTTCCTCCACGAAAGGTGGTTCTCCGGGCCTGGGTTTGCGATAGAAAACACTGGTTACCGTCGCTTGAATTGGCACAAGGTCATTCTTATTTGCTGCTGTCATAACTAACTCCACCTCTCTTCAATTTTTTTATAATTTGGCACTAATTATTTTCAACTGATTAGAGTTGCATTCTCTGAAGCATTTTCAGGCAGTTACTATAGATACTTTTTATAAAAATCAGGTCCACCTTGGGTAACATTAGCCAGTTCGTCTTCGCCTTCCATACATACTTTCAGGGCGTACCTTTCGAGGCTATCATCAGGCGATAGACCAGCTCTTTTCATACATTCTGCTTCCGAAAGGTCTTCATTAATATACTCGTCATAATTATCAGCTCTTTCTATAATCGCCTTAGCCTGGGGAAGGCTAAAAAGCTTATCTTTGAGATTTTGATCCATATAAGGGACCCCGGCCTCTTCATAACCAAACATACCGGCAGCAAACTCGATTATGGAGTCAAGGCATTGCTCCCAGCGTCCCGCGTGTACATTAAGAACAGCCTGAGTCACAATGAACTGCGAAAATGGGGTAACCATTTGGGGGTACCCAAGCTCCTCCAAAATACGCGGAATTTCCTCCAGTACATCCTCAATCATGTCTGAAAGACCTAATTGCGCCAGTTGTGTTTTGGTATTGGAGATCACGCCCCCGGGAATCTGGTGTTTATAGTCTGTTAAATCAAAGGGCAGGAGATGATTATCAACGGGATGACCATAAGCTTCCCCTATTTTAGTTAAACGCTCGCTTACCTCTTTCATCTTTTCCACATCCACATCCATATCGGGGCTTATACCCATTTCCTTTGCATTACTGATAACATTGAATACTGAAGGGTGGCTTGAATCATATGCCAAAGGAGGAATACAGGTGGATATTTTCCTCACTCCCATCTGCATGGCCACCACAGCGTTATAGCTGTGTAAGCCGTTCATGCCATGCCCATGGAACTCGAAAGGCGTACCGTCGGCGACCTCCTGTATAGCGGTGAGAATCTTCCGGAGACGTTCCGGAGTCAGCAATCCATTCACATCTTTAATACATATAGATTTAGGCTTATATTTCTCAACAATCTCCTTCGTTTGAGAGGCGTAGTATTCTTCAGTAAAACGGGAACTGTGCCCGATGCCCAAATAGGGTATTGGCTCTATTCCCAGTGAACGGAACGTTGGGAATATTACCGGGTATATTCTCCTAAGCTCATCCTGGGTACAAGTAATCAATGCAAACTCATTGATCTGTGGCACAGCCTCTTTTAAATACTGATAGCACATCTTTGCAACCGTTTTATTTTCAAACGGTTTTGAGAGATTCGTCGCTGTACCCACGCCGATTATGCGAACATTAGATTTGGTATTTGTTAGCTTATTCCTTACCATGCGAAGCACTTCTCGGGGATCTTCCTTAAAGAAACGAGCCCAAATCGTGGGATAAGCACCATGCACCGGTGGCATGACAGTATCAAAACCAATCTCACCGATTTCGCCGACAACCGGTTCAATCATATGATAGCTCATCATCATTCCCCACAGGCTTTGGGTTCCATCACGCAATGTTTCATCAACCAATTTAAGGGTGTTATCTCCCGTCATAATTTTTCCTCCTTGTATACTATGGGCACCATCCAATTAGGCCTTAAATTTCCAGTTTGGATGTTGCTCATATTATTGACTCAATTTCGTACTAAAAAAAACAGGCTAAAAACACTGATATTATTAATTTTTAGCTATACCCCCCTTTATTTATTTGTATAACCTTACCGGTGAAGGCCGGGTAAATATTTTCACTGTTAATGGCTCTTTGTATAGTCGCTACTGCAGCAAGTCTGTTGAGCTATTGGCAAGAGTCTGGGAACATGTTGATAATAATAAAGATTATTTTTCTAAGTTTCTCCATAAAAATGTTGCGAAGTTTATTATTGGATGGTTTTAGCAAGCCCGAGACTGTTAATTTTTCAATGTTTTTTTCAAATTATACTATATGGTATGTTATATATTTCTTTACCGAAAAGATAAATCCTTCCTGATTTTTATATTTTTTAAAAAAATATTTGTATTTAATTAAATTGTCTGACAACAAAAACTTAAATTATAAATTAAAGGAGATTGCAAAATAAAGCTAACTATTCAAAAGGGAGCTATTGGTCACAGAGGGAGGGGGCTTCTGTGATCTTTACTCGGCTTCCAACTCCTCAGCAATGGCAGCATATGCCTGCTCCCATTCGTCACCCCCCATTTCCACTTCAAATCCATAAGTGTCTAACTTAAAAGGGTTATCTCCATTGGGCCGCAAATTTGCTCCCAGGTGATGGCTGAGCCGAACTGCAGTTAAATTATTTTCTGGAGAAATGCTTACCTTATTGCCTTGAAAGCCCGAAGCCTCAAAAAGATCTTCTATAGTTTCACTTGACCACCACTGATAGCCGTAATCACCATCAGAAGCTTCCGTAAAATCAATTGATTTTTTTACCCATTCCTCTGAAATAATCTGCTTGCCTTCCGGAGTTTTTCCATTATTACGGTAAATTTCGCCGAAACGAGCCAAATCATAAGGTTTGGCATACAGGCCTTGAGAAGCAATAGCCCCTCCTTCTCTATCGGCTATCACTCTTGCATTTCCTTCCATTCCTGCCGGTTTCCATAGTTTTTCAGACATTACTTCCGCATATGAATCATCATAAACCGATTCAACCAGCCAGGCCAATACCTGGGTGTCGCCGCTATTATAACGAAACTCCTCACCTGGATCTGCAACACGTTCCATTGACTTGAGGTATTCGTTGCGGCTCGCCCCCAATAAACTGTCGGTTAGATAATCAAGAAATAACCCCGTCCACTGTTGCACCTGACAATTGAAAGCCAGTACAGGCAAATCTTCATCCCAATAGGTGCCAGATTCCATTTGGAGTAAATTTTCAATGGTAGCACCCTCCCAATCAGTATTTTCTAATTCAGGGATATATTTCTCAATGGGATCGTGGACGGAATGAATTTTCCCCTCTTCCCAAGCAATGCCTACCAGAGCAGACGTAAAAGATTTAGTTACGGACCAGGGCTGACCCCTCATATCGGGATTCCAGCCATCAGCATAATCTTCATAGACCAGTTCTCCATCATGTAGTACTACCAGGCAATCTGTAGGGGTGGTAATTACAAATTCCTCAATAGTCTTCTCTCTTCCCTGCCATTCATAAGTAACTTCGCTGAGATCTATTTCTCGCCTGGGCAAAGTTAAGCTTTCGTCGCCTTCTTTAATTTCCTCGGTAGGTAGAATTATTTCCGGTTTGACCACATCTATCGGTTTAGGAATTACAAAAACTCCATTAACCAGTGCTTCAGTAAAGTAATTCGACCAGTAAGCTGGTTCAGTAATTCTTTGCATATGACCGCTTATCAAGTTTCCGAGGGTAGGCGTTCCCAGCAACATTTCCTGGTTAGTAGGGTAAAATTGACCTATAAATTTACCCAGTAATTCATCCACTCGCCCCATACTCTCTTCTAAAATTTCTTGCATGAAGAAAGGCATTGTAGAAAAAACCGGAACGCTCTTATATTCAACAGGTCCTTCTCCTTCATTAGAGTAATGGCCTTGGGCTTTTGAGTTAACAGAAATAGAAGCTATCCCCAAAAAAAACAAAACAACCAAAAATATTTTAATGCTCCTAAAAAACAAGTACAGGAAATTATTACTGCCCAAAAAAAGCCCTCCTCGAAGAAGTCTAAATAATAAGTTAATT
>PWGT01000104.1 GCA_003554535.1 Syntrophomonadaceae bacterium | reverse complement strand
CCTAACGCCCGTTTTGTGTTAACAGATCAAATGTTGCGTTACCTGGTAATGACTTTAATTCGCCCCGGGGAGAGTTGTCGTTATGATGTTTTTTTGCAGCGGGTATATGTTCACTACGGCATAGCTTTGGAAGGGGAGCAGTTATCAGAAGCAGCAGAGTGGTCTGGTTTATTGCAAAACAGTAACATTCAGGCCCCGCGTTCCTGGTTGACAGAAATGCTATTAGCTGGCGGCTTTTTGATTGAACTGTCAGATGACATTTCAATAGTTCACAATAGCTTTAAATAAAAAAATTGGTATAGGAGTTTGATTTATGAAATATTTAGCAAAAACAATTGTTGACTATGTAGTGCAGGAGATTCAAAGAGAGCAAAAGATTCTGAGGTTTATTCTGCCTTCCTATCCACCGGCTCTATTGCTTGCTATCGGTGAAGGCTTGCAAGAAGAGCTATTGACTATGTCCGGGGAAATCGAGTTCGAATACGGTGTAGCTTGCCGTTTGGGAGAAGAGTGGAACCAGTCGGGTAACCCTGAACACCTTCAAGCTTTTGAAAAAATCAAGGATAGAGGTTGGTATAATGCAGATAACAATTTGACCAGTTTAAGAAATAAACCCTGCCCAGAAAACGCTGCCGGTATGGTTGTTTTACTGGCCGGTTATGAACACATTGATGATAAGGCCAGCTTACAGGACTTTTTCCACATGGACCAACGGACAGTATGGGAAGTTTGCATGCAAAAGTCCTTTAAAAACTGGCTTAATAGTGTTTTTAATAATTATATTAACACTGAAGATGAAGAAGATGATATCGCAGAAATTGATGAATATATGCAAGACCTCTGCAATAATGGTTTTGCTGACATTTTAGCCGTCAGCAATTTCTTGGAGCAGCTTGATCTTACTGGTGTTTTAACGGGAACCGAAGCACGCAAAGCGGTTCTCAACGATTTGAGCTATTTTAAACTCCCGCTTATGCCTGGTTATGCCAGCAAGAAAGTTAAAAGAAAGTTTGGCGATTACTTAGTATTAGGCAAAGACTTTTTTGATTATGTAAAATTGCTGGACGGAAATGAGCGCCAAAAACTGCTTAAAAGAATTAGTGTTTTTTATGATGAAAACCGAGATAAACAGTTTGATGCGGAAGAATTAGGCTGTTTTAATGATCTTGATCAGTTAATTCAGAATTTAGAAAAATACGTGCAAGAGCGGAATATGGAAGCAAAACAGCGCTTAAAGGAAGTTGATTTTGTTTTTTTAAATGATCAGATATTAAACTATAAAATAACCGAAACCATTGTAAAGCCGACTGTAAAAACGGTGACCGGTTTGGCGCCGGAAGTTTTTCTAAGAGCTCTCTGGATCACCTTAAGTGATGTAAAGAAAGACCTGACCAAGCAAAGAAAAACAGCGCACGAATATCTAAGTAAGATTAGTTTTATTAGCGAAGAGTTTAAATATGATCATGAAAAAGATGAGGATGACGCCGATAGTGATTTCGAAAAAGAAACAAGGGCCCGAGGTTATTTGCTTAAGTTATTGGGTGGTATTGATGAGTCCATCAAAAATGGCTTGGATATCAAATTTGGACCGGTAGATGAACCTGAGCTGCAGCAAGAGATAGCCATTGAATCTCAGTTAAGTCCGCAAGAGGATGATCAGATTAGTTATCCTTCAGCAAAAAATAGCATGGCGGCTTTGAAGTTCTCAGTAATAGTTTACACTGCTGATCAAAAGGTTTATACCCGTACTTTTAAATGGCCTTTACCGCATGAGCATCATGGTCGTCTAATGATTGAGTTGGGTGAATTAATTTATGATGAGTATAAAAGCCCACAGTTTAAAGATGTGGATACTTTGCTGCCGGTATTAAAAGTTCCATATATGGCGGAGCTATTCAATGTGCAGGAAGAAACAGACTTGGTTCGTTTAATGATTAAAGCTGTCAGGCATCATAACTGTTCAGTAGAAAATTTGTTACAGGCAGATTCAATTAGCGATCAAAGTAAGCTAAGAAAAAACATAAGAAATTTAAGCTTTGAGTACGAAGGATTTTTGAAGACCTTTATGGATTCCGGTTTTTTTAGCGCTTTAAACAATAAGTACGATAGTTTAAGAAAAGCCTTAGTGGAAGGAGTTTATGAGCCCTTTTTTAAAGACCAGAACCAGCAGTATTGGTCGTCTGTTTTATTCAAAGCCTTCTTTGCGGTATCAGCAAACTACACCAAGGGAGAAACCTGGCGGTTAGATAATTATCTACCGGCTGCCATTGCTACCCCCTTACATCCCGCGGTTATGGAAATGATTCGCTTTCAAAACGTGTATTTATTTAACAGCTTTTCTTTTTACGTTCGCAATGCGTTAGAAGATACCAGTAACAAAGAGTTTGCTATTAGAAACTGGAATCGGGTAGTTGATTTGGCTAAAATCCAATGGCCGCTGTACGGCACCATTCAAGATGCAAGTGGAACTTTTGATACAAATGTACGCAGTTTTAACTACTTACACCTCATAGGTTCTAGCAACGATAAGCCTTCTTTTGTTAACAACCAGTTGCTGCTAAGTTATGCTGATGAAGATGATACTGAAGAAATAACCGAGCAAGAAATGTTCGAAGAAACTCGTTCTTCGGTGCTTATTGCTGACAAACTTAATCAGTACAAAGAGCTTTATGGCTTTGCCGGAGAAGGTTTAAGCTTAGCGGTTTATTGTGGTGGAAACATCCAACCTATTATTGCCGGCGTCGATAGTTATTTGCGCGACTTGTTTCAAAGTGGCCAGGAAAAGTTGTACGCATTATCTCTTACCATTTTTTCAGATAGCAGTGATGATTCGGCTATTATGCGCTGGGTTAATGCCTGGAAAGAGCGCTGGCAATACGCGGAACCGGGAACTAAGCGCAGCTATTATTTAAACTGCCTTATTTCTGTGAAGAATAAAGTAGTTAACCAGGCAGATGATTTGAAAAAAGATCAATTAAAACAACTGATAGACAAGAACGACTACGATATCATTATTTTCACCGATTTTATAAAATCTGGGACCAGCAAATTCCAGGTTATAGATGCTAATAATTACGCAAAAAAGGATTATAGCAAGTTTCCGGTGCTTGAAAAAATATGTTGCACTACCAAAACCGCCGGCATTACCAAAAGCAGAGAGCGGATTTTAAGCAATACTCGCTTTAGAATCGGCAGTTATCATGCCGACATAATGGCCGGAATTAAACAGAACTTTGCCAACCCTGATAAAAGGCATTTGGTGATAAGCCAGAGCGACTTTAATCTATGGAAAGACATAATTGATCAAGCACACCATAAAGCTGCCTGGGTTGTATGCCTGGATGCCTCCATTGATGATCGACTACTGAAAGTAAATGATAACTCGAGCACCAAAAAAAGAGATATTATCGGCTTTGGCACCGGAGTTGGTGAACACGGTGAAAAGAACTTTACTGTATCTACAGAACATTTTACTCTTAATGATATTATTAACAAAATAAGCAAGCAGGTTTCTAATGAGTTATTTGCTCATTGGTCGCAGGAAACTTGTAGTTTTGTGGCCAAGTGCTTATCTTTGGAGTCCATGAATATTACTGGCTTATCTCTGGTCAATGCAACCGGCGATATTAAGTACCTGCGTGAATTTATGGCAAACGCTGCCGTTCGTAAAATGCTGCCCCGGGATGAAACTGCTTTTTGTGATGAGCTAATATCCCTGGATGCTTATACCCACTGGTTTAATACCGCCACAGGTGAAAAGAGGCCGGACTTGTTACGGATAAAAGCGGAGATAGACGAAAACGGCTATTTCAATATTGCCGCCCAGGTTATTGAATGCAAATTGGCACTATATAATGAAGGTTTTCTGGAAGATGCGCGTATACAGTTAGAAAGTGGTTTAAAACAGTTAAGTGAGTATTTTAAGCCGCGAATTGATGATGAGCCATTAGGTAGTAGCCCGGAACACAAGCCGGATCAGCGCTACTGGTGGATGCAGTTGCACCGCTTAATTGCCAGTAAAGCGGAAACCGATAACAGTCAGCTACGTCAAACGTTGTTGGCGCTGGAGCGCCTGAGTGAAGGAGATTATAATATTACCTGGCAGGCCGGAGCGGTTGCATTTTGGCGGGACCAAAATGATGCCAGTATTGACTGTGACCATGGCTGGTTCTTTTCTTGGGAAGACACCGGTTTTTATATGTTATCGGTTAAAGTGGGCGGTGAGTATATACGGGAAGTTTGCCAGGATGCCGCCGGTAAAGCTAAAGACTTTTTTGTAGATAAAAGTAGTTTAACTATTCAATGTCATGATAGCAAAGCAAAAGCGCCTGCTACTGATATAGGCAAGGTTAATGAAGAACAAGGGCCCGGGGAAGACCATCCTGAAGATGATCCGGAAAACAGAACAGGACTTAATGATAATTGGGGTGAGCCACTGCATACAGATGCTGCAGGTACAAGTATTCATGAGCCGGAAAGAGAGGGGGTTACTAAAAGCGGGAATAAACAGATTCCGCCGCGCATTTTACTGGGCTCGTTTACCTCTAACCCGGACAATAAGATATACTGGGAGTTTGGTCATCCGGAACTAACTAACCGGCATATACTCGTTCTGGGCTCATCGGGAACCGGGAAAACCTACACTATTCAAGCCATCATGAGTGAATTGGCTAAAAGCGGTCAGAACTCACTGGTTATTGATTATACTGATGGTTTTACTAGCGAACAATTGGAACCGGTAGTAAAAAAACAGTTGAACCCTAAACAGCATGTGGTGGCATTTAAACCTATGGCCATTAACCCGTTCAGACAGCAGAAAGATACTGTGGAAGGTACAGAAATTATAGAAAAACCAACTAAAACGGCACAGCGAGTTGCCGGTGTTTTTGCAGAAGTTTACCATATTGGCGATCAACAGAAGTCGGCATTATATAACGCCATTCGCTCAGGCATTGATTCTGAAGGTAGCAATTATGACTTGAATAAGTTGCTGGATGATTTGCAAGAAATGGCTGAAGGTAACGGTGCTACGGCGAGCTCAGCTAAAACGGCAATAACCAAAATACAACCATTTGTGCATATGCAGCCTTTTGCCAACGAAGAAAGCAAAACTTGGGATGAATTATATGAGGACTCGCAGTCAAGGTGCCATATCATTCAATTGGCTACTTTTAGCAAAGATATTGCACAGCTAATAACCGAGTTTTCTTTAATTGATTTATATCGTTATTATCGCGCTGTTGGAAGTAAAGATAACCCTAAAGTAGTTATCCTTGATGAAATTCAAAATTTGACTCACAAACAGGGCAGCCCCATTGCGCAACTGCTAACTGAGGGGCGCAAGTTTGGTGTATCTTTAGTTTTGGCTACCCAAACATTGAGTAATTTAAGCAAAGAACAGCAAGACCGCTTGTTCCAGGCCAGCCACAAACTAATTTTTAAACCGGCGGATACAGAGATTAAGTCTTATGCGGGTATTTTAGCAAACGCAACCGGTGAGAAAACTGAAGACTGGGTGAAAAAATTATCTCGGCTGCAAAAAGGGGAGTGTTATTCATTAGGTAATGTTTATAATAAAGAGTTGAATCAATTAGAGTCAAATAAGTGTATAAAAATAAGAATAACCCCCCTGGAGGAGAGATTAAACAAGGAGTGATATTTTGCTTGCTTTAAACTTTCATAAGACATTTGTGCCGGAAAGAAAATTACTGGCAGAATTATTAGGTTATGCAGCTATGGGAAAGCAGGGCACTTTAAAGGATATGTCGCAAGAGACTGGCATTCCCATGGGGGAGTCTTCCGGCAAGATGCCGGCTATATATAGCTATGCCCAGGGAATGGGGTTAATCTATTCCAATGAAAATAAAGCTGGAGATAATAACGTAAAAAAACCGGAGTTAACAGCTTTAGGACAAAGTGTTTATGTTGAGGACAAATATTTAGGAGAAGAAATAACCCAGTGGTTAGCCCATATAAATTTGTGTCGCCAGGATATAGGTGCTCAAGTATGGCACCAGGTATTTGCGCAAGGAAGTAAAACCTTGGGTGCCTCCTTTACCAAAGCACAGTTGGAAGATTACCTGGTTAAGGTCTTCGGGAGTGGGAATAATCGAACCGGGCCGCTTATACAAACGTATATAGAAGATGCAGCTTTAGGCCGGGCAGGCGTTATAAGTGTTAGTAATAACCAAATAATCCGCCAAAAGGCCCCCTTAATTAAAAATTATGCCTTACCATATACGGCGTTAATATTAGAGTTGGCAGAAGTTTTTTTCAGCCAGCATACCCAAATAACAACTACTGATTTTAACGAAAAAACCTGTTTGTTTGAGGTTGCTTTTTGGAATGATCGGGATATAGAACAGCTTTTGCTAATTGTAGAAGCAACCGGCTTTATCGCTGTGGACAGGCAGATGCAACCATGGATTATGGAAATCAAACATGGTGCCGATGCTGTATGGCCAAAAATTTTTGATGATATAGCTTAACATTGAGGAGGTTTGATTAATGCAGCTGCAAGATTTAGTTTCGTTTCGAAAGGATCTTTTGTTTAATGGGGCAGTTCAGATTAGCTGGCTTGAGGATGATACGGAACAAGCTGAGAACGCAGCACGGCATTTTGTATTTCATGGCCCTGATTATCACGGTGTAAAGTCAGCTGATTTTGGTAGTGACAAACGTGATGTCATAGATACTGCATCATTCACATTAGAAATTATTGAAAACTTAAATCGACCTCATGCTGAAAAGGCGCCTATTGCTATGGGAATAGCGGGCTATGGAACCGGCAAATCTCATCTGGGGGTTACTTTGGCCAGTTTATTATCAAATCCTGACTATAACAGTTCAAAGGTAAGCAATAGCATCATTAACAATATGCGCCTGGCGGATGAAGATATTTGTGTTAAAGTACAACATTATTTAAACAGAACTAAAAAACCGTATTTAGTAGTTGCAATTAATGGCATGAAGGATTTTGATTTAAATAATGAAATCAGCAAGCAAATCATAAAAACACTTAACGCTGATGGTCATGATACCAGTTGTTTTGATAATTTGCGGCCTCGCTATGAATCAGCAAAGAACTTTGTTAGTAACTTTTATTCAGCAATTAAAGAAGATATCCAAGAGTGGTTTGGCAGCATGCCGATTGATGAATTAATTAACCGCTTGGAACATCAAGAAGAGGCAGCTTTCAAGAAAGTCAATCATATATACGAAAGAAAAATGGGCGGTTCAATTGTTGCTACCGGCAGTGAGTCATTACAGGATTTTATCAGTTTAACAAACAGTGAATTCTGTGGTGACGGAAAACCTTACGCCGGCATTTTCATCATTTTTGATGAATTTGGTCGGTACTTGGAGTTTTCTGTGCAGAAACCACATATTGCCGGCTCCGGTGCGTTGCAGCAATTATACGAAGCGGTCCAGAATAACAGTGAAAGGGTCTTTTTATTGTGCTTCATCCAATATGAGCTTAATGCTTATATTTCTCGCATTGCGCCTGAATTAAGAACAGATCTGAAACGTTATGTTACTAGGTTTGACGGGGCCCCCAGGTTTTATCTGTCAACAAATCTGGAAACTCTAATAGCTAATTTGCTGGAGAAGAAAAGCGAAACCTTACTGAAAAGTTTCTTGGAACACACCCCTGATTCACCGCTATACATTCAAACAAATATATTGCGTTGGTTTCCCGAGTTGCGGGATAACGCTTTATGGTCTTCAAACGAACGTTTCGAGAAAACGATTTTTAAAGGCTGCTGCCCCTTGCACCCTTTGTCAACATGGCTTCTTTGTAAGCTGTCATCTACCGGAAAGAGTTTGCAGCAGCGTTCAGCCCTATCTCTATTGGCAGATGTGTTTGACAAATTCGGTGAGCATGATTTACAGGAGGGAGAACTAATTCTGCCGGTGCAGCTATGCAATGAAGCTTTAATCAGTGAATTTTTAACATCTGAAAAATCGGGCCGCCAAGGAGCATTTACATATTCTTTTGAAGCGGTTATGCACAAATATGGGCAGGTGTTTGAAAATAGGCATGTTAATACTCTAAAAGCCATATTGATAGCTTTAAAGATTGGCAATTTTAAAGTTGATTCCAGAAAAGATTACTATAGTTTTCTCAGTATGTTTGCCGGTTTAGCAGAAAGGCAGTTAGTTGCCACAATAGAAGAGTTAGAAAAAGAATACGCTGTTTTGCAGTGGAACGCGCAGTTGAATCAGCACGAAATAATAGGTGATGCTGCCCCTAAAAGAGAGTTTGAAGAATATTTGGAAGAGCAGTTGAGAAGGATAGATTCCGGAACCAGAGCGGATATTTTCAGTGATAATTTCAAAGCTTGGTCTGATGATTTAACGTGGTCTACGGATTTTGGTGCTGATAATAATATAACTACCAGTGATTGGCATTATAACATTTATTACACTAACGTTAATGGTTTGGAAAAAGTGCTGCATGAAGCAGCTATAAAATGGCGCAATGCCAAAAATCCAGATGAAAACAAAGGTCAAATGGTTTACTGTTATGTCGGGCCTGAAAGTAGTTTGGATGACATAAAGAATAACGCAAAAATATGGTTGCAGGATGCGTTGCAAAGTATAGGTTGTGAATGGGTTAAAGGTGCCCCGATAGCGGTTCTGTTTTTAGATGATTCTGAAGGTAGTTTGGGGGAGAAAGTAGCCCAGTACTGGGTGTTAGAAAAACAAATGAATGATGACACCGCCAACAAATATGCACATTTTATTGATGATAAAAAGCAGACTTTGTGGCAAGAAATTGAAGATCGTTTTGGCGAACTTGAAAAAGAGAAAAAGTTTGTTTTTGCAACTGATAAAAATATTGATGGTGGAAGAACGAAAAAAATTCTACATAACTTATTTCAGGCAATTTACCCGGAAGTTATCCCGTTTCCCGTTGATGGTTTTAGTACAGCAAGAGGGAATGCCGCTAAAGATTGTAGTTTATTTACCAGAAACCTGTTCCTGGACAAAATGGACCGAGAGGCTATAGCTGCTTTAAATACGCAGCAGCGCAACCGGGCAGATAAACTGTTTAATAAATGCTGGGAAGTTTTATGCGAAGATGGATCTATAAGACATAAACCCTTGCACCCCAAACTAAGAGGTGTTATTGATTTAATTGAGAAAGTACTGGAAGGATCAGAAAAAAGCCGGGAAGAGGGCGAATTTATGAACTTAGGGCAGATAGTAGAGATGCTTATTTTGCCCCCTTACGGTTGCAATATAGCATCAGCAGGGCTTTTGTTAGCCATGTTCATTGGTAAGCGTAAGTCAGAATTCAATCTACTGCTGGAAAAAGAGAGTGTTAATATCGATGAATGGCTTAGCAAGGCTATCCCTAAGAACTTCTTGGAGATGGAAGTATTACACAAAACAGTAGTACTGAAAGTGACTCCAGATCAACAAAATGAATGGGAAAAATTATTAGATGAATGGGAGGCCGAGAAAACATACCGGGGAAAAGTAAAGTATATGCAAAAAGCACTAGAGCTAATGGAGAGAATGCCTGTTCCCCAAGATGAGCTCAATAGATTTTTTCATTACAAAGAAAAAACTGAAGCTATTAAAAAAATGTTGGAGGAAAATGAAAAAAGAATTCTTGAAGGAACTGAAAAAATTGAAAAAGGTGAAAATAATAACAATCTGGCAAGATTGGCCATGGGAGCCAGCATATTAAAAAAAGAATATGACCAAATGCTAAAAGAAGTAGAGTTTTGGGAACAGGATGAAATTCAGGATATTGAAAGTGATATTTCTAAATCTCGTATTAAAATCAAGGAACTCTTGCCTGAATGGCTAAAAGAACAGAGAATTACTAATATTGAAGAATTGAGCAAGTTTAAGGAGACTATGTTAAATACAGCAAAATACTTGGAGAGCTTGCATTTGCCGGAAGAAGTTCAGGTTTTAAAGGAATATGTTGAAAAAGTAGAAAAGAATATTAATGAAATTGAACGTGTTAAAAGGACTGCTCAAGATATAAATAGCATGGTGATGCAAAATTCAGTTAGCAACACGGTTACTATAAGCACATTAAACAACTGGTTGGATCAAATCGAATATTATCGGAAACAGTTAAAGGTAGCGGAAGATTATAGGGTGATGGTAGAAGATGACTTGGAGATAGCCCATAATCAACTAAATGATTTTGAAGAAAAATGCTGCCAACAGATTAAGCAATACCAGGAACGTATGACAAAAGTATATAATATTGCAACTATAAGATCGAAAAGTGATATTGAACATTGGCGAAAAGAAATTGCAGCTTTAATTAATATAAATGAAGACAACCCTAAAGACCTGGATGATTTGCAGTTAGTGCAGCAACAAATCGAGTTGTTGGCTGAGCATTATTTCCGACTAGACGATGAGAATATGAGCAATGCAGAACTATCAGATATGGTAAAAGCCTGCGTCAAAGAAGTTGAAGATAATTTTACTGGAGATGTACCTCCTCTTGACACGGAGGCTATTTACCAGAGTATTTTGGATAATTTACTGGAAAAAAGAAACCGTCTAGCCAAAGAATGGATGATTAGAAATATGGTTAGCGTGAATGCAGTTATGGAATCAAATGCATCTAAGGTAATGGATATTAAGAGAAGAATGCATAATGCGCCACGTTATTTGTCTGATTACCAATCAAAAGAAGTAGAGGAGATAGTTAATGCCTGTGAAAAAAGGTTAGATGAACTGGAGTTAGAAGGTTTGTTAGAAAAATTTTATTCTATGAATGAGGAAAACAAAAGACGATTCTTAGATAAAATAATGCCTTATGTAAAAAAATAATATTCATTGAAGATATTCATGACAACAATATACTGTAGGTATCCTTGCAATGGCTTTTTGGTGTAATTTCCCTGCAGATTTTAAGCATTTTTCCATCTATAATATTGAAATTCTCAGAAAAAGTTATTCTAACTGATGTTTATATCTTAAAATTTTTGGAGATACATACTTTGGCATTTTTAAGATTATTAAGCTTTATTATCTTTATAATTGGGATAGTTGCTTTATTAAAAAACTAAAGAGATTTCACGAATGCAGTAGTGTGGTATTTCCCAAGAATAATATTGATATAAATGATCAAGTTGAACTAATAGAATTTCCAGGATTAAAAATAAAGAAAGAAGATGATAATTATTTATATGTTATGGTTAATGAAAACAAGTACACTCTTAATTTAAAT
>PWGT01000007.1 GCA_003554535.1 Syntrophomonadaceae bacterium | reverse complement strand
TTCTATCAAAGCTAGGCTTTAAGAAGTTTCTTCAATTATTGCCCCCCCCCAAAAAATAGCCGTTATAATTTTGGTCAATTTATTTGAATATAATCAATGCCTTCTCGCCTAATTATGAAATTTATACGATCTCATAAATTATGTAAATTAAATCAAAATTTTTTAAAAACATTATCTTCCAAACACATTCATATGCTATAATGTTATATAGCAGTTTTAAAAATAATTAGAAAATTATTTTTAAGCTATTGTTATTCTAATATAAAGTAAGCAGTTTATTTTATGAGAAACGGCTTCAGGTAGGCTGAGGATCAGCCTAAATAAAAATATTAATAATTAGAAGGAGGTAATTATTTATGCCTATTGATTTGTCAGCAGTTGGTAAAGAATTAGAACCGTTACCTTACAATTTCACCCAGAAAGATGTGATACTTTATGCTCTTGGAGTTGGTGCCGGAGCAGAGCCGGAAGATCTAAAATACGTATACGAAAATAACCTGGTGGCTTTGCCTACTTTTGGAGTAATTCCCCTGGTGCCTGCGGTTACCAGTTTTATGAGCATGGAGGAAATTCAGTTTAATCCGGCTATGCTACTGCATGGTGAGCAGTATCTGGAGCAAAGGAAACATCCGGCTCCTGTTGATGGAGAACTGATATCCAAACCAAAGATAGCCAATATTTATGACAAAGGCAAAGGTGCTTTGGTGGAAATAGACGTAGACACAGTAGATAATAAAGGGGACGTAGTTTATTATAACCGCATTGGCTTTTTTATTAGAGGTGAAGGTGGTTTTGGAGGAGAAAAAGGCCCGGAGCCCGGCTATGAAGCACCTGACAGGGAGCCAGACGAGGTGGTAGAGTTAGAAACTCTTCCCCAGCAGGCTGCTATCTACCGCCTTTCCGGCGATTCAAATCCTTTGCATATAGATCCCGAGTTTGCTCAAATGGCTGGCTTTGAAAAACCTATTTTACACGGTCTTTGCACTTTTGGTGTTGCGGGAAGAGCTATCCTCAGGAGACTATGTAATGACAATACCGAGATGTTTAAAGCCATCAAAGTTCGTTTTTCCAGGCCCGTGTACCCGGGAGAAACTATAGTAACTGAAATGTGGAAGGAATCACCGGAAATGATATTATTTAGATGTAAAACAAAAGAAAGAGGTGAATATTGCTTAACCAACGCCGCGGCATGGTTTAACACTTAAAATGTGCTATTTATAATATTTTTTGTAAAAACTAAGCATTCTCACTGGCAGAAAACCCTGCAGATTTGCCCAAGGAAAATATACTTCACCGGTCACAGCTTGTCTTATATCTTATGGAAAAGGCAGGTGAAAAAAACCTGAGTTTTGATAGCTCGGGGATAAGAAAACCAGGCGGCACCGCCTGAAAGAAAAGACACCAGCCGTATTGAGTAAGACAACTTTCCTTACCAGTGGAGGAATATAGAATAACCATACTGCTGCAATAGGGTGGGTGAACTGCATACTCCCGTGAGCTATCTGCCTGACTAACCAAAATGTTAGGCACTGGAAGCATTTCTATCTAAAGGTGTATCTACTTAGCTTGGCAACAAGGGCATTGTTTTATTTTTGCTTATCTACACTTTTTCTCCAATTTCTGGGAGGGAGGGGAAAGTGGGGATGTATGCATAGCCTGAGTATTTACCTGAAAGATATTAATGCTTCGGAAAACCAGGAACAAAAATGACTTCCGAAAAAATAGTTAAGGGAAAAGAGTTGCCGTTTTTTAAAAGGATAACCCTGGGGGACTTGTTGAACACTGCCACTATAGCTGATCCGGAAGTAGTGGCTGCAGCTTACCGAAAGCCGGGAGAAAATGAATTTACCAAGCTGACTTACCGGGAGTTTTCCCGGGAAATAAAGGAACTTGCTCTTGGTTTAATAGCCCTGGGCTTAGAAAAAGGTGACAGAATCAGCATTCTGTCTGAAACAAGGTACGAATGGCCCCTGGCGGATTTTGCAATCCTCACTACAGGAGGAGTTACTGTTACCATATATCACACTCTTTCTTCTCCTTCTATAGAATATATTCTTAATGATTCAGGCAGTAAACTAATATTTGTAGACAATCAAGAAAGATTGGATAAGGTGCTGGAAGTTAAGAAAAATATTCCTCATTTAGAATACATCATTAACATTGATCCCCAGGAAAACACTCATGAAAACATTTACTCCCTGGAAGAGTTAAAGAAGTTGGGAGCAAAGAATGAACAAAACTCCCTGGTTTACGAAGAAAGGCAGCATAACATCAAACCCGATGATTTTTGTAGTATTATTTATTCCAGCGGGACCACCGGAAATCCTAAAGGGGTCATGTTAACCCACTGGAACTTAATCTCCATAACTTTCGGTTTAAAGGAAGTTTTAGATTATAAACCCGGTGACATTATGCTTGGTTTTTTACCCTTTGCCCATGTTGGCATGCGGGCAAATTTTCTCTGTTCACTCATAGGAAGGCTTTCATGTTATTTCAGCGTTCCGGAAAAATTATCAGAAGACATATCCCTTATTAGGCCTGTAGCCATGGCTGCAGTGCCCAGGCTTTGGGAGCGCGTCTATGACAGACTAATAGAAAAAGTGGAGTCATCGGGAATACTTCGCCGCAAGATATTTTACTGGGCTGCCGGGGTCGCCCGGGATATCGGAGAAACACGAAGTAAAAATAAAGAACCTTCTCGGGGGTTACAGTTCAAGCATCGCTTGGCTGACCGGTTGGTTTTCCGGAAAATAAGAATTATGGGTGGACTAGAACGTTTAAGAACATGTGTCTCAGGTGCTGCCTCTTTGCGCAAAGAATTAGCATATTTCTTTAACGGAATAGGTCTTCCACTACTGGAAACCTACGGGCTTACAGAAACTGCCGGACCTGTTAACATTGTTCCTTCAAATAAATTCCGGCCGGGTTCTGTGGGACCACCCATTCCCGGAATAACAGAAAAAATTGCCGAAGATGGCGAATTACTTATTAAGGGTGATGGCATAATGCAGGGTTACTATAATCTTCCTGAAGAAACCAAAGAAGCTATAACGGAAGATGGCTGGTTAAAATCCGGTGATATCGGGTTTTTTGATGATGAAGGATACTTTTTTTATAAAGAACGCAAAAAGCATATTCTGGTACTTTCTACAGGTAAAAATGTGGCGCCTCTTCCCATCGAGGAAAAGTTAAGGAAAAGTCCCTGGATTGAAGAGGCAATAGTTTTAGGCGATAACAGAAAATATATAGCAGCCTTGATACAGCCTGAATTCAAAAAATTAGTGGATTTTGCCGAAGAAAACAAAGTAGATTTTGATAGAAACCTCACCGAATATACCTATACCCAGGTTGGCGAAAAGATTCCCTCCAAAGTTGATCCTTCGTTATTTAAAGATGAAAAAGTGGCAAATCTTTATAAAGAAGAAGTAGAGGAAGCTAATTATTACTTTAACAATTTCGAACAGGTAAAAAGATTTATCCTCATAGAAGAAGCAGTATCTCTGGAGGGAGGTGAATTAACCCCTACCCTTAAGGTGAAAAAACATGCTGTGGAAAATAAATACGCAGACCGCATAGAGGATTTATACAAAAATGAGAAAGCAAAGCAAGAATAAAAAGTGTTTGAGTCAGATTTTGGGAGTATGTCAATCTCCATATTAATTGATGAAGGAGAGATACATATGTCAAACAAAATATGGTTTCAATTAGCGGACCGGGTTGTTCAGGCAGGCAAAATGCCGTTTCCTGTTACCGATACAATGATCGAATTTTTCCAAGCCCTTATTACGGAAGAAGAAGCAGAATTACTAACTGTATTTGGCAAAAATTCCATGAATATAGATGAAATAATGGAAGTAGCAGAACTGCCCCGCGAAAAGGTCGAAGAATTACTTGAAAATCTTATGAGAAAAGGTTTTATTGCCGGAACCCATAGCCGTAAAACAGGTATTAAAGTATATACCCTCATGCCTCCGTTTCCGGGTATAATTGAATTTCAGATGATGCGCGGTAAAAAAGATAAAGAATCTCAGAAAATTGCAGAATACATGGAAAAATTGTTTGCAGAACTTCGTGCCGGTGCTCAAAGAAATTATGACTTGATGATGTCCGGGGCTAAGACTCTTCCTGTTCCCGCCCGGGTGGTCCCCGTTAATGAAGTTGTCTCGGAGGAGGCAGACATGATCATTCCTTCCGAAGACATAGACCAGATTGTGGAAGCACAGGATAAGTTTGCTCTGGCTCACTGCTATTGCCGGATTGAAAGAGATTTAACCGGTAAGCCTTGCCAGGTAACAGATATACGCCATAATTGCCTTATTTTCGGAAAAATTGCTGAATTTGCCGTAAACTATGACTTTGCTCAGGAAATTACCAAAGAAAAGGCCAAAGAAGTTCTTCGGGAAGCAGAAGACAACGGACTTGTCCATAAAATATTCCATAGCCAATTAGACATGGCAAGAGAAATAGATGGCATTTGCAGTTGTTGTAGCTGTTGCTGCGGGATTTTTCGTCTTTTTTATGAAGGAGCTATCCCATTTCATACGGTAACTTATTATCTTGCTAGTGTGGACGCTGAAAATTGTATTGGCTGCGGGATCTGTGAAGATAAATGTCCTCTTGATGCTATCCAAATACTTGATGATGTGGCAGTAGTTGATAAAAAGAAATGCATCGGGTGCGGAGTATGTGTTCATTTTTGCCCGGAAGATCCTATAGGCATAAAGCTTGTTAATACGGAGCAGCGGGAAATTTTTATTCTCCCTCCACGTGATGAATGATTAGCAATGACATTAATTGTTAAATTATTACTTTTCATTAATCAGTTATGGAGTATTTTCTATTTTCATCCAACTAATAATCTTACCAATTATTGCAGGGGGGCAGTTTAAATGAAATTAAGAGGCAAAGAGGTTGTTATCATAGGCTCCGGGGTTGGTGGAGCCGGAGTAGCTGCTCTGCTGGCTAGCGAGGGGGCTAAAGTTACTGTTCTGGAGAGAAACCCTTTTGGTGGTGGGAAAGCTGCCACCCTGGAAAAAGATGGTTTTTATTATGACACAGGTGTGCATTGGTTATCACGGGGAGATAATGGTCCTTTGGGAGAGATCAGTGAATTGACAGGCGGTAGTCTTGTTTTCTGCGCTCCCGATCCGGCTATACAACTTACTACCGGAGACAAAACTATTCATTGGGCCAGGGATATGGGTGATCCCGGTGAAATCAATAAAATGTTAGAAAATATAGGGGTTTTGCCTGAAAACATGCCAGGCGCCCAGGCTTTTTTTAATAAACTTGCTCAGATACCGCCGAGAAAAGAACAAGAAAAAATTGATCCCCTTTCAATTTATGATTATTCAAAGGAATTTGTACATGACCGGCAGTTTACCAGGCTAATAACGGCGTTGACGGCAATGGGTGTGGTGCTTCCTCGAAAAGAGGCTTCTGCCGGTGAATTTGTTTATTGTTTCTCCCGAAGTTTTGCTTCCAGCAGTATGTCCTACCCCCTGGGCGGTGCCGGAGCTCCTCCCCTTGATTACTTAAGGAGGTTGGAAATATTGGGGGGAGAAATCTGCTACAATCGCCCTGTGGAAAAAATTGTTGTCCAAAATAACAAAACTACCGGTGTAGAGGCTGGCGGTTTTATTCCCGCTGACATAGTAATTAGTAATACGGGAATCAAGGAAACTGTTGAGTTAGCAGGGCCTGAGTGTTTTCCTCAAAATTACAGGCAAAAAGTCTCTGAACTTCTCCTTTCTTTGGGAGCAGTAACTGTTAAATATGCTTTGAACAAAGAAGTGGTAAAACCACATCTTTTTTACTATACCCCTGATTTTAATAACTATCCGGAATTGGAAGATAAATTGACGGGAATTTTTGTAACCGTTCCTTCTCTTGTAGATCCTTCACTGGCTCCTAACGGCTGCCAGATAGTCTTGGCCGGATCAGCGACATTACCGGGCCTTGAGGATAAAGAGATGGCCAGCGAATTTTGCAAACAGGTCTTGGGTCGTATTGAAAACACTATGCAACACCTTTTCCCTGATATCGAAAAGCATGTGGAGTGGAAATTGCGGACTGACACACATTATATAGCAGGTATTTCCGGGCGCAAAACCGGAGAAGTAATAGGAGTAGCCCAGACTCCTTCCCAGGTTGGTGATAAGAGACCATCACACCAGACCCCCATAGAGAACTTATACCTGGTAGGTTCCGATGTTGGAGGAAGGGGTGTGGGCATGGAAATGGCCGCTGACAGTGCTCTTAAATTGTGGCGAATTTTAAGGGGAGCAGAATAAAATTGAGCGGCAAAATATTATCTTAAACTTATTGTCGTGAAAACTATGATTTAACGTAGTTAATCTCCCGGTAATAATTCAGCTATGATCAATAAAAGGGAAGTATTAACTTTTGGCGAAATTATAATTTAGAACATAGTTTTTTGTGATAAGTAATATATTTAGCAGTTATTCTTGCACTATAAGCAGATATCCATTTATCTACTAAATTCCTTCTTGCTTTGCTACAATAGTCGGTTTTCCATACTACATATCTCAAAAAATTTATCAAGTTAGGAGGAAATTATGGATAAAAGATTGTTGTATAAGAAAATAGGCAAGCTTGTATATAAAATGACTTACAAGCCGAGGTTATACAGATATGATCCACTAAAAAAATTTCCCAAACTTGCTCAAAAAGTTTCCGAAAAGATCATACCCAAGAGTGATGAACTGGTTTGTTTGCCAAACGATAAGGTAGTTATTGATCAGGAAATTGACAGCGAAGAAATGGTTTTGCCCACCCAGATAATTGAGCATTTTATTGATGAATCAAGCTATCGGGTAATAATGAATGATTGTATCTGCAGATCGTCAAACGGATGTAAGGATTTTTCGCAAGGTTTTGGATGTATTTTTATGGGAGAGGCAGCCCGTGGTATTCATCCAAACTTATGCCGAGAAGCAACCAAGGAAGAAGCAAAAGAGCACATTAGAAAAGCCCAGGAAAAAGGAATGATTTATTTAGCGGGCAAGGCTTCCTTTGATACTCTCTGGCTTGATTTGGATGATCATAAAAGATTGTTTACAATATGTAGTTGCTGTCCTTGTTGTTGCATTTCAATTGCTACACCTTATTTATCGCCATATTTGACCAAATGGTTTGTAAAGCTGCCCGGAGCAGAGGTGACTGTCTCCGATGATTGCGTTGGATGCGGTAATTGTTTAGATGTGTGTGTTTTTGGCGGTATTGAGATGAGAAATAATAAGGCTACCATACTGGATACCTGCATGGCATGCGGAAGGTGCGTGAGCGCTTGCAAATCGGGTGCCATTGAATTGAACATAAATGATGATTCTTATGTTAGCAACGTTATAGAGAGATTATCTAATCGGGTTAATATAGGTAAATAAATCTTTCTGAGAACTACAGGGGTATTGGAATTATTTCGTCTGCCTTGCTGATTGCTATGATGTATTAAGTTGCACCATTTAATGTATAAATATTTGGAGAGGGGAACTATAGATATGTGTCGAACCAACTCTAAGCCTAAAGCTACTCCCAAACCTTCGTTAAAAGCCATCTTTAGTAATTGGAAGCGTAGCCCGACTCCCTTTTGGGAAAAACTAAAAATGGCGACTCGCAATAACCTAATTAAATTAAAAACCAGAAAAAACTGTTGTGGACATTATGGGGAAGTGGGGTGTTGAGTAATAAAAAATGAGTCTGGTTCAGACTCTTGAAAAGGCGGGAAATGATAGCTCTTCTTGTGGAATCGACTGAGTTGCTGGATCTTTATAAATAGAAAAACAGTTTTAAGAGAGCGACTTAATTATTATAGAATCACGCCGGGAAAACCTCGGACTTTAGTCCGGGGAGTCGTCACATGTATGTTCTTTAAAATGTCGATTGAAAAGTTTTTGTGATTAAAGTAATAATTTCCTGGTTGTTTAACTGGCTTTTTCCATCACCGTCCTGTATGCCGTAATTGCCAAAATCTGAGTGGTTGAGGCCTTCAACTTCTTGAATTTTAGCATGTGGGGGGAGGTTTTGGCGTGCATTAGTGTAGTTTTCCCAGTCGATTATGTTATCTTCTAATCCCATTATTGAAATAATCTTAAATTCATGATCTTTTATGTTTTGATCACAATAGCTACCAAACAAAAATACTCCGTGTATTTTATTAGGATTATTTTTTGCATAACGGCAAGCGGCAATTCCACCAAGCGAATGGCCGCCTACCCAAATTTCTGTAAGTTTCTCTTGATTAACGCTCTCGTAATGTTCAAAAACTTTGTCTGCTGAATTAATTGCAAAAATGGAAGCGTTGAAGGGAGGCTGGATTATAAAGACATTAGTTTTCAGGTTTATTGCTAGGTGGCTCATTTTATAAAGATAGGCGCTGGGTTCTACCAGGCCACCCGGGTAGAAAACTAACGAGGGGTATTCTGGATTTTTTTTCTGGGGAGTGATAACGAATAAATTACTTTCTCGGTTTTCTTCTATGGATAACTTCTCGTTTGCCTTGATTTTTGCTAAGTACTTTTCTTCTGCAGGATAAGTAGAATAGTTAACGTAAAGCCAAAACAGGATAAAAACTACAATTAGGGCAATAAAAAATCTTATGCCTGTCTTTTTGAATGGAATAAGGTTTTGCTCTCTTTTTTCATTGTTGCTATTTAGGCTGTTCATATATTTATTTTACCATAATTAACACAGGCACGGGCAAGGGGACGGTTCTTTTGCCTGCGTCTACCCTTCAATGGGGAGGGAAAAATATTATTAATTAACGGGTTATACAGCCCTATAGTCCTAAGCATACAATTACAGAAACTATAAACAAATTCTTCTACAGATGCTATTCCCTACAGATGACCTGTCACCCCTTGTGAATACTTACTACACGATAATTATTCAGGTGGGACAATGAACCTGTCCCCCTGTCCCTATGTGGTAGCATTATAAAATTACATATTTCTTGATATTTTGTGTTATTTTTTATATACTTAATTTTAATAAAAGAGGCTAAGGTAGATTCAATCAAAGTTCTGGATACATAGATATCTGCTGGCAATAGCAAGACCATTTATAAAGGCTGTTATTAAGAATGTAAACGTCAAAAATAATGGAGGTAGAGAATTTGAATTTGCAAACAAAAATATTTGGTATAATTGGTTCTATAGTGATTGTGTGTTTTGTTGCAATTTTGTTTATTACTATAGGGATGACCACAAATATGGCAATGGAAAGGGAGAAAGATGAATATGATCTGCTTGTTGAATCGATTGAGGGAACTATTCAACAAGAGATTACCAATACAGAAATTTCAGTGCAAAGCATTGCCCAAAACCAACACGTGCAAGAATTATTTGCTGAAAGGGAGCGAGAAGAACTTGCCGAATTGCTTTTGCCTGTATTTGAATCAGTGGATGATCAGGTGGCACAGATGCAATTCCACACCCCTGATTCTGAATCATTTTTGCGTTTGCACATGCCGGAAAGGTATGGAGACAGCTTGAAAGAATTTCGAGATACTGTGAACGAAGCCAATGCATCTCAAGAGATAGTAGCCGGTATAGAAAGAGGAGTAGGAGGCTACGGATTCCGGGTGGTTGCACCTATGTTTTATGAAGGTCAGCACACAGGTTCTTTTGAGTTTGGCTCAGATTTGGGCAGGACATTTTTGGAAGAATTACAGGAGGAATATGACGGCGAGTATTTGTTATATTCTTTCGCTACAGATGATTTTGATGCTACCGAGATCCTGGATCCCGATGAGGGTTTAATAACTGCTACTGTTGAGGAGGATCAGTGGGATGTGGATCAAAATTATCTCCAGTCAGTTCAACAGGGGGAAACGAGATTTACCCAAACTGAAGATGAGCAATACGGAGTAGTTTTAACTCCATTTACCAATTATGCGGGCGAAGTTGAAGGGTATATTAAGGTAGTCAATGATCGCCAGGAAATAATAAACAATATCACCGATATTCGTAATTATGTGGTTGGGTTGTTTGTTCTTACAGCTTTGATTTTAATTTTTGCTATGAGTATAGCGATTCGCCGCATGGTGGTTAACCCGGTGCAAAAAGTGCAAAATGCTCTAATAAAATTAGCCAGAAGAGATTTAAATACTGGGGTTAGCCATTATTCACGTGATGAAATAGGAGTAATGGCAGATAACTTAAACCAAATGGTTTCTGCCTTTAATGAGTCTTTAAACAGAGTGCAGGATGTGGCATATAACGTTTCCAATGCTTCCGATGAAATTGCCAATGGCAATCAGGATCTGGCCCAGCGCACGGAAGAAGAAGCCTCTTCTATTCAACAGTCAGCTTTGCGTGCTTCGGAAGCAAGCAAGTTTTCTAATCAAACTCTAAAAACGGTTCAGCAGGAAGAAGAAGGTATGGAAGAATTACAGAAGGCCATGCAGGACATAACCCAAAGCAGTCAGGAAATTAGCGAAATAATATCCAAGGTTAATGATATAGCTTTTCAGACTAATCTGCTTTCTCTTAATGCTTCTGTAGAGGCTGCCCGAGTGGGAGAATATGGACGTGGTTTTGCAGTAGTAGCAAGTGAGGTCAGGAGTTTGTCAGGACGCACAGCAGAATCAGCTAAGGAAATAGAAAGATTAGTCAATAAGAGTGTTGAAAAAGTCCAGTATGGTAACAAAGTGATGAACAATACAAAGGAACTTATGGATCAAATTGTGAATAACACCCAAAAAACTGTTGGTGAGGTAGATGATATTGCCAAGGATCTGGAAGAATTAAATGAGGTTACTCAGCAAAATTCAGCTTTGGTAGAAGAAATAGCCAGTTCAAGTGAAAGCATGAGTTCGGAAGCTACGGAATTAAATAATGTTACCAGATCATTTCAGCTATCCGGAGATTCCGGGAGAAACAAAAAATTATTGAGTTAATGTTACAGAGTGGATCGAAAAAAGAATTTTAGGATTCCCAGGTCATTTAAAGTGAAAACCTAAAATTGATTCGGAAAGAACGTGAGGAGTTGTAGTCAATACCAAGACGGCTTGGAGAACTGAGTACATCTGGAACTGATCATGTAATGCTACGTGGAAATAAACGAAAAAAATAGTTATTGATCAAAGTATAAGGAGTAAGGGGACAGGCAGAGGAACCGTCCCCTTGCCTGATCCATTAAAAGTGGCGCGCCTGGGAGGATTCGAACCCCCGACTAACGGATTAGAAGTCCGCTGCTCTATCCCCTGAGCTACAGGCGCATATCTTGTCTTTACTTTTTCTTGCTAAGATATATTATATAATTTCATA
>PWGT01000120.1 GCA_003554535.1 Syntrophomonadaceae bacterium | reverse complement strand
TCAGAGGAAGCAGCTTACCATTTTATTAACCACGGTGTGGCTATGGTTCCGGGGTCAGCATTTGGATCATTTGGAGAAGGTTTCCTTAGAATTTCCTACGCAAGTTCATATGAAAACCTGGAGCAAGCCATGGGCAGGATTGAAAAGGCAGCGCAAACTTTATAATTTACATTATTTATAATATTGGAGGTATTGACAGTGAAATATGAAGAACCTAAAGAGGTTCTACTATTAGGACCCGGACCCAGTCCCATTCACCCCAGTGTTTCAAAATCCATGAGCTGGAACACACTTGGCCATTTGGACCCGGAATTTATGGATATCATGAATGAGGCCAAGGATTTGTTAAAGTATGTCTTTGAAACAAACAACCAGCTTACCCTTCCAATTTCAGCCACTGGAAGCGCCGGTATGGAAGCTGCCCTGGTCAATATATTAGAGCCCGGCGATAAAGCTGTTATTTGCGTGAATGGTGTTTTTGGAACTCGAATGGCTGATGTTGCTTCTCGTTGTGGTGCGCAAGTAATAGAGGTGGAAGCGGATTGGGGCAGCCCTATTGATCCGGATGATGTTAAAAAAACCCTGGATGCCAATAAAGATGTAAAAATTGTAGGTATAGTGCATGCTGAAACTTCAACAGGTGTTTTGCAGCCATTAGAGCAAATCGTTGAACTGGCTCACCAAAATGATGCCTTAATAGTAGTGGATACTGTTACTTCCCTGGGAGGCATACCGGTAAGTGTTGATGCCAGAGGTTTGGATGTTGTTTACAGTGGAACTCAGAAATGCCTGAGTTGCCCCCCTGGTTTGGCCCCCCTGACTTTAAATGATAGGGCATTATCTGTTTTTCAATCTAGAAAACACCCCGTTCAAAGCTGGTACCTTGATTTGACTATGCTGACCAGGTACTGGGGAGAAGAGCGCTTTTATCACCATACTGCACCGATAAACATGATCTATGCTTTATACGCAGCATTATCACTAATTAAAGAAGAAGGCCTGCAGCAAAGGTTTGATCGGCATAAGTTGAACAGCAAAGCCCTGGTAAATGGGTTTGAAGCATTAGGCCTTCAAATGTTAACCCCTGAATCATATCGACTGCCCAGTCTCCACGCGGTTAAAATTCCAGATGAAATCAATGACGCAGATGTTAGGAAAAAATTACGTGCGGATTACAGGATTGAAATCGGGGGCGGGTTGGGCCCGTTTAAGGGGAATATATGGAGAGTTGGCCTGATGGGCCACGGATCCCAGAAGCAGAATGTGGAGCGCTTAATAAAAGCACTTGGTGAAATAATGCAGCCTATGGGCCATAAGTGTTCGGTTGAAGAAGCTCTTTCCGCTGTAGCACGGACCTATGAATAAACATGTGGAGGTATTGACAAGATCATGAAAATGGAAGGTATTTATGCACCGATTCCCACGCCATTTATAGATGGGGAAATTGCTTACAAAGAACTTAAGGGTAACCTGGCCAGGTGGGAAAAGAGCGAGTTAGATGGCCTTGTAGTTTTGGGGTCGAATGGTGAATTTGTTTTATTGGATGAAGATGAAAAGGTTGAGCTGACTGCGTTTGTTAGAGAGAACTACCCTTCTGAAAAACCGGTTGTTGCCGGCACCGGATGTGAATCTACGCGGGCCACTATCAGGCTAACGAATAAATGCGCTGAAGCAGGAATTGATGCTGCTTTAGTCCTGACCCCGTCATATTACAAGGGTAGTATGACAGATGAAGCATTAAAAACTTTTTTTACAGAGGTAGCAGATGCTTCCAGGGTACCTGTAATTCTCTACAACATGCCGAGGAATACAGGGGTAAATATGTCAGCCGGCCTGGTTGCTGAGTTGTCAAAACACCCTAATATTATTGGAATCAAAGATTCTTCCGGTAACATTGTCCAGATAGCCAGTATAATATCTGACTCTATCTCCGGTTTTTCTGTTTTTGCCGGGTCTGGTAGTTTCTTATATGCTTCGCTCTGTCTCGGGGCTACCGGAGGGACCCTGGCTGTAGCTAACGTATTGCCGGGTAAATGCTTTCAAATCATTGATTTGTTTAATAAAGGTAAGTATGAAGAAGCTAAAAACATGCAGCTTCAAATCCTGGAAGCAAATGCTGCTGTTACCTCCCGCTGGGGTATAGCCGGATTAAAGGCTGCTATGGATCTGGTGGGATATTATGGCGGCAAGGTAAGGAAACCATTAATTGACCTTTCAGATCAAAACAGGGAAGAAATGAAGAAGATATTTGAAAAAGTAGGGGTTTAAAATGAAGAAAGTTAAAATATGCCTTTCAGGTTTGGGAAATGTGGGGCGCCATTTCATAAGGCTATTAATTGAACGGCGCGAAATGTTACAGGGCAAATATGGCTTGGATATTGAGCTAATTGCGGTTTCATGCTCAGATGGTGGACTGGTCTCATCTTCTCCTCTCGAGCTGGATACTGTTTGTGATTACTCACGTCAGCAACCCTGGGCTTCATCATTTCCCGGGATAGGGCAAGATGGTCTTGAAGGTTGGCGAATTATAGAAAACTCGCAGGCAGACATCCTGGTTGAAGCGACTCCAACAGATTTGCAAACCGGCGAGCCAGGGCTGACAAACTTTAAAACAGCGATTGCAAATGGAATGGATGTCGTGACTCTCACAAAAGGAGCCCTGGTAAAAGATTTTTCCGGCCTTATGGAGCTGTCTAAATCCAGAGGTTTAGTGATTAAGTTTTCTGGGGCTACAGCAGCAGCCTTGCCTACTATTGATATGGCTGAATATTGCCTGGCGGGCGCAACAATTAATAGTATCAAAGGGATCTTGAATGGAACAACAAATTTCATTTTAACTAAGATGTCCCAGGAGAAAGTCGATTATGATACTGCATTGAAGGAAGCACAAGATCTGGGAATAGCTGAGCCTAAGCCTGACTTGGACGTTCAAGGCTGGGATACTGCTGCCAAGATAGTAATCTTAAGCAATGCTATTTATGGCACTACCCTGTCGATGAAAGATATACCGGTTTCCGGGATAGACAGGATAGATCCAGAAGTTTTAGAGAAGGCTTCCAGCGAAGGTAAAGTAGTTAAGTTGGTAGGGGAAAGCAGCATTATTGCTGAGTCAGGGGGTAAGCATGACCAGGGCAAAGTAAATGTTTCGGTTGCTCCAGTCCCTATTGAGGCGGAGCATGTTTTGGCATCTGTTGATGGGACTACCAAGGCAATTCATTTTGAAACAGATACTCTCGGGGAGCTTACCGTGATTGGCGGAAAATCAAACCCGCGGGCTGCTGCAGCAGCAGCTTTAAAAGACCTTGTTAACCTAGCAAGGGAAGGTAGGTGAGATTTAAAATGACCGGCAATACTTATGGAGCAACAAAAAATAAACTTGCTGATTTTGCTCAAAGCTTAGGGGGCTTAAGTACAAACAAGAGGATGCTTTTATTATGCCTTCCGGCAGTTCTATTTCTCTTGATCTTTTTCATCTATCCCCTGATACGTCTTCTCTATTTGAGCTTTTTTGATCCCCAGTTCACACTGGAGCATTATTCACGGGTGTTTACTGAAGGAGTCTATTTGAGAGTTTTAGTAAACACCTTAAACATTAGCGCTCAAATCACATTCTTTTGTTTACTTCTGGCCTATCCCGTTTCTGCATTAATCACATCAGTGGGAAGCAAAATAGGTAACCGGCTTATGATCCTGGTTTTATTGCCTTTTTGGACCAGTGTTTTGATCAGGGCTTATAGCTGGATAGTTATATTACAACGAAGAGGAATTGTAAATGAGTTTCTTATGGATCTTGGCCTCGTGGAACAACCGCTTTCGTTGATGTTTAATCGTTTTGGTTTGCTGGTTGGTACAGTTCACGTTTTGTTGCCTTTTATGATTTTTCCTTTAATAGCTAACATGTCGGGTATTGATAAAAACCTTTTAAAGGCTGCCCAAAATCTAGGAGCTCATCCAGTAAAATCTTTCTTAAGGATTTTCTTACCATTAAGTTTTCCAGGAGCTGCTGCGGGTTCACTTATAGTTTTTGTAATGTGCCTGGGATTCTTTGTTACACCAGCCCTAATGGGCGGACGAGGGGATATTATGATTTCTGTTTTAATCGAAAGCCAGGTTAGAGAATTTCTTAATTGGGGATTTGGCTCGGCACTTTCCTTCGTTCTACTGGCAATTACACTGCTAATATATGGCGTAGCGGCCAAATGGTTTGGACTGAGTAATATTTGGGGTGGTAAACAGATATGAAAGTAGCTCGAATTATATATTACATTATTTGTGGTTTGATATTTGCGTTTATTGCTTTTCCGATTGCCATAGTATTCCCCCTGTCTTTTAGCGAGGTTTCTTATTTGCAGTTTCCTCCGGAGACTTTGAGTTTGCGCTGGTTTGAGGACTTTTTCTCAGATCCTGAATGGGTTAGGTCTATCCTTCTAAGTTTGCGGGTTGGAGCAACAACTGCTTTATTTTCAACAATACTGGGAGTACTGGCAGCGACTGGTCTAAACCGCGCTGAAATTAAAGGAAAAGAATACCTGATGGGGTACCTTATTTCTCCATTAATAGTTCCCCTGGTAGTTATGGCTGTTGGGATTTATGGATTATTTGCTCCCTGGGGTCTTGTCGGAACCCCGCTGGGTATTTCTTTATCTCACACCGTCAGGGCTTTGCCTTACGTTATTATCAATGTTTCAGCTGCCTATCAAACCCTGGATAGAAACCTGGAATGGGCTGCTAGAAACCTGGGTGCTAATCCATTGGAAACCTTTCGGCGGATTACATTTCCTTTAATTAAACCTGGAATAATTGGGGGAGCGTTTTTCGCTTTTATCGTTTCTTATGATGAAATCGTCCTTTCCCTTTTCTTGTCGGGAGTGGATGCAACTACTCTTCCTATAAAAATGTGGGAAGGAATTAGAATGGAGATGACCCCGATTATTGCTGCCGCATCAAGTATAATCATTATGGTCTACATAATACTGTTTGCCATCTACGAATTGTCCAAAATTAGAAAGAAGGATAAACAAGTAGAGCAAAACAATTGATGAAACCCGGATTATAGGAGTGATATTTTATGAGTGTTGCAATTAGAGAACAAAAGAAAGTTGGGGCGGATGTCCAAATAGAAAACCTGTATAAGGTTTATGGAGACATTTATGCTGCAAATAATGTGAGCCTTGACATCGAAAGCGGGAAGTTTATTACTTTGCTGGGGCCAAGTGGTTCTGGAAAGACAACTGTTCTGATGAGTATAGCTGGCTTCGTTGAGCCGACCCAGGGCGATATACAGGTAGACGGGAAGTCTATTGTCAACAAGCCGCCTCATTTAAGGAACATTGGCATGGTATTTCAAAATTATGCTCTTTTCCCTCATATGACTGTATACGAAAATATTGCCTTTCCATTGAAGATGAGGAAGTTTGAAAAGAATGTGATTAACGAAAAAGTGTCGGATGTCCTGGAAATGGTTAAGTTGTCGGGTTATGAGTCAAGAAAAATCAATCAATTAAGTGGTGGGCAGCAGCAAAGAATAGCTTTAGCTCGAGCTGTTGTGTTTAATCCACCCCTTTTATTAATGGATGAACCATTAGGTGCCCTGGATAGAAAACTACGTGAACATATGCAGCTGGAGCTGGTAAAAATACAGAAAGCTCTTGGTATAACGGTAATTTATGTTACCCACGATCAGGAAGAAGCCTTAGTGATGTCTGATTCAATAGCTATATTAGACCATGGAAATCTTCTCCAGGAAGGTCCACCATCAGAGGTTTATGACAGGCCTGTCAACCACTTTGTTGCAGATTTCTTAGGGGAATCAAATTTCCTGCATGGAAAAATCGATGCTGTTCAAGGTGAAGATGTGTTTATCACACTAAGCGCCGGTCAAAAAATTGAAGCTACCCTGCGCGGCAACTTACGGAACGGAGAACCGGTAAGATGTGTGATACGCCCTGAAAGCATGAAAGTGAAAAGCAAGGCTGATGATAATGAAATGCACATTACAGGAACAATAAAAGAAGTTATCTATCTTGGAGACAGTATCAAATATGTTTTAAAGATTAGTGAAGATGAAGAAATAAATGTAAAAGTTTTAAACCCATCTGCTCAAGAACAGTTTGCGGTAGGAGATACAGTACAGGTGGTTTATAAGAAAGAAAATATGCTTGCACTTGCGGAGTAATAATAAAGGGATGTGTTTAAGTGTTTACGCCGGATTTAATACTTTTTAACGGTGCAATTTATTCTGCAGACAACAATTTAACTATATATGAAGCTATTGCCGTTAAGGATGGCCAGATCATGGCGCTTGGCGACAGCAAAGATATTTGTTATTTATCAGGGCCGGATACTAAACTGATCAATTTAAAGGGAAAAAGTTTGTTGCCTGGTTTTAACGAAGCTCACAATCATATGTTGGGATATGGTTTGTTCCTTAACCAACTGGATGCCAGAGCTGACAAAGTTACTTCCATAGAAGAGATTAAAGGTCTGGTTAAAGAAAAAGCAACTACATTAGCAAAAGGTGAATGGATTATCGGACGAGGCTTCGATGAAATGAAACTTACTGAAAAACGTGTGCCCACAAGATGGGATTTAGATGAGGTAAGTCCACACCATCCTGTATTTTTAAAACGCACCTGCGGGCATGCTTGTGTGATTAATTCAAAAGCCTTTGAATTGTTAGGTGATGGTTTTTTTCATGATTGCGATGCGAGTGTAGTTGGAGTTACAGATGGAGTGAAAAATGGCATTTTGAAGGAAAAGGCAATGGATAAGGTCCTGCAATTTTTGCCTGCTCCGAATTTGCAGGAATGTAAAGATGCATTAAAAGCTGCAAACAGTGTTTATCTTAGTTACGGTATAACGAGTAGCCAGGATGCAGGGATAGGTGAACTGGGCGGGCCGGAGTCCAGGGCTTTTTTGGAAGTTAAAAATTCAGGGGACTTGAAGTTAAGGACATACCTCATGATTTTAGCCGGCGAAAGGCGCGGCAAAAATTTAGCCGAAACCATCAGGGAAACAGGCTTTTTTACAGGTTTTGGTGATGTAAACCTGCGCCTCGGTGCAATAAAAGTAATTCTTGACGGTAGTTTTGGTGGCAATACAGCTGCTCTGAAAGAACCTTATTGTGGGACATCAGATCATTATGGGGTTACTTTATATTCACAAGATGAACTAAACGAGCTGGTTTGGCTGTATCATTCTTCGGGTTTTCAGATTGCTATCCATGCTATTGGAGATCATGCCATAGATATGGCTTTAAAAGCATATGAAAATGCCCAAAATAAATTCCCGCTGCCTCATGTCAGGCACCGTATTGAGCATTGCTGCCTGACAAATCATGACTTGCTGGAAAGGATAAGCGCACAAAAAATCGTGGTTGTGCACCAACCTGTTTTTATTCATCACTTTGGTGAAGCCAGCTATCACAAGGTAGGGAATGAAAGAACCAGGTATTTTTATCCTATGAAAAATTTACTCAACTTTGGCATAGCCAATGCAGCCAGCTCCGATGCACCTGTTGCTGATATTAATCCGTTTGTGGGAATAGAAGCCATGGTGGAAAGAAAAACAGCAAATGGAACGGTGCTAAATGGCGAAGAAAAATTATCTTTGGCAAAAGCCATTCAATCTTATACAGTTGGAGGTGCTTATGCATCTTATGAAGAGCACCTCAAGGGCACCTTAGAGATAGGGAAAAAAGCCGATTTTGCAATACTTTCAGATGATATATTTCAAGTTAAGTATGAGCAGATAAGCTCATTAGAAGTTCAAGCCACGGTTATAAATGGAGAAATCCTTTTTGATAACGGACTGGAGGGGTAAAGTGTTTGACCTGGGGCTCCTTGGGGGCAATGTAATTGATGGTACCGGTAGCCAGCCTTTTAAGGGTGATATTGCTATCAAGGATGGAAATATTGAATATGTGGGCCAGGTAGATCCTGCTAAATGTAAGCAAGCTATAGATGTAAGTGGGTTGATTGTGTCTCCAGGTTTTATAGATATGCACAGTCACTCGGATCTTAAACTTTTCATGGAACCTGTTGCCCTGCATAAAGTCAAGCAGGGAATAACTACTGAACTACTAGGGCAAGACGGGCTTGGTGTTGCACCAGTCAATAAAAAGCATATCACTATGTTAGCTGAACTTGTTTCAGGTTTGCTGGGCTCCTTAAGCCATGAAAAATGGGGATGGGATACTTTTTCCAGTTATCTTAAAGCCCTGGAAAGTTGCCCTCTTCCAAACAATGTGGCTGTTTTAGCTTCCCATGGACCAATCAGGATGGCCGCAATGGATATGAGCGATCGAAAAGCTTCTGCTGAAGAAATGGATGTGATGACTTCAGTTCTTAACGATGCTATGCATGAAGGTGCTTTTGGCCTTTCTACGGGATTGATCTACCCGCCATGCAGCTTTGCTTCTACTAATGAATTGTTGGAGCTAACAAAAGAAGTAGAAAAGAATGGTGGGATTTTTGTTGTTCATCTTCGAGACGAAGGATTTTACCTAAAAGAAGCGTTAAATGAAATGCTCCAGGTTTGTGGAGAGAGCGGAGCCCACCTACATGTTTCTCACCTCCAGGCTTACGGACAGGCAAATTGGAAAAATCTTGTCCCAGCTCTTGAAATGATCACGGATTATAGCCAGAAGAACAACATTAGTTTTGATCGCTACCCGTATTTAGCCGGAAGCACTGTGTTAACTGCGGTTTTACCGGCGTGGGTTTTAGAAGGAGGTGGTGCAGCCTGTTTGCAGCGCCTTGAAGATCCAGCGCTTAGAGAGAAAATTCACAGGGAATTTGATAAAGGTTTGGAGGTTTGGCACAACAGGTCTATATCTGTTGGTTGGGGAAAGATAGTAGTTTGTTCTTTATCAAGTGAAAAGAACAAATGGATGGAGGGTCTTTCTATTAAGGAAATATCTGGTAAGGTGAACAAAAATCCAATCGATACTGTTTGTGATTTGCTGCTGGATGAAAAGCTGGATGTTACGATGATCAGCCATTATGGAAGTGAAGACAACTTGAAAAAAGTATTAACTCATACCCTGGCTACCCTGGGCACGGATGGTATATTTTCCAGCAAGCCTCATCCAAGGTTATACGGCACTTACCCTCGTTTTCTAGGTAAATATGTGCGAGATGAGGGAATTTTAACTTTACCTGAAGCTGTTAGAAAGATAACCAGCCATCCTGCATCAATCCTGGGATTAAAAGATCGCGGTTTTATAAAAGAGGGCTACCAGGCAGATATTACAGTTTTTGATGAAAGCAGCATTATAGATACAGGATCTTATGAGAACCCTCATTTAGAACCTGAAGGTATAACCCATGTTTTTGTAAATGGTGTGCAGGTAATTAATAAGGGAGAAGAGGTAAATGTTTGGCCGGGCCGTGTCCTGGAAAAATAAAACAGGGAGGTGAGTCTATTTCGGGTATTCAGAAGGTTATTTCTAAATAAAGAAGACTATTAAAGGGGAAAAACTTTTAGGAGGTAAAAAAATGTTTAAGTCTAAGTGGCTAATTTTGATGTTGATGGTGGTTTTTAGTTTTGCTCTGATTTTTGGAGGATGTGCTCCTGAAGAAGAGGCTGTAGAACCAGAAGAAGATGTTGCAGACCCAGAAGAAGAAGCACCTGAACCGGAAGAGGAATTGGAAGAGGGCCCGGTGGTATTTGTTTCCTGGGGTGGGTCCTGGCAGGACATGATTGAAGATATTGTGCTGGAGCCGTTTTCCGAAGAATATGGCGTGGAATTTCGCTCCGTAAGCCCCACTGATTACGGCAAACTGCGCTCTATGGTTGAAGCAGGCCATGTTGAGTGGGATGCTGTTGATGTTGGTGGTGGAGCACCGGTAAGGTTGGCAGATCATCTCCAACCTCTTGATTTTGACATTATCGACACCGAGGGAATTGACGATGATTACATCGTAGCAGATGGTTTAGGTATTGGCTGGAATACTTATTCCAACGTTCTAGGCTGGAATACCGATGAACTTGGTGAAGAAGGACCCCAGGACTGGGCAGACTTTTGGGATGTTGAAAAGTTTCCCGGCCCGAGGGCTATGATTAATGAAACAACAGCAAACCTTGAAATAGCTTTATTGGCAGACGGTATGGATAAAGATGAGATTTATCCCCTTGATGATGAAAAAATCGATCGGGCTTACGAAAAACTGGATGAAATAAAAGATCATGTTGCCGTATGGTGGGATAGCGCTGCCGAGCCGGCTCAGTTGTTAGCTGACGGCGAAGTAGTCATGGCCTCTGCATGGGATGGCCGCCTGAATACTGTGATTGAGGAAGGTGCTTCCGTCGACTATACCTACAACCAGGGCCTGTTGCATTTTGGTTCTGTTGTAGTTCCGAAAGACGCGCCAAACAGGAATTTGGCTATGCACCTGGTTAATTACCTGTGCAAGCCCGAAATTCAAGCAAAAATCGGCGAAGAATTTGGTTATGGCGGCACCAACCAAAAAGCATTTGACTATATGGACGAAGAAGTAGCTGAAGAACTCAATACTGCACCTCACAACTTTGAAAAGCAGTTAATTTACGATGAAGCTTTTTGGGGTGGAGAGCAGCGTGAAGCCTTAGAAGAGCGCTGGAATGAATGGATCTTGGAATAGAAAGAAACTTTAGTTTGGTTAAAGCAACAGCTTCAGGGCGTAGCATTGTGTTACGCCCTGAAGCACTAAATGTAATTTTTTTGTGGAGGTTATAGCGATGTCAGAAACAAAACATACAGAAGCAAACCATGAAATAGAAAAACTAAAAGAGGCTGTTAAAACCCTGGGTGGATTTTATGCATCATTGTACGCTCACCTAGCTAAAGAAGTTATAGATACGTTCGGAGAAAAAGGTGAAGAAGCTATAAGAGAAGGAACCCGGAAGTATGGAAAATGGCGGGGTGAAAATTTAAGAAAGGCTCACCAGGAGCAAGGTTATGAAATAAATTTAAAAAATCTCTTTGAACACTACGATATGCCCAACACCAATATGTTGAAAAGCCATCGCTTTAAAACCGGTGAAAGGGAGTGGGCTTCAGAGGTTTTTGAATGTACGCTTTATGATATGTGGGAAAGAATTGGCATGGTGGATATGGGGTTGCTATATTGCGAAGAGTTTCACCATGCTATGTGGCAGACTTACTGGGATAAAATAAAGCTGGAAATGCCTAAAATTTTGACTCAACCCAATGATCGCTGCCGATTTGAAGTAGATGCAACAGATGAATAAAGTGGAGTGTTAATCCATGAAAGATATTTTTAGCAATGTTGTTTCAGCAGATGAGATAGCAGAGCTCACGTCTAAATTTGTGCAAATACCAAGTTTAAGTGGAGAGGAAGATAAAATGGCTGCTTCTTGTCAGGCAGCCATGCAAAAAGCGGGTTTT